>CAZFLI010000022.1:0-19542 GCA_964519845.1 uncultured Anaerolineaceae bacterium | reverse complement strand
GGTCGGCCCATCCAGGAGAGCCGCGCAGGGGAAGACCACATTCGGGACGTCGCCGACCTGTTCGTACGGAACCTGGGGAGACAGCAGGTAGTCGCGGCTGCGGGCGATCACCTTCCACGGCTCGTCCAGGTCGAGCAGCGCGGCGCCCATCGAGTAGACGAAGCCGTTGCAGGACGTCAGGACGCCGTGGTAGATGAGTAGCCAGCCTTCCGGCGTCTCGATCGGGGTAGGTCCGGCGCCGAGCTTGGTCGACTCCCAGGTCCAGCGCCGGGGCGTCATGACCAGCCGGTGGCGGCCCCAGTGGATCAAGTCCGGGCTCTCCGAGAGATACATGTCGCCGAACGGGGTGTGGCCGTTGTCGCTCGGCCGCGACAGCATCAAGTAGGCGCCGTTCACCTTGCGCGGGAATAGCACGCCGTTTCGGTTGAACGGCATGAAGGCGTTGTCGAGCTGGTGGAAGGTCTCGAAGTCGTAGGTGAAGCCGATACCGATCGTAGGCCCGTGGTAGCCGTTGCACCAGGTCACGTAGTAGCGATCCTCGAGCCAGGTCACCCGCGGGTCGTAGGCATGCTCGAACGTCTCCTGGATCTCACTCACCCGGGCATCGGTGGCCGCCCACTCGATCGTCTGGGGCTCGATCTGCCAGTCGATCCCGTCGTCGCTGCGGCCCGTGTGCAGGTTCATCAGGCGCGTGGTGTCGTCCACGCGGAAGACGCCGGCGAAGCCGTCGCCGAACGGCACGACGGCCGAATTGAAGATGCTGTTGGCGCGCTCGATCTGGTCGCGCCGGATGATCGGATTGCGGCTCGAACGCCACACGGTCGAGGAGCTGCCGGCCGGCCGGTCCTCCCAGGGGATGTTGGGCAGCGCCCCAGAGGGAGGTGTGCCGCTCGAGGGTCCGCCCGAGCCGGTTGAGCGCTGCATTTTCGCCTTCTCGCCTAGGCCGGCTGGGGCGTGGGGGCAATGGCGGCCGCCGCGGCGCTTCCCGGCTGCGCGGTGCCAAGCTGCCGCACCGACTGGCGAACCACGAGCAGAGGCTTCAGGAGCGTCTGGGTGATGCACTCCGTGCCCACCTCCAGACGATGGGCGAGCAGGGTCACGGCTATGCGCCCCATGCCTACCTTGTCCACGGCCATCGTGGTCAGGGCCGGAGAGACGAAGCCCGCCAGGTCGATGTCGTCGAAGCCGACGATCGAAACCTGATCCGGGATGGCGATGCCGGCTTGCTGTGCGGCCTGCATGAAGGCCACCGCGACCACGTCGGTTGAGCAGAAGACGGCCGTGACCTCCGAATGAGCCTTCAGGTACTGAACGCCCGCGCGCGCAACATCCTCCGGCGGCCAGTAGGGCGTGTCGATGAACCGCGGTCGAAGCCCGGCCTCAAGGAGGATCTCCTCGTATCCACGGCGTCGCTGCAGGATGCTCGGAAAGGCCTCCGGCTCGGTGCCGAGGACCGCGATTTCCCGGTGACCCTGGGCCACGAGGTGTCCGACCGCGGTGCGAGACCCGCCGATGTTGTCCACGGCCACCGAGTCGAACGCGTCGTCTTCGGAGTAGGCGTCCACGAGCACTGCCGGAGGCGCTGCCTCCAGGATCTCGGCCGTGCCCTGAGATAGGTGCGCCCCGACGACGATCAGACCGTCGCAGGTTCGATCGGTCACTATGCGCGGCACCTCGAGGGGGTAGTAGTGCTTGTCGACCGGCATAGTGGCGAACATGAGGTCCATGCGGTGGAGGCGACAGCTTTCTTCGATCCCGGCCATCACGGGCGCATAGAAGCGGTTGGCCTCCTGCGGATTGAGGAAGGCATTGATCACCAGGCCGATGGTCGACAGCCTCTGGGCCTGGCGTGAGCCGGCCGATGGGGAGCGGTAGCCCAGCGTTCGGGCTGACTCGACGACTCGGGCTCGCGTCTCCTCCGAGACCCCCGGCCTGCCTCTCAGGGCGAGCGAGACGGCAGCCGGCGACAGGCCGGCCGCGGCAGCGACGTCGGCCAGGGTGGCGGGCCTGTAGCCAGCTCGGCGGGGCAAGCCTATCCTCCACGCGGTAACTGAAAGTTTCATGCATGTTATCAGCCGCTGTTGACAGAGGTCAACCTTCGCAGAGACGCGATCCGGCGGGGCCGCACGTGGGGTTGCAGCCGGTCCCCACGCTCGGCTGTGCCGTGGTGGCGCTGAGATGGGCCCGGTCGACTAATGGTTTTAGCTCTCATATCCGTTGACAGGCTACTAAACGTGGTCTACTGTCCGGGAGGCCGATGCTCGCCCCCGGAGGAGGCGATTCGGAGCTTTGTCGGCCACGAGCCATGCGACTCTTTTCGAGTTCTGGCGGTGCTGCCAGGCGCATTGGGAGTCCATGGGAAGGAGGAAAGGGATGCACCAAGGGAAGACAAGGGTCTTCGGCCTGCTCGCGGTCCTGGCCATCGTGGCCTCGGCCTGCAGCAGCACCAGCGCCACGGCCACCCCCGGCGGTGACGTCACTGCCGAGCCGTCCGCATCGGCGGCGCCGGTAACCGAGTACCCGCGAAACGAGACCCTCTACACCACTGGTAAGCAGTGGGGCGCCCCGTCGACGTGGAATCCGCTGGATCCCAACGCCGCGATGGGCGTGGTGGGCCTCCAGTACGAGACCCTGTTCCTGTACGACCCGCTCAAGGATGAGTACACGCCGTGGCTTGCCACCGCCGGCGCATGGGACTCCGCCAAGACGACCTACACCATCACGACCCGCGAGGGCGTGAAGTGGAGCGACGGCTCGGACTTCAGTGCCGCTGACGTTGCCTTCACGATCAACCTCGGCCTCACGGTCAAGGCCCTCGGCTCCAGCCTGCCTCAGGCAGGACTGGAGAGCGCTGAGGCGACCGACGCCAAGACCGTCGTCGTCAAGTTCAGCGCCAGCCCCGCCTACCAGGAATGGCAGCAGTGGCTGTACAACAGCGCGATCGTTCCGAAGGCCATTTGGGAGTCCAAGGCCAACGAGGACATCCTCAAGGAAACCAACAAGAACGGCGTTGGCACCGGCCCGTACACCTACAAGACTTCTGCTGAGGACCGCATGGTCTGGCAGAAGAACGACAACTGGTGGGCCAAGTCGGCTCTGAACCTGGACGTCAAGCCCAAGTACATCGTCGACCTCGTCAACGGCGCCAACAGCGTCGCCCTCGGCCAGCTCCTCCAGGGCAGCCTCGACCTGTCGAACAACTTCCTGCCCGGCGTCGCCTCCCTCGTGGCCGGCGGTTACGGCATCACCACCTACTACCCGACCGCCCCGTACATGCTCGCGGGCAACACGGCCACGCTCGTCCCGAACACCAAGAAGAAGCCTCTGGACGATCCGGCCTTCCGCAAGGCGCTTGCGACGGCGATCAACACCGACGACATCGTCAACAAGGTCTACGGCAACATCGTCCAGAAGGCCGATGCCACGGGCCTGCTGCCGATCTTCTCCAAGTACGTCGACGCCGCCCAGCGCGAGGCGCTCGGCTTCTCGTTCTCTACTGCCGATGCCAAGAGCATGCTCGCGGCTGCCGGCTACAAGGACAAGGACGGCGACGGCTTCGTCGACAACAAGGACGGCACGCCGATCAAGCTCGTCCTCGAGGTTCCGGATGGCTGGTCCGACTGGATGGCCGCCGAGAACTCGATCGCTGCCAGCGCCAAGCTGGCCGGCATCAACATCGATCCCCAGCACCCGGACTACGCGACCGTCGTGTCCGACCGCAACCGGCCCGACGACGGCTCGATTCCGAAGTTCGATCTGGTCATCAACAACGACGTCCAGGTCGGTAACACCCCGTGGACCTGGTACGACTACGTCTTCCGCATGCCTCTCCCGAACGGCGCCGGTGAGAACCGGAACTACGAGGGCTACGAGAACGAGGCCGCTTGGGCTCTCGTCCAGCAGCTCGACAAGACGCCGGTCGAGGACCTGGCCGCGATGAAGGACCTCTGCAGCAAGCTGCAGAAGATCCAGCTCGAGCAGACGCCCGTTATTCCGCTTTGGTACAACGGCGTTTGGTCGCAGGTGAGCAACACGGTTTGGACCAACTGGCCCTCTGACAAGGGTCCGGGCCCGCAGGTCCTGCCGGCCACCTGGAACGGCTACTGGCAGATGGGTGCGATCTACATGCTCACCAACATCAAGTTGGTGGAGAAGTAAACCGGTCAACCGACCTTAGCCCCTCCCTCCGCGCAACCCCGGAGGGAGGGGCTATTCTTTGAATGCCGGTTTCCGGTAGCCGGGAGATCGAGTGCGACGCTACTTCGGGCGTAAGCTCTTCATCTACGCGATTACATTCTTCATAGCGGCCACGATCGACTGGCTGATCCCGCGGCTGGCGCCCGGTGACCCGATCGCAGTCCTCGTGAACCGGAGTTGCAGCGGCTGCACGCCGGAGACTTCCCGGGCGATGGTCGAGTACTACAACGGTCTGTTCGGTCTCGACCGGCCGCTCTACGAGCAGTTCCTCAACTTCTGGACCTCCCTCGCGCACGGCGACCTGGGCCTCAGCATCTACGGCCATGGGCGCCCCGTGGTGGAGACCATCATGGCGGCGGTGCCGTACACGCTGGGCCTGCTCATTCCGGCGATCCTGCTCAGCTGGGTTCTCGGCAACGGTGCCGGCGCGCTCGCCGCGCGGCGCCGTGTCCTCGACAACACGATCCTGCCGGCAGGCTACGTCCTGACCGCCACGCCGTACATGTTCCTGGCCCTGATCCTCCAGTTCGTCATCGCCTACACGATGCGATGGATGCCGTTCTCGGGTGGGTACGGTCTCAATCTCGAGCCGACTCTCACCTGGGTCTTCGCCCAGGATCTGGTGGCGCACTGGCTGCTGCCGTTCCTGTCGCTGTTCCTGGTCATGTTCGGCGGCTGGGCGATCGGCATGCGCAACATGATCATCTACGAGCTGGAGGCGGACTACAGCCGTTACCTGGAGGCGCTGGGGGCGCCGCAGGGCCTGATCCGCAAGTACGCGTTCCGCAACGCCATGCTGCCGCAGATCACCGGCCTGGCGCTGCAGCTGGGCGTGATCGTGGCCGGCTCGCTGGTGACGGAGATCGTCTTCCAGTACCCGGGCATGGGCCTGCTCGTCTTCAATGCCATCAAGAGCCAGGACTACTTCCTGATCCAGGGAATCTTCCTGTTCATCATCGTCGGCGTGCTCGTCGCCAACTTCCTGGTCGACATCGTCTACATGATCGTCGACCCGCGCACCCGCGTGGGGATGCAGGGAGGCCAGGCATGACGGCCATGGCCTCGGCCGACAACAAACCGGCAGTCGAGGGGGCCAAGGGGCGCGGCGGCGGCGAGTTCCTCTACTTCGCCCTTCGTTCCAGGAAGTTCCTGTTCTCCTTTGCCGTTCTGTCTGCTCTAGCCCTGATTGCCTTCCTCGGCCCCATCCTGGACCCCAGGGATCCGCTGGCCCAGGACGGGATTCCGTTCATCTCGCCTTCGCTGGACGATGGCTACTGGATGGGCACAACCTACTTCGGAGAAGACGTCTTCTCCCAGTTCACCAACGGCCTGCGGGCCACCTTCTTCGTCGGCGTTGCCGGCGGTGGCCTGGCGGCCCTGATCGGCATGGCCGTCGGCTTCGTCGCCGGCTATCGCGGCGGCTGGGTCGACGAGTTCCTCAACATGGCCACGAACATCATGCTGGTCATCCCGACGTTGGCCGTGTTGCTGGTTATCGCGGCCTACCTGCCGTCCGACATGCGCGGCGTGCCCTTCGAGGCGGTGTTCATCGGGCTGACATCCTGGCCCTGGGCGGCTCGCGCGATTCGGGCCCAGACCTTCACCCTGCGAAACCGCGACTTCATCGACCTGGCCCGCCTCAGCGGTCGCGGCAGCTGGAAGATCATCGTCACCGAGATCGCGCCCAACATGAGCTCGTACCTCTTCCTGACCTTCATCCTGTTGTTCGGCGGCGCGATCCTGATCGGCGCCAGCCTGGACTTCATCGGCCTGGGTCCCAAGGACGCCATGACCCTGGGCTTGATGATGTACAACAACGTCTACTGGGGCGCTCAGTATTTCGGCATGTGGTGGTGGTTCGTCCCGCCCGGTGTCGGGATCATGGCCCTGGTGGGCGCGCTGTACGTGATGAACGTCGGCCTGGACGAGATCTTCAATCCCAAGCTGCGGGAACTGTGATCCGATGAGCCTGCAAGTGACGGACCTTCGGGTCTACTACCGAACCCTCGCCGGCGACGTCAAGGCGCTCGACGGGGCCACCTTCGAGATCCGGGACAAGGAGATCATGGGTCTGGCCGGCGAGTCCGGCTGCGGCAAGACGACGCTCGGCAACAGCCTGATCCGCCTGGAAGGCCGGATGAAGCACGTCGGCGGGCACGTCGTCCTCGATGGCAACGACCTGCCGATCACCGACAGCGAGGCGATGAGCCAGTTCCGGTTCAGGGACGTCTCGATCGTCCCGCAATATGCCATGAGCGCCATGAACCCGACCCGCAGGATCGGGCTGATGATCAGCGAGTTGCTGGAGTCGCGCGGCATCCTCTATCGGGACGTCCGCGAGGAGCTGGAGCGGCGCATCGACCTGGTCGGCCTGCAGCGGGACGTGCTGGGCCGCTATCCGATCGAACTGTCGGGCGGCATGAAGCAGCGGATGGTGATGGTCATCTCCACGTTGCTCGATCCGTCGCTGCTGATCGCCGACGAGATCACCTCCGCCCTGGACGTCTCGACTCAGCGGGCGGTGGCCGAAACCCTGGTCAGCTTCCGCGACCACGGCTTCGTGCGCAGCATGATGGTCATCACCCACGACGTCTCGATCCTCTATCAGATCGCCGACACGATCCTGATCATGTACGCCGGAAAGCTGGCCGAGAAGGCGCCCACGGCAACGATCATCGAGAAGCCGCTGCATCCGTACACGAAGTTGCTGGTCGCGTCGTTGCCGGAGGTCGGTGTCCGTTACGCCGATCGCAAGCTGACCGGAATACCGGGCGGCCCGCCGTCCCTCCTCAATCCGCCGACAGGATGCCGGTTCAAGGCACGCTGCCCGCTGGCATCCGGCGTATGCGACGATGAGCCACCCTTCGCCCCGGTCGGCCGCGACCACTGGGTCGCCTGCTGGAAGGTCCACGACAATGCTTAGCCTCGATCGAGTCTCCAAGACCTACAAGGTCGGCACCTTCGGCGGCAAGGAACTGGTCGCCGTCCGCGACGTCAGCTTCGACGTTCGGCCCGGCGAGGTGGTCTCGCTGATCGGCGAGAGCGGCAGCGGCAAGACGACCATCGGCAAGATGGTCCTGAAGCTCGTCGCCATCAACCGGGGCAGGATCAGCCTGGGCGGCGAGGACATCACCGCCATCCGCGGGGACGCGGTCAAGGACTACTACCGTGGCGTCCAGGGAGTCTTCCAGGACCCGTTCAGCTCGTTCAACCCGATCTTCAAGGCGGATCGCGTCTTCGGCATGATCCGCGGCGAGTACTTCGCCGAGATGCCCTTTTCCGAGTGGAACGGCAGGGTGGAGGCCGCGCTGAGGAGCGTCGCCCTGGAGCCCGGGCAGGTGCTGAACAAGTACCCCCACCAGCTCTCCGGCGGCCAGCTGCAGCGGCTCCTGGTGGCCCGGGCGCTGCTGCTGGACATCAAGATCCTGGTCGCCGACGAGATCATCAGCATGCTCGACGCCTCTACCCGGATCGACGTCCTGAATCTGCTGGGCGACCTGAAAGCCAGAGGGCTCGGCATCCTCTTCATCACCCACGACCTGTCGCTGGGCAACTACATAAGCACCGACACGGTGATCCTGCGCCGCGGCCGGGTCGTGGAGATGGGCGATACCGCGAAGGTGTTTGGCAAGCCAACGCACCCCTACACCCGCATGCTGCTGGCTTCGGTGCCGCAGCTTCACAAGAAGTGGGCCCAGATCGAGAAGGAGCTGGGAGCGCCCATGGGCCGCGGCGTGTGCCTCTTCCACGAGAAGCATCCCGAAGCCGGGAAGGGCCCGTGGGCGCTGCCCGGCGAGCCGACGATGGTGGAGATCGAGCCGGACCACTTCGTGGGCTGCTTCGAGCTGGAGAGCGAGCAGAGCCAGTCGGTGGCCTGACCCGGCTCGTCGGCCGGACGGCCGCACGCCCCGGGGCATCGCGGCCCGCCAGGCGGGTCCAGCTGCCCGCTCACGGGACCGGTCTTGCACGGCAGGCCCGGGCGGGTGACACTAAGGCCCGCTTGACGACCGCTGGACCAGGGCGGAACCGGCTCGTCGGCCCGCACGTCGGCCGCGCGGGCGCTGCCCGCAGCGCGGCGGAGAGCAGAAGGCCGGTTCATGGATCGCACGCGCGTCCTGATCATGGGAGCCGCCGGGCGCGACTTCCACAACTTCAACGTCGTCTATCGCGCCGACCCCGGCATCGAGGTGGTGGCCTTCACGGCCGCCCAGATCCCGGGCATCGCCGACCGGCGCTACCCGGCCGCGCTGGCCGGGCCGCTCTATCCAGATGGGATCCCGATCCTGGCCGAATCGGAGCTGGAGACGATTCTGCGCGAACGGGACGTGGCCCGGGTTGTCTTCGCCTACAGCGACGTCTCGCACGAGCACGTCATGCACTCCGCCAGCCGGGCCCTCTCCTGCGGGGCCGATTTCGAGCTGCTCGGGCCGGCGCGCACGATGCTGCCCAGCACGAAGCCGGTCGTGGCCGTCGGCGCGACTCGCACCGGAGCGGGCAAGAGCCAGACCACTCGCTACCTGGCGGCGACACTGGAGCGGCAGGGCCTGCGCGTGGTGGTGGTGCGCCATCCGATGCCCTATGGGGATCTCGTGGCCCAGCGCGTGCAAAGGTACGCGGCCTACTCGGACCTGGACCGCTACGAGACCACGATCGAGGAGCGCGAGGAGTACGAACCGCATCTCGACGCCGGGCGAGTGCTCTACGCCGGGGTCGACTACGAGGAGATTCTGCGGGCGGCCGAAGCCGAGGCGGACGTGGTCCTGTGGGACGGCGGCAACAACGACTTCCCGTTCTACAAGCCGGACCTGTTCGTCGTCGTAGCCGATCCGCTGAGGGCCGGCCACGAGATGCGCTACCACCCCGGCGAGACGAATCTGCGAATGGCGGACGTAGTCGTCGTCAACAAGACCGACTCGGCTTCTGTCGAGCAGGTTTCGGAGGTCCTGGCGAACCTGGCCTCGGCCAATCCGCGCGCGGCGGTGATCCTGGCCCGTTCGACCCTGACCCTGGTGGGCGGCGACGTGAAGGGCAAGCGCGTGGCCGTGGTCGAGGACGGGCCCACTCTGACCCACGGCGGCATGACCTTCGGGGCCGGCATCGTGGCCGCCCGGCGAAACGGCGGCGAGCCGGTGGACCCGCGGCCCCATGTCGGCGGACAGCTGGCCGAGACGCTGCGACGCTACCCGGACCTGGAGCCGCTGATTCCGGCCATGGGCTACGGCCATGAGCAGATCGCCGAGTTGGAGGCCGCCCTGAACGCCATGCCGGCGGACCTGGTCCTTTCCGCCACGCCGATCGATCTGACTCGCCTGATCAAGCTCAACAAGCCGATCGTCCGGGTTCGCTACGAGCTGGAAGAGGTGGAGACGGCAATCGGCCCGACGATCACGCTCGAGCAGTTGCTGGGCGGTATCGTGGACAAGGCTCGCGCCGGCGGCTCGCCGGCCACGGCCGGCGGCTGACGAGAGGACCACCATGACGCGGCACCTTCTGACCCTGGAATCGCTGGGGCGGGACGGGATCCGGAACACCCTCGATCTGGCCGCTCAGGCCAAGCGGCAGGCCGGCGACACCCGCGACGCCCTGGCTGGCGGACGAGTCGGAATGATCTTCGACAAACCCTCCACTCGGACCCGCGTCAGCTTCGAAGCCGCGATCTGGGGCCTGGGCATGCTGCCCATCGCCCTGCGCCCCGACGAACTGCAGATCGGCCGTGGCGAGACGGTCGCCGACACCGCCCGCGTGCTCTCGCGCTACCTATCGGCCCTGGTGATCCGCACCTTCGAGCAGGCGAAGGTCGAGGAGCTGGCCCGGCACAGCACGATCCCCGTCATCAACGCCCTGACCGACGACCACCACCCCTGCCAGGCCCTGGCCGACATGATGACCCTCGAGGAGGCCTTCGGGACACTGGAGGGTCTGCGAGTGGCCTACGTGGGGGACGGCAATAACGTCTGCCACTCGCTCATCCAGGGCGCGGCCCAGATGGGCTTCGCGCTGGCCGTGGCCACCCCCGAGGGCTACGAGCCGAAGGCCGAGATCGTGGCCACGGCCGGAGGCCGGGTGGAGCTTAGCCGCGACCCGGCGGTGGCCGTGAGCGGCGCCGACGCCGTCTACACGGACGTCTGGGCCAGCATGGGCCAGGAGAAGGAGAAGGGCGAGCGCGCCCGGGTCTTCACTCCGTATCGGGTGGATGCGGCGCTGATGGCCCGGGCCAAGCCGAGCGCCATCTTCATGCACTGCCTGCCGGCCCACCGCGGCGAGGAGGTGACCGACGAGGTGATCGACGGGCCGCAGTCGCGCGTCTGGGACGAGGCCGAGAACCGCTGGTACACCGAGCAGGCCTTGTTGTACCTGCTCATCAGCGGCCATGAACGCTGGGAGCGCGTGGGGTGACCCGCCTCGCCATCGCCCTGGGCGGCAACGCTCTCATCAGGCGCGGCGAGTCGGGATCCACGGACGTCCAGCGCCGCAACCTGGTGGCGGCCGCGCGGGGTCTCGTCACCCTGGCCGAGGGCAGCCGAGCGGAGATCGTGCTGACGCACGGCAACGGCCCGCAGGTGGGCTTCCTGGCGATCGGGGCGGAGATGGCTGCCTCGGTGGTTCCTGCGCCGCCCCTGGACGTTCTGGGGGCCGAGTCGCAGGGCCAGATCGGGTACCTGCTGGCCAACGCCCTGAACGACGCCTTCCTGGAGCACGGGCGCCGACGCGAGATTGCCGTGGTGGTGACGCGAACGGTTGTGCCGGCCGACGACCCGGCCTTCTCCAATCCCACCAAGCCGGTCGGTCCGATCTACGACGAGGAGACGGCCAAAGCGCAGGCCCAAGCGCGCGGCTGGAGCGTCGCCCAGGACGGCAAGAACTGGCGGCGGGTGGTGCCGTCGCCGCCGCCGCTGAGGATCGTGGAGGCCGACGCCATCCGGTCGCTGGTCGAGGCCGGTGTCCTGGTGGTCGCCAGCGGGGGTGGGGGAGTCCCAGTGGTAGAAAGGCCCGACGGCCGCCTCGAGGGGGTCGAGGCCGTGATCGACAAGGATCTCGCGGCCGTAGTCCTGGCCCGGTCCGTGGCCGCGGACGGACTACTGCTACTGAGCGACGTGGACGCGGTCTACCGGCGCTGGGGAACCCCGCGCCAGGAGCCGATCCTGCGCCTGTCGGTGGACGAGGCCATGGAGGGCCTGGGGGCGGGCGCATGGCCGGCCGGCTCGATGGCGCCCAAGGTTCGGGCCTGTGCCGAGTTCTTGCGGGGTGGCGGGCGCTTCGCCGCCATCGGCGCGCTGGAGAACGCGGTGGCCATCGTCAAGGGCGCCTCGGGGACCTGGTTCGGCGCCGGCGCGGCAGGCTGGCCCGGCCGCGCAGCTTGAAGGGCGGCCTGCTGCCGGTGTCCCGCGGGCCTACTCGTAGGCGGCGGCCTGCAGCCGGTACAGTTCGGCGTAGAGGCCCTTGTTGCGGACGAGCCGGGCGTGCGAGCCGGACTCGACGACGCGGCCGTCCGCGACGACCACGATGAGATCCGCCATGCGGACCGTCGAGAAGCGGTGCGAGACCAGGACGGTGATGCCGCCCGATGCCCGGCCGACTCTGCGCGCTCCCTCGGCGTAGCGCTCGAAGAGGGCGTGCTCGGCCTCGGCGTCGAGAGCGCTGGTGGGCTCGTCGAGCACCAGCAGGAGCGGCAGCTCGCGCATCATGGCCCGTCCCAGGGCCAGCTTCTGCCACTGCCCGCCGGACAGTTCGGTGCCGTCGGTGTAGCTCTTGCCCAGCTGGGTTGAGAGGCCCTGCTCCAGGCGGCCCACGACGTCCGTTGCCTGAGCGCGGTCGAGCGCGCCCATGACCGCCGGTTCGTCGTCGAGAGCCGGCAGATCGCCCACTCCGACGGTGCGGCGGGCCACGAACTCGAAGCGGGCGAAGTCCTGGAAGCCGCTGGCGATGCGGGCCCGCCACTCAGTCGGGGAGATCCGAGCCAGGGGCACTCCGTCGACCTCGATCGTGCCCGCGCTGGGCTCGTAGAAGCGGCACAGCAGCTTGACCAGGGTGCTCTTGCCGGCGCCGTTTTCGCCCACGATGGCAACCGTGGAGCCGGCCGGGAACGTCAGATCCACTCCTTCGAGGACGGCACTGGCGGTGCCCGGGTAGGTGAAGTCCAGGTCCCGGAAGACGATGCCGCGCTTCAGGCGCTCGGGGACGGGCTCGCTGGCCGGAGGCGGCTCGCGGCCGGCCACGTAGCGCTCCAGCCACTCGAAACGGGCGTGGGCCCGAGCGACACGCTGCAGGTCGGTGAGCAGCGACACGGCCGCCGCGACCTGCTGGTTGACCTGGGCCGCCAGCGTGACGGCCAGAACCACGTCGCCCACGCTGCGCTGGCCGGCGATGGCGTCGTTGACGACCAGCAGGACTCCGGCCACGTAGCCCGCGGCGAAGACCAGCTGACCGGTGGCCCGCAGGACCATGGCCTCGAGCTGGGCTCGCCACAGGCGATGGGTCGTCTTCTCCCACAGTTCGCGATGGCGCCGCCGCACCTCGTCCTGGAGGCGGAAGACCCGCAGTTCCTTGGCCGGCCCGGCGGCCGTGGCCAGTCGGAAGAAGTGCATCGCCAGGCGAGTATCGGCGGCGGTGGCCTCGCGGGCCCGATCCAGAGCCAGCTGCGCCCAGCGCCCGGTGACGAGCGGCGGCAGCGCGACCAGCGGCAGGAGCAGGAGGAGCGGATTGACGACGGCCAGCATGGCGCCCGTCAGGGCCATCGCCACGGCCAGGCTCGAGAGGGACAGCACGGCGTAGAAGCCGTTCTGGATCTGATGCAGCTCCTGCTCCAGGACGGCGATCCGATCGGCGAACTCGGCCCGCTCCTGGTGTTCGATCCCGGCCGAGCCGTTGGCCAGATCGATCAGGCGCTGCTCGGTGGCCAGGGTGTTGATCTCGGACAGCTCGAAGTAGGCGATGTGGGCGAAATGACCCAGGGTCAGCAGGCCGATCATGCAGGCGGCGACGGCGATGCCGGCCCAGACGGCGGACGCGGAATCGCCGGCCACGGCCGAGTCGGTCAGCCACTTCAGAGCCAGAGCGAGCAGCGGCGCGGAGACTGCGCCGAGCATGACCAGGATGAGGGAGGCGGCCGTCTTGGCGCGATGCTGGCGCCAGGACATCCGCATCAGCCAGGCCGAGCTTCGGAGGGCTTCTCTCATGGGACGGCCTCCGGCTCCAGGGCGTCGCCTGCCAAATCGGCGGCCGACACGGTCTCGGTGTCCTCTTCCTCGACGAAGCGCTCGGCCTGCAGGCGGAAGAGCTGAGCGTAGCGGCCGCCGGCGGCCAGGAGTTCCTGGTGACTGCCCTGCTCGATCACCCTGCCTCCGGCCAGCACGGCGATCCGGTCGGCATGGCGGACGCTGCTGAATCGGTGGCTTATCAGCAAGGATGTGGCGCCGCGGGTGAGGTCGAGGAACTTGTCGAAGAAGGCGGCCTCGGCCCGCACGTCCAGGGCCGCGGTCGGCTCGTCGAGGACCAGGATCGAGGCGCCGTTCTCCAGGGCGAATAGGGCCCGGGCGATGGCCACCCGCTGCCACTGACCGCCGGAGAGTTCGGCGCCATCCGCGTACTGGCGCGCCAGCGGCGTATCGAGGCCGCCGGGCAGGCGCTCGAGGGTGCCCAGTATGCTGGCTCGTCTGGCGGCCGAGCGAACGCGCTCTCTGTCCCCGGCCAGTTCGATCGCCCCGAAGCCGATGTTCTCGGCGGCCGACAGCTCGTAGCGGTTGAAGTCCTGGAAGATCACCCCGATCCGGCGGCGCCAGTCGTCCACGGCGAAGCTGCGGGCGTCGATGCCGTCCACGGTGATCCGGCCCTTGCTCGGCTCGTAGAGGCGGGCCAGGAGCTTGACCAGGGTCGTCTTGCCGGCCCCGTTGAGACCGACGATGGCCGTGCACCGGCCGGCCGGCAGGTCCAGGTCGAGCCCTTCGAGCACCGCCTGCTCCGACCCCGGGTAGTGGAAGGAGACGTGCTCGAAGCGGATCTCGCGCGCCGGCAGGCCGGCCGGGTCGCGGCGCGGCTCCAGCTGGACGATCTTCTCGTCGAAGGCGGCGACGCCGCGCTCGAAGCCCTGGACGCCATCGTAGGCGATCATCCCGAACTGCGTCTGAGTGTCTGCCTCCGGGAAGTGCTCTCCCAGGCGCAGCGCCGCCAGGGCGGCCTGCAGCCCGAGAGCCAGGCTGGTGAGTGTCATGGCGCCGGAGGCCGCGGCCAGGCCCATCGCTGCCAGGCTCAGGGCGGCGACGGCGAAGCCGAAGGCCGCGTAGCGCAGGTAGGGGCGCAAGTAGATGCGCCGCCGCTCGGCCCAGACCTTGGTCAGAAGGGTCATCTGGAGGGCGCGGTACCGTTCCGAGAGCCAGCCGGCCAGACCGAAGACCCGGATCTCCTTGGCCGCTTCAGGGCGCATGGCGACGGCGCGGTAGTAGCGGCCCTCTCGTCGCAGGGAGATGTTCCCGGCGAAGAGCCGGGCGTAGGTTCGGAGGCCGCCTCGCTGGCCCTTGCGGAAGACCATCGTGGCGGCCAGCAGGCCCAGGCCGGCCAGCGGCGAGAAGACCAGGCCGACCAAGACCACGCAGCCCACCAGCTGGGTGTACCGCGCGACGAGCGAGAGAACGCCGGCGCAGGCCAGGCCCGTCGTGCGGAAGCTCTGCTCGATCGTGGTCGCGACCTGCGTGAGGTCGTCCAGCAGGCGCTGGTCTTCGAGTGTGCCGATGCCGGTGCTCTGGAGCGAGGCCTCGATCAGGCGCCCGATGACGTGACCGTCGATGCGGCGGGCGACCAGTTCGCCCAGGGCCACCTGAAGGGGCGCCAGGATCTGCTGGACGACGAAGGTCGTGGCCGCGACGACGAAGGCGAGCACCAGCTCGCGCCAGGCCGCCGAATCAACGCCTTCGGTCACGGCCGCGGGCACGTGCCCGATCATGGCGCTGGTGGCCACGATGAAGACCAGCGGCAGCAGGCCCAGCACGACATTCAGGACGAGGGCCACGACCAGCAGGCCGCGCCCCGCCCGCGGCAACAGGGCCGCGATCCGCCAGTAGGCGCGCCCAACCGCCAGCGCGCCGCGCCCGAACTCGAACATCAGTGCCACTCCCCAAGGCCTCGCGCCGCGAGGCAAACCTCCGTAGGTTGAGGGTACCGCCGGGCCGGCGAACGCGCACGAACCGCCGCAGTACCGGGTTGGGGTGCCGTCCGCGGCACCTGGGTGGTGCCCGGGCCGGCTACCAGCCGGTGCGCGCTGGCACAACTGGCACGCTTCCGGCCGGCACGTTCACATGACCTTCGGCTATGCTGCGGCCAGTACCTTAGTCCCAAGGGGAGAGTCGTGGGCTTTCGCACAGCTGTGGCCATCTTCCTCCCGACCGAGGAGTATCTGGCTGTGGGTCGCGAACTGGCGGCCGCCGGCTACGACCCGGTCCGAGTCCTGGGCATCGACGACCTCGCGAACCTGGTGGCTTCCAGGCCTGAGGTGAGCCTGGCTATCCTCGACGGCGAGAGCGATTTCGACACCACCATCGAGATGTACGCGGTGCTCCGTGACAGCGAGCGTGCCATCCCGGCTTTGATGGTCGTGGCTCCCGAGTCCGTTGACCTGCTGAACCAGGCCGGGCGATCGCGCCTCAACGGCGAGTTCCTGACCCGCCCCTTCTCGGCCTCGTCGTTGCGCTGGCGCGTGGAGGCGATGCTGATCCGCTCCCAGACGCTGATGATCCGCTCCATGGGCGACGATGCCCGCAGCGCGATGATCGGAGAGGCGCGGCGAATCGAAGTTGTGGACAAGCGGCCGATGGGCCAGATCGTCGTCGTCTTCAATCCCAAGGGCGGCGTCGGCAAGACCACGATCTCGATCAACAGTTCCTCCGTGCTGCGGATGCGCAAGGAGCAGCGAGTCTTGCTGATCGACTGCGACACGGTGACCGGCCATGTCTCCACCTCGCTCGGCATGGGCGCGCTTCCCAGTGTCGTCGACGTCTGGAGCCGCGAGCGCGGGACCGTTCGCGAGAGCACCCTGTCCCAGATCGCCACCCGCCACAGCAGCGGCATCGACGTCCTCGTCATGTCCAACTCGCCGCTCCACACGGAAGTCCTGGAGCCGCGCCGCGTGGCCGAGGCGATCGCCGCCTCTCGCATCCTGTACGACTGGGTCATCGTGGACATGCATCCGGACTACGGACCCCTCAACCAGGCCATCTTCGCCCTGGCCGACCAGATCCTGGTCCCGGTCACGCCGGACGTGCCGACCATCCGAGCCGCGGTCCAGTTCCGCGAGATCTCGGTCGAGCTGCAGGTCAGGGACCGTTTGGCTCTCATCGTCAACCGGTCCAACAGCGGTGTCTCCGCCGGCGACATCGAGAAGGTCGTCCAGGTCGGGGCGCTGGCCCGGGTTCGCTCGGCCGGGGAGTTGTTCGTCAAGGCCGCCAACAGCGGCCGGACGGCAGTGGAGGCGTTCCCGGACTCCCGCGTGGTCGGCGATTTCGACAAGCTGGCGCTGCGCCTGATGGAGGTGCGCGACTCCGACGCCGATGGTGTCGAGAGCCTGGGCGGCCAGAGCCCGATCCGCGGCCTGCTCAGCCGCTTCGGGCAGGGCACGATGCCCCGCCAGGTGGCCCGGGCGCGCTAGCTGCCGGCCTCCGGTTCGCCGAGGGGAGCTTGCTCCGGGGCCGGGAAGCGGGCCGATATCCGGTCGGCGAACCAGGCCCGCAAGGCATCCTCCTCCGCCTTGTCGACATCCAGTTCGGCCGCGATCTCCTTGAGTGCGGCGACTTCCATGGCCCCGATCGAGGCGTCGGCAGACGCCACGAGGTAGCAGCCGCGCAGGACGGCCTGCCGTTCCTCCGGCGTGGACATCTGGCGGAACTCACGCGTCACCAGGTAGTCGCTGGTGCCGCCGGTGGCTCTCTCCTGAAGTTTGGCCATCTGGGTCACGAGCACTGCCTGCGGCCGGTCGAGGCCGGCCTCCTCCAGGATCCCCTCGATCGCAGTCGTCTCCACCTCGGAAATCGACAGGTCCGAATTGGCGGCCCGCGACAGGATGTAGGCCATGCTGGCCAGCAGACGGGCGCGTTCCGGCGGCAGGGCCTCGAGGCGCGAGACGATCTGGCGGACGGCGTCCGTCTCGGCCTCCACCCTGGTCGCCGGGTCCGCGCCGGCTCGGCCGCCCAGGAATTTCATGAATGACATCGGTCTTCTCCTTCCGGGCTGTGACGGGCCGTCTGCTGCCCTCACCATGCTACCGCCCAGCCGAACTGCAGGCTGAAGGTGAGGTCACTCGCCAGCCCGATTGGCCGATTGCCTGATGCCCCACAATGGTGCGACCGTTCGATCCAGAGGAAGACGAGCAGGTGAACATCCGTCACGGGCCCGCCCTCGCGCCCCTCGCCGCCGCCCTGGCGATGGCGGCCGTCCTGCTGCCCGCGTGGGCGGTAACGACGGTGCGGGCCGCCGGCGCAGCCGACACCCAGGCCTCGGCCGTGGTCGGGCTCATCAACGGCGAGCGCGTCTACCGGGGCAAGGCGGCCCTCAGGGTGGACCCGTATCTGACGGCCAAGGCTCGAGACGGCAGCGTCTGGTGCCCCAGCAACTCGTCGCTGGTCATGGCCGGCCGGGCCAAGGACATGGCCGTCTCCGGCTACTTCTCGCACAACCTCCGCCTGTGCACCAAGTACTCGATAGTCGACGCCATGGCCACCTGGGGGTACGCCGGCGGCCGCGGCGAGATCATCAGCTACAACGCCGTCGGCATCCACACGGTGGACTACTTCTTCGGCTGCTCGCCCACGATCAGAACGTGCCCCGGCTCCAGGACGAGCACCTACAACACGGTCGCGCGCGCGATGTCGGGTTGGATGAGCAGTTCCGTGCACTACTCGATCATCCTCGGTAGCTACGACCGAGTCGGCTGCGGGGCCTGGGTCAGCTCAGGCGGGGTCTACTACTACTCCTGCCTCTTTGCCATGGGCGGCAGCCCGATCGTCACGCCGAAGCCCAAGGTCACGCCCGGGCCGGTGGCGCCGACAGGCCCTGCGGCGACGCCACCGTGGCCGGCCTGGCTGCAGGACTGGTGGGCGTCCATGCCCGATCTGGTCCCTCGTGCGGACGGAAGCCCGGCAACGCCGACCGACCCGGCGGCGGCCGACCTGGGGGCGACCGGCCCGGCCACGCCGACCGACCCGGCCACGCCGACCGACCCGGCGGCGGCCGATTCGGCGGTAGTCCCTCTGTCCGGCCCGCGGCAGGACGTGGACGCTGGGCTGCCGGGGGCGGCCCAGGCGGTCCTGGCAGGCGCCGGAATGCTCGCCATGCTGGCCGTGGTCTGGCTGCGGCTGGGGTCGCTGCGCCGGTACCAAACCCGAGGCTCAGGGGTCGCCTCACCGCGCCGGTGAAGTCGCGGTCGCGCGACCGGAGCCGGTGCGACCGACCGTAGGCTGCCCGAATGGGTGGTTGTCAGCGGCCTCACAATTGTTGGAACGGCCCGGAGCTCACCCGGGTCACGGGTGTCCGCAGACACCAGCGCGACGCTCGTTCGCACCGTCATCGGGGAGATTGACCTTTGAGGAGGATCGAAAGAGGGCGCGCAATCGCGCCCATTCTGGCTGCCGTAGCGATGGCGGCCGTCATGCTGCTGCCTGCCTGGTCCGTGTCTGTGCCCGGGGTTCGGGCGGCCGGCGCAGCCGACACCCAGGCCGCCGAGCTGGTCAGGCTCATCAACGGCGAGCGTGCCCAGGTCGGGAAGCCGGCCCTCCGGCTCGACCGATTCCTGGCCGGCAAGGCGCGCGATGGGGCCATCTGGTGCCCCAACGATGCCTCGTTGGTCGTGGCCGGCCGGGCCAAGGACATCGCCCTCAACGGGCCAATGTCGCACAACCTGCGGCTCTGCCCCAAGTACTCCGTCACGGCCGCCATGAAGACGTGGGGCTACGCCGGGGCGAGGGGCGAGATTCTGGCCATGAACAGTGGCTACGGAACGGGCCAGGTAGGCTACACATACGGCTGCGCACCGTCGGTGACCGACTGCCCCGGCCCCGACACTTCCACCTTCAACACCACCGCCCACGCCATGATGGGCTGGATGCGTAGCTCGGCCCACTACTCGGTCATCGTGGGCAGCTACGACAGGGTGGGCTGCGGCGGCTGGGTGAACTCGAGCGGGGCGTTCTACTATTCCTGCCTGTTCAGCTACGGTGGTGGGCCGGTCGCCACTCCCAAGCCGACGGCAAAGGCCACCCCCCGGCCCCCGGCGCCTCACCCCAGCGGAGCGAGCGGCAGCAGCCCGGCTGTCGCGTCCACGCCCACGGACTCCCTGCCGCCACCCACGCCCTCGAGCTGGGGCTC
>CAZFLI010000021.1:0-20004 GCA_964519845.1 uncultured Anaerolineaceae bacterium | reverse complement strand
ACGAGGGCATGACGATGATCGTGGTCAGCCACGAGATGGGCTTCGCCCGCGAGGTGGCCAACCGGGTCGTCATGATGGACGAGGGCCAGGTCATCGAGGAAGGCACGCCGGACGAGGTCTTCTCGCGTCCCGCGCAGGAGCGGACCAAGGCGTTCCTCTCGAAGATCCTGTAGGGGGCGCGCGGGGGAGGCGGGCGCGGGGCGCGGGTCGATCGCGCTCAACTTCAGCCGGGGTAACGCTATGAGCCGGACTGCCGCCCGATCGCGCTCAACTTCAGCCGGGGTAGCGCAAAGCACGTGACGGGGCGCCGCTGGGGATCTGAGCCCGGTCCGGCTACCGAGCAGTGCCGCGCTCCAAGCGTGGCGCCGACCCCTGCGAGGCCGCGCTTCGAGGCCGGACCCGCAGAGACCCTCCCGCACGGTTTCTTGCGCTGCTGGGGCTGGAATTGAGGACGAACCAGACGGCGCGCAGGTCGTATCCGGGCTGTCTGAGCCAGCGTCGTACGGCTCTGGTGTCGGCCGGGTAGGCGGCCTCGAAGATGGCGCGATTGGCCGCTATCGAGTGACGGATCTGAGTCTCGGCCGGCACTGCAACGACGACGCCGACGACGACCGGCCTCCAGCCGAGCTCCCGAGCAAGTCGCGGGGCCAACCGTCGCTTGCGGTCCAGGGTCGACAGCAGGTCCTGCAGGTCCACGATCCTGGTCTTCACCTCGACCACGAGCACCGCCCGGCGTGCCGCCTGCCAGGCGAACACGTCGATCGAGCCACGCTCGCCGTAGACCGAGAAGGTGTGTTCGGGAATCGCCTGCCACCCAAGACCGACGAGCCGGGCCACGACCGCGCGCACGACGGCCGCGTGTCGTTCGTCCAGTAGCCTGGCCAGCTCCGAGCCACGCCAGCGAGGCTCGAAGGGGAGAGACACCCCGGCGGCCGCTGCCACCCGGCGAAGAGCACGGAGCGAGGTCGCCTCGAGAATGCCCCGCTCGACCGAGGACACGAGTGCCCGGCTCACCCCCGCGGCAGCGGCCACGTCCGACTGGCGGAGCCCGCGGCGAATGCGGACCGCGCGAATGGCCGAGCCGACCCGGACGTCGTCCATGGGAGAAGCATGCGCGGGGCGGCTCTACTCCGGCTTATCCGGGGCGACTGAGGCGGGGGCGCTCGAGGCGGGGGCGGCCGAAGCGCCCGGCACCTGGTAGCGGGCGCGATAGCTCGAGCGCACCATCGGCCCGGCCTCCACGTGGCGGAAACCGAGTGCCAGGGCTTCCGCTCGCATCTCGGCGAACTCGTCGGGGTGGTAGTAGCGCGCCACCGGCAGGTTCGCCGCGGCCGGGCGCAGATACTGACCCAGAGTCAGGATGTCGCAGTCGACCGCGCGCAGATCCAGGAACGCTCGCCGCAACTCGTCTCGCGTCTCCCCCAGCCCGACCATGATCGAGGACTTGGTGTGTACGGCCGGGGGCGAAGGGACGGCCGCCGCCCCCAGTTCGCGCGCCAGCGCCTTCGCCCGGGCCAGGACCTCCAACGAGCGATCGTATCGAGCCCGCCTGCGCACCGGCTTCTGCAGCCGCTCGACAGTCTCGAGGTTGTGGTTCAGGATGTCAGGCCCGGCCTCCATCACCGCCCGCAGCGGTGCCTCCTGGCCGTTGAAGTCGGGGATCAGCACCTCCACGCCCATACCGGGGCAGGCGTCCCGAAGCTGCCGAATCGTCTCGGCGAAGACGGACGCGCCGCCATCGGACAGGTCGTCGCGGGCCACGCTCGTCACCACGACATGGGCCAACCCCAGGCCGCGGATCGCCTCGGCCACGCGCCTGGGCTCGTCCGGGTCGGAGACGGGCGGCCGCCCCGTCCCGACGGCGCAGAAGCCGCAGGCCCGGGTGCAGACGTCGCCCAGGATCATGACCGTGGCCGTGCGCTCGGCCCAGCACTCGCCCAGGTTGGGGCAGCGCGCCTCCTCGCAGACGGTATGCAGCGCCAGCCCGTGCAGCAGCCGCCGAACCTGCTGGTACTCCTCACCCGCAGGGATTCGGGCCTTGATCCAGTCGGGGTGGCGGCGGGTCGCCGGGGGGTCGGTCATCGGCCTCATCCTAACCCCGACCGCGGCCGGGGCGCCGCATCCCCTCGGCGCCCAACTCGGCTAGGCTTGGCTGGTCGTCAACGCTAGGGGTGCCACGTGGCCGAGATCGTTCTGCTCCACTCCGCGCTGGGACCGCGGCCGGGCGTGGCAGAGGCGGCCGACCTTCTCCGCGCCGCCGGCCACACGGTTCACATTCCAACCTACTTCGACGACGACCGCACCTTCGACGACTACCGGTCCGCGATGATCCACGTCCGCGAGATTGGCGTTTCAACCTTTGCGGCGCGCGCCCGAGCCGCAGTCGAAGCCCTCCCGACCGACCTTGTCTACGTCGGCTTCTCGCTGGGTGCGACCTTCGCCGCACAGATGGCCGCCTCCAGACCAGGCGCCAGGGCCGCCCTGCTCCTGCACGGAGCGCCGCAGCCGGCGGCGGCCGGGATCTCGAGCTGGCCGGCCGCCACGCCGATGCAGATCCATTTCGCGGCTGCGGATCGCTGGCGCAGCGATTCCGCCATCGCCGCCCTGGGCAAGGTGGTCAGGGCGTCCGGTTCGGAGTGCACCGTATTCGACTATCCGGGCTCGGCCCACCTCTTCGCCGATCCGAGCCTGGCGGCCGAGTACGACCCAGCCCTGGCCGACTTGATGTGGCAGCGGGTCCTACGGCTGCTGGCCGATCTGGACCGGGGCGCCGGCCACTCCTGAGTCGCCGCCCGGTCAGGCGTTGAGCTGACGGCCGTCCACGGCCAGCGCCGCCTCGCCCAAGACCTCCGCCAGAGAGGGGTGAGGGTGAGTGGCTCCGCCCAACTCGGCGGCCGAGGCGTCCAGGCTCATGGCCACGGCCGCTTCCGCAATGAGGTCCGTCGCCGCGGCCCCCACGACGTGCACCCCCAGCAGACCGCCCGTCTCCGCGTCGGCGATCACCTTGGCAAACCCCTCGGTCTCGCCCGCGATCACCGCCTTGGCGACGGCGGTGAACGGGAACCGGCCCACCTTGACCTCGATCCCGCGCTCCTCACATTGCTGCTCGCTCAAGCCGATCGAGCCGATCTGCGGGCGCGTGTAGGTGGCTCGCGGCTGGTGGTCGTAGTTGATCGGCTCGGGGCCCTCCCCGGCGATCTCGTGGACCGCCACCAACCCCTCGTGCGCGGCGACATGGGCCAGCATGAGCCCGCCGATCAGGTCGCCGATCGCGTAGACGTGCGGCTCGGCCGTCCGCATCCAGCCGTCAACCTTGACGAACCCTCGATCGAGCTCGACCTTCGTCGTCTTGAGCCCGATCTCCTCGGAGTTGGGCGCTCGTCCCGTCGCGACCAGCAGCTGCTCGACGGTCAACTCCGCGGCCGGCCCGCCTTCGGGTCCCACCGTCAGCGTCACGCCGTCAGCCGAGACCCGCACTGCCGAAGTGTCGAAGCGGGCGTTCGTAACGACCTTGATCCCGCGCCGCACGAAGCTCTTCTCGAGGGCCGCGCTCACCTCGCGATCCTCGAGCGGCACGACCGCCGGCAGGTATTCCAGGAGCGTGACGGCCACACCCAGGTCGTGGTAGAGCGAGGCGAACTCGCAGCCGACGGCCCCCGCCCCGACGATGCCGATCGAACGGGGCAGGTCCGCCTTCGTAGTCACGTCGTCCGAGGTGACGATGCGGCGTCCGTCTGGCACGAGGCCCGGCAGGCTCTTGACCCGGCTGCCGGTGGCCAGGATGACGTTGCCGGCCCGCAGGACCTGCTCCCCTCCCCCGTCCGGCGCTCCGTCCTCGCCGTTGAGCGCCACGCGCACCGCCTCCGCACCCTCCAGCCGCCCGCGCCCGGCGACCCAGGTCACTCCGTTCTTGTCGACCAGCCCGCGCAGGCCGGTCCACATCCGCTTGACGACCTGGTCGCGGCGCCCCGCGACGGTCGCGTAGTCGAGCCCAGCGTCGCCCTCCAGACGGATCCCGAAGTCCTTCGCCCGACGCAGACGTGCGCTCAGCTCGGCCGACTCGAGCAGCGCCTTGGTGGGGACGCAGCCGAGATGCAGGCAGGTGCCGCCGATCTTGCCCTGATCGACGAGCGCCACGCGCATCCCCAGCTGGGCGGCCCGGAACGCGGCCGAGTAGCCACCGGTCCCCGCGCCGAGGACGATCAGGTCGAATTGGGAGGAGTCGGCGGCCATGGGCGATCGGCCTCGCACTGCGGATGGTTCGACGGAATCCTAGGCCTCGCCCGGGTAGGGAGCAACCGCGCCGCCATCGCGGTCCCGGACGCGAGACGACCCGGGCGGGTCGCCCGGGTCGCTCATCTGCGGCGCGTGTCCGCGGCTAGCCGCCGCGGACGACCTTGAAGCAGTCGCTGCAGTAGACAGGCTTCCCGTTGGTCGGCTCGAACGGGACTTCCGTCTCGTTGCCGCAGCGGCTGCAGGTCGCCGGGAACATCTGGCGGGGCCCACGATCGTAGCCGCCGCCGTGGCCGCCCTCCGGGCGAGAGGCCTTGCGGGCGGCGCGGCAAGGGCCGCAGCGCTTCGGCTCGGAGAATCCGCGCTGAGCGTAGAAGTCCTGCTCGTTCGCGGTGAAGACGAACTGCTGGCTGCAGTCTGCGCAGACCAAGATCTTGTCCGTATACACGAGAACCGGAACTCCTCTCAGTAGCCGTTCCCTCGGTTTCCTCGCGGCTATGCGTGAGGGGCCCGGTTGTCCGCGCTACCTTCACTTGCTCGCGATCCGGCCGCGAGCTTGCGGCGGGATTGTACGTCCGGCCATCCGCCGTGCATAGGGGCTCAGCCATCGGCAGAAGTGCGCATCGCCCAAAAGGACCGGCTCGCCGACATGACCGACGGATAGTTCACGCCGGGGCTCCGCGGAGTTATGGTGGCCCAGCACGCGACCAATCGGCCCGTCGAACCACCACGCAATGGACCCGCGGCGACATGACGAGACGCAACTCCATCTTTGCCATCGCACTCGTGCAGGCCCTCCTGGCCGGCCTGTGCGCCGGCCCCGTCGGTGCCGCCGCTCCGGCCGCGGTCTTCCTCTCGCCGTCTCCGGGCGCCATCTCGGTCGTCGAATCCGGCTCCTTCCACGTGGCCTGGGCCATAACCGACGGCGTTCAGGTGACCGCCACGACCCTGGCCGTGCAGGCCTCGCGCCCGGTAGGCCCCGAGGGCTGTGACCCACGCTGGGCTCCGGCAAGCGTCCAGTCCGTGTCCGGCACCTCGGCCGATATCCACGACCTGGCTCTGGATCGCTGCTATCGGTTCGTCCTACTGCTGACCATTCCGGGCGGCGTGCAGTCGGTCACCTCGGCACCGGTGATTCCAACCGCGACCGGCTGGGGCCCCACGGCCGATTTCACCAGCCCCTACGTGGATGGGGTCGTCTGGTACACCTCCTCGGTGCGCATCGGCTGGGTCGAACACGACACCTTCGGCTCCCCGATCACCTCGCGAACACTGGCCGAGCAGACGGCTCCGGCCCAGGGCGAGAGCTGCACCGGGGTCTCGTGGGCTGCCGCGACAGCCGTCTCGTTCACCGGTACGTCCGTCACCCGCACTCTCGAGCCTGCCCGCTGCTACCGCTACCTCCTCGCGCTCCAGGACGCAGCCGGGTTCCGCATCCTTGTCGTCTCGGGCGCGTTGCGTGTCGCCGAACTGCCGGCCTGGACGGGCACTCTGGACCTGTTCCTCGAGGACTCCTTCGTCTCGCAGTACACGTTGACCCAGTGCGTGGCCGCCAGCAGCCAGATGATGCTGAATCTGACCCTGGGCCAGAGCGACACGTCCGCTACCAGCCAGGCCTGGTACATGACCTACGCGGAGGCGAACGACAGCGCCAGCTATCGTGGCGGCGGCAGCAACCCCGCGGGCTGGGCGGCAGTCCTCAATCGCTACGGCGGCATGCCCTACTCGGTCGGCCGCTACATCGACAGCACCAGCGCCATCAGGGCCGCGGCGACTCGGATGAGGCTCACCAATCGCCCCGTCGGCCTGCTCGTCATGAGAGGCCGGCATGCCTGGGTGATGAACGGCTTCGAAGCCACGGCCGATCCGGCGCTCACCAGCAGCTTCACGGTGACGGCGGTCTATGTCTCGGGGCCGCTCTACCCGCGCGCGCCCAGCAGCTACGGCTACGACCAGCCCCCCGACACGAGGCTCACGACGTCCGAGTTCACGTCCCGCTACTTCGGGCGCTACTACGACTCGGCCCTGACGACCTGGAATGGCTACTGGGTGATCATCCAGCCCTGATCGCGGCCGTCAGATCGGGTCCGCCTCCGGGGGGATGCCTATCGGCGCCACCAGCACCCGGCCGGCGACGCCCTTGCCGCGTCGTGTCAACAAACCCGTCTTGGGCCGGTGGAAGGTGACCGTAATGTGGGCCCTGACCACCGGGTCGGACAGGTCGCCGCCGGTGAGGTCCACGGCCGTTGGGCAGTCGACGGCCACGATGGCGATCCCCGCCCGGCGGGCCTTGTTGACGAGCTCCACGGCCGAACGGATGGGCTCGCGCAGCGGCCCGGCCGTGCCCGTCCCCAACAGCGCGTCGACGACCACGGACGCCTTCTCGATCCCCTGCCCCAGGATGGCCAGGTCCCGCGGGACCGGAGTATGGACCCGCTCCGCGCGGCTCTCGGATTCGAGGCGGTCCCAATTGCGGGCCGAGTCCCTGCCCGCGGGGCGCCCCGCCCCGGCGACCAGCACCACGATCACTCGCGCCCCCTGCCGCGAGAGATGCCGCGCCGCCACGAGACCGTCGCCACCGTTGCTGCCCGGCCCGCACATCACGACCACCGGCCCTTTGTCCCAGCGCTCTGTCTGCACGGCGATGGCTTTGGTGGCTGCAGCCACAGCGCAACCGGCATGCTCCATCAGCACAACCCCGGGCACGCCCAGAGCCTGCGCCCTTCGATCGGCGCCCTTCATCGCCTCAGCCCCAATCGGCGAGGCGGCCATTGATCGCGCCCAGCGCAGCTCGAGCTCGTCCAGGCCCAGGGCGAAGATGGCCGGGTCGGAGGCCGGCAGCGGCGGATCGATCGGGGGCCTGGCGGCCGGCATCGACGTCGCCTAGCCCGTGTTCTGGAGCCCGGCCGCCACGCCGTTGACGGTCAGTTGCACCACGGCGGCGCAGCGCTCGCGATCGGGGTCGCCGGCTGGAAGGGCGCGCAGGCGGGCCAGGAAGCGCACCTGGACATGCGACAGGGGATCGACGTAGGGCCGGCGGAGGCGGATCGAACGCTCGGTGATCGGCTCATTGGCCAGCATCGTCTTGTGTCCGTTGACTCTCGCCAGCTCCTGGATCGTGAGGTCGAACTCGGCGCTGATGCGGCCCCACAGGTACTTGCCGCGGGGGGATTCGTCGAGGGCGGCGAACAGCCGCGCGATCTCCGGGGCCGATCGGTACAGGGCCAGCTCGGCGTTGTCGAGCGTGCTGGATAGGAACGGCCAGTCCCGATAGAGCGTGGCCAGCCTGGTCGTGCCGCGTGCGCCGTGGGTCTTGCGGTAGGCCCGCAGGGCCGATCCCAGGCCGTACCAGGCGGGCAAGGAGATGCGCGCCTGAGACCAGGCGAATACCCATGGGATAGCCCGCAGCGACTCCACATCCGGGGCCGGCACCAGGGGCTCCGGGGCGAAGGCCTGCTGGCCCAGGCGGCGCGGCTCGAGGGCGCCGCGACGGGACGGCCGCGAGCCCAGTGCCATGGCCGATATCTCGGCGATGGGAGTGATCGTCCGGAAGAACTCGGGCAACCCGGGCTCCTCGTAGACGAGATCGCGGTAGGCGTGGCGAGCGAGACCCGCCAGCTCGTCGAGAGCGGCCTCGCCGCGCCGATCCACCTCGCCCACGCAGTCGTCGTGTTCCGGCGTCGAGGCGATGATCGCGGCCCCGGCGACCTGTCCCAGGTGATGCTCGGCGATGGCCATGTTCGCGTAGTGCGCGGCCACGGCCTCGCCCTGCTCTGTCATCTTCAGGCGGCCCTGGATCGAGCCGGGGGCCTGGCCCAGGATGGCGCGGTTGGCGGGCCCACCGCCCCGCCCGATGGCGCCGCCGCGACCGTGGAACAGGGTGAGCTCCACTCCGTGGCGCCCGGCCGTCTCGGCCAGGCGGGACTGGGCCCGGTAGAGAGCCCAGGCCGCGTACAGGAAGCCCGACTCCTTGGTGGAGTCCGAGTAGCCGAGCATCACTTCCTGGCGGTTGCCCCGCGACTCCAGATGGCGACGGTAGTCCGGGTTGGACAGCAGTTCGTCAAGCAGATCGGCGCAGCCCTCCAGGGCCTCGGCCGTCTCGAACAGGGGCACGACATCCAGAGCGGCCTGGCCTCGCACCAGCCCGCCCGTGGCAACCGAGGGAACCACCGCCCCGGCAGCCAGCTCGGCCAGCTGCAGCACGGCCATCACGTCCGCCGCGGTGCGGGTGAAGCTGATCACGTAGCGCCGGCAGGCCTCCTCGCCGAACCGGCGCTGGATGCCGGCGACGGCCCGGAAAGTGGCCAGTACCTCGCCCGGCGAGACGCCCGGCACCAGCTCGCGGGCCAGGTCCGGCGAGGTCATGCCCCGAACGTGGAGCAGGGCGCCCAGGGCCGCCGCATGGACCTCGGCGTGCTGGCGCACCTCGAGCGAGGCCAGGTGGAAGCCGAATGTCTCAACCTGCCAGCGGAAGTCCTGGATCTCGCCGTAGCCCACTCGGGGCAGTCCATCTACGACCAGGCATTCCTGCAGTTCGGCCAGCTCTTCGATCAGCTGGGCCGGCGAATCGTATCGGCCGACCGAAGTCCCGGCCTCTTCAGTGAGGAACCAGCGCGTGCGACGCAGCCGCTCCGCCACGGCCCCCAGGCGCCGGCGGTAGGGCTCGTCCGGGAAGCGGCGGACGAGATCGCGCATGACTTCGGACAGGTCCTCGCCGTCGCGCGCCAGCTGGCGGTCCAGCTCGGGGTGGATGCCATCGCGCGGCACCGCCGCCGCCACGGTATTCATAAGGCGGGTGGCCACGGCCTCATAGCCGCGCATGACATGGTCGGCCTGGATGCGCATGACCTGGCGGGTCAACTCGGCCGTGACGTTCGGGTTGCCGTCGCGGTCGCCGCCGATCCAGGAACCCCACCGCAGCAGGGCCGGCACCCGCGGCGGGCGGGTCCCGCTGAGGCCTGAGTCGCTGGCCAGGGCCTCATCGCGGGCGCTCCGTTTCGCCTTTGCAACGAGCCGATCCATGGCCCGGTCGAAGGCCCGGTAGACGCGGGGCACGACGCGGAAGAGCGTCTCGTCGAAGTAGGTCAAGGCCGTTCGCACTTCGTCGATCGGGGTCGGCGCAGTCCGGCGCAGCGGCGCCGTCCGCCACAGGATGGAGATCTCCTCGCGCAGCTTGCGACGGATCTCGGCATCGTCCACGGGCCCCAGGCGAGGGTCGTCAAGCTGTTCCAGCAGCCGGTAGCAGCGCCGCAGGGCGGTCAACGTCGTCCGCCGGCGCGCCTCGGTCGGGTGGGCCGTCAGCACCGGCATGACCGACGTGCGCCGCAGCTGCTGCTGGATGCGGTCGGCCGACCAGCCGCGTTCGACCAGCCAGTCGATCGTCGCGTCGGGCGATCCCTCTTCCGGGCGGACGGCCTTCTGAGACTGCCGCAGCCGGCGCGCTCGATCGCGCTCCTCGCACAGGTTGACCAGCTGGAAGTAGAGGCCGAAGGCGGTCACCAGCAGTTCCGCCTGGTCGATCGTCAGGGCGTCCAGGTCGGCCGAGAGTTCGGAGGCCACTTCGCCCGAGCCGCTTTCGCGGATGGCAATCGAGCGCAACCGGCAGCGCTCGACGAAATCGAGCAGGTCGCGACCGCCCTGCTCGGCGATGACCTGACCCAGCAGCGAGCCGAGCAGCTTCACCTCGCGCGCGAGCGGGTCGCCGGGGCCGGACGTGCCGACCGATCTGGGCTCAGCCCGGACGGCGGCGTTTGGTTTGGGGGTGCTCCTGGCGGCCATGTCCCGCGAGCATACATTGCCCCATCTACCCGCG
The DNA here is from genome assembly GCA_964519845.1 of uncultured Anaerolineaceae bacterium. Classification (GTDB taxonomy): domain Bacteria; phylum Chloroflexota; class Limnocylindria; order Limnocylindrales; family CSP1-4; genus Fen-1039. Next base: position 9,959 of record CAZFLI010000021.1, on the reverse strand, counting down.
CCGCCGCGCTTGGGGGCTTCACCGGGGCCGACCGCCGCGCTACCATCCGCCGATGGCCATCCGGACACCGCCCAACCCTCCGGCCGCTCCCGAGCGCTTCTCGGGCCGGCTGACCGTCGTCTACGACGGCGACTGCGGCATCTGCCGCGAGACCGTCCGGCAGCTTGCGCGCTGGGACCGGGAGGGCCGGATGGAATTCGTCCCCCTTTCGGCCGCCGCCCACTCGGGCCGACCCATCCTGGAGCGCCTCGCGGCGGCCGACTGCCTGGCCGAGTCCGTTCACGTTGTGGATGAGGCCACCGGCCGCATAGCCACGGGAGGTCAGGCGGCGCTGGCCCTGCTGGACGCCCTCCCCGGAGGCTGGCTGTTGCGGCCCTGGACGGCGCTTCCGCCGACCGGCCAGGTGGCCGACGCCGTGTACCGCGTCGCCAGCCGCCATCGCGAGCGTTTGTCCTGGCTGATGGGAACGCGCGACGAGGTGGTCTGTCCGCTCCGCGCCGGCGAGCCTTGGGAGGGTGGCAGCAGCCCCAACGGGTAGCGCTGTCGGGGTTTCTCTGCCAGGTTTACGTAACTAAGGCAGATCCGGTATGGATTCGCAATCTCCCGGGGAGTAGGGTTCTTGTGTCGGTTGCTGGGGACCGCACCCGACGCATCCTCGAAGGAAGGAGAGTCTCGTGCCCGAGCCGTCCGCCATCGAGGGGGTTCTGCAGGCAATTGTCGACGCCATGGAGGCGCGCGAGGCCGCCGAGCCGGACCTGCCCCAATGGGAGTCCGAGGCCCGGCTCAGGGCCGCGGAGGCAGAACTGCTGGCCCTCTACCGGAAGTCGACGCGCGGCCGGCGGCGGATAGTGGCGATCGAGATCGAGACGGTCGAGGCCAGCCCGCTGTCGGTCGAGGTAGCCTGACCTTCGGTCCGTAGGTAGCCTGACCTTCGGTCCGTCCTGAGGCGGGAAGCCGGGCCCTGCCACGCTGGAGCCCAGGGAGTTCGGTGGGGTCTGGGGTATACTGCAGCCCTCCATATTGCTGCGGACCTTTCGGGGGTCCTTTCGGGTATCGGGAGCCCGTACCTTCGGGGAGCAACACGGCCCCGGGCATGGGCCGACTATTCCGATAGCGTGGCTGCCTGGGCTCGGTCCCCGGCCGCCTCGGCTCCAGGAGGCTTGCGCGTGGTCTTCAACCGGCATCATCCCAAGGAAGCTGAGGAGCACGAGTCCGATCACTCGGAACTGGTCGAACTGCTTCTCGGCGCCGACGAGATCGAGCGCAAGCGGCTTCTTCTGCTGGCCCTGCAGTCGGGTGAACTGCGCAAGTCGGAAGCAGCCGAGTTGCTGCGCCTGGTCGATCGCCTTGAGGCGCTCTCCGGCCGCACGCCGCCTCAGCCGGAAGACCCCTTCCGCTAGACCGCCAGTTCTTCGGCCGCGGCGACCGACGGCTCCTCCCGGCTCCCTGCACTCTATGAGCCAGTCCGGGGCATGACTCTTGTCGCACTCGGCCGAGGCCGCCGAGCGACTACCATGGGCATCGACGCGGCTGCGCGGGTACGCGCCGGCGCGGGTTCGCTATCGCGTTGCTCCGACCGTTCGGGTGGCCGGGCTAGCGCACTGGAGAACTGGGCGTGACATCCAGGCTGGACGTCACCGACGGGCGTCTCTTCCTCGTCAGGCTCGGCCGCCGCTCGGCCTCGCCTCGAATGCTGTGGCGTCTCTATCTGATCGGCGGTCTGCTGGCCGTCGCGGGCCTGTTCGGCTTGGGTGGACCAGAGCTCCGGACCTGGGCGGCGCCCGGCTTCTCCTGGCTGGGGGCTGCCGGCCTGGCCCTGGGGGCGCGTCGCGTCCGGGCCGCGCGGGCGGGGTCGTGGTACGGCGTCGCCCTCGGCATCGCGCTGCTCGGCCTGGGCGATCTGATCTGGGCCGCACAGGGCGCCGGCAGGGCCGAACTGCCCGTCCCGTCGCCGGCGGACATGACACACCTGGCCGGCTACGCCGCCGTCCTGGCGGGCTACGCCGCCGTCCTGGCGGGCATGGCCTCGCTGGCCTGGCCGCGCGGCAGCGGCCGCGACGTCGACGCCCTTATCGACACCACCATCGCCTCGCTCGCCGTCGGCCTGGTGGCCTGGGTATTCCTGATCGTGCCCTCCGTGGAGCAGACGGTCGGACCCGATGCTGTGGGCATCGTCGTCGCGCTCGACTACCCGCTGATGGACGTGGCCCTGGGCGTGGTGCTGGTCGGCCTGCTCATGGGGCCCCAGCGATCCCCGGCCGTTCACCTGCTCCTGCTGGCCCTGGCCGCCTTCCTGGTCAGCGACATGCTCCATGTTCGGTTCATGGCCGATGGAAGCTATGTCAGCGGCGGCCTACCGGACCTGGGGTGGTTCGTCGCCTTCGTTGTCTGGGGCAGCGCCGGCCTCCATCCCACTGCTCGGATGATGGGCGAACACCGGGGCCCTGTGGACCCCCAGTCCATCCACGTTTCGCGGGCCGTGGCTCTGCTCGGCGCTTTGCTGATCGCCCCGGCCATGCTGCTGTGGGCCTGGGGCATGGGCCGGGTTCAGGACTTGCCGCTCATCGCCTTCGCCGGAATCCTGTTGACGATGCTCTGGGCCGCCAGGCTGTGGCTGACGGTTCGCCGGCTGCGCCGCTCGCTTGACGAGCGTCAGGCACTGGAGTGGCAGTTGCGCGAGCAGGCCGAGCGCGACAGCCTCCTGGGCTTGCTCAACCGCGCCTCGTTCATCGCCAGGCTGCGGGCCACGCTGGCGGCCAACCAGGCCGCGGCCGTGCTGTACGTCGACCTGGACAACTTCAAGGTCATCAACGACACCCTGGGGCATCCCGGCGGTGACGAGGCGCTGGTGGAGGTTGCCCGGCGCATTGAGAGCCTGCTCCGACCGCCCGACATTGCGGCCCGCCTGGGCGGCGACGAGTTCGGAGTGCTGCTGCCGGCAGCAGACGTTCGATCGGCCGAGGCGGTGGCCGTCCGGCTGCTGCAGCGAATCGAGCGCCCCATCCACGCGGACGGCAGGGAGTTCTTCATCCACGCCAGCATCGGCATCAGTTGCGGTGGACCGGAGAAGGCGACCGAGGACCTGATCCGCGAGGCGGACGTGGCCATGTACCTGGCCAAGGGCAAGGGCAAGAGCCGGGCCGTGGTCTTCGAGGCGGAGATGCACGCGGACGTCATGCGGCGCATCGAGCTGCGCTCGGACCTGGAGCAGGCCCTCATGCTCCACCAGTTCACGGTCCTCTACCAGCCCGTGGTGACGATGCCCGGAGGCGTCGTCCGCGACTGCGAGGCCCTGATACGCTGGCAGCATCCGGTCCGCGGCCTGCTGCTGCCGGAGGAGTTCATCGAGCTGGCCGAGGAGACCGGCATCATCGTCAACCTGGGCCGCTGGATGCTGGACGAGGCCTGCCACGAGGCAGTGCGCTGGCAGGAGCGGCTGGGCAAGGCGGCCCCGGGCGTTGCCATCAACATCTCCGCGCTGCAGGTCAGCCGGCCGGGCTTCACCGACGAAATCGCCGCCGCCCTGGACCGCAACGGCCTCGCTCCACGGCGGCTTGCAATCGAGATCACCGAGAGCATCCTGATCGAGGTGGACAGCGCCACCTCGGTGGTCGCTGAGCTGGCCAGGACCGGCGTGCGCGTCGCCATCGACGATTTCGGCACCGGCTACTCGGCGCTCTCGTATCTCGCCACCTATCCGGTCGACATCCTCAAGATCGACCGCTCCTTCGTCTCGTCGGTCGATTCCGGGCCGCGTGAGGCGCGTCTGGCCTCGGCCATCATCGCCCTGGGCAAGGACCTGGACCTGCAGGTGATCGCCGAAGGAGTCGAGACCGAGAGCCAGCATGCCACGCTGGCCAAGCACGGCTGCACGTCGTTCCAGGGCTACCTATTCGCCCGGCCGATGGCCGGCCGCGATCTGCTGCCGCTGCTCGAGGCCGCCGCGCGCCGCCACGAGCCCTTCACCAAGGACCTGCGGCCGCTCAGGCACGCCACCTAGACACCGGCGCCGAAGAGGGCCGTGCCCGTCCCCTGCTCCATCGGCCCCGGCAGTCCGGGCGTGGCCAGCGTCACGCCGTCGGCGGTGATCGCGAAAGCCTCGTAGCCGTCCTGGCCCGCCACCCAGGCCGCGCCCTCGCGGCCCATGGCGAAGGCGGCTGTGGCATAGGCATCGGCGTAGGTCAGGCTTCGGCCCACGACGGTCAGGCCGACCAACTCCGTTGCCCGCCGGCCGGTATGCGGGTCGACGATGTGGTCACCGCGCTCATACGTTCCGGACGTGGCCACGGCTCCGTCTCGAAGCTCGACGACCGCCGCCAGCATCTCCCGCCTCACCGGGTGCCGGATGCCGATCCGCCAGGGCGAGCCCGAACCCGGCTCCGGCGAGCCCCGGGCCACGATGTCCCCTCCCCCGTTGACCAGGAAGTTCTTCGCACCGGCGTCCAGCAGCATGAAGGCGGCCTCCTCCACAGCCCAGCCCTTCACCACGCCGGTCGGGTCCGGCATCGCGTCCTCGCGGAAGCGGCGCGCGTCGAAGTAGCCGCCGGTCAGCCGCGCCAGCTCGTCGCACAGGCCCATGATCCAGCGCACGTCCGGGCTCGCGGCGTCGAGCGCCAGTTCGCCGCGGCCCAGCCGGCTGACCTCGCTGTCCGGCCTGAAGGGGGAGAATCGGCGGTCGATCTCGTGCAGGCAGGCGATTGCCCCGTCCAGCGCCCCGGCGGCCACCTCGGAGTCCCGAAGATCAAACGAGACCACCGTGCCCATGACCGGTTCCGCTCGCCGCAGACCGGACGGGCCCGCCGGTCGATCGATCACAACGGCGGCCGACCCGATTCGGTCGGTCACATCCCGGCCTGGGCCAGCGCCGAACGCATCGACTGCATGAAGGCCTGGCATGTGTACGTCGCGCCGGAAACCGAATGCACCTGGGCACTCTGGGACTGCAGCACCGCTTCCACCAGCTGCGGGATCGCGTACTGGCTGATCTGCGAGGAGCGTGGGTCATTGCCGGGCATCTGAATAGCCTCCACGGCGGTGATCCTGCCGTCCTGCAGCGTGACCCGGACCTGGACCGGTCCGAAGCGGGTCTGGATGGCGCTGCCGGCAAAGGAGCCCGACGCAACCGGCGCGGCCGGCGAAGACGATCCGCCCTGACTTCCGACAATGGCCGGCAGGCTTTCGGCCGGTACGGCCGGCGCAACCTCGGGCGTCTTGAAGCTCAGCACCAGGATGATGGCCATCCCGCCGAGGAGCATTGCGATGGAGGGGCGTTTGGGCATCGGAAGACTCCGGCTCAGTAGGCGAAGCGCTCGGCATGCACCTGTGAGGCAGGCACGCCGAGGGTTCGAAGGGCCCGCTCCACGGTGTCCATCATGGCGTCGGGACCGCAGACGTAGACGTCGCATCGCGCGATGTCCGGGACCAGCGACCGCAGCGCCGGCGACTTGAGCGGGTTGGACGGCATCTGCGGCGAGCCGCGTCGCCCCACCAGGTAGTGGAGTCTGGCTCCGCGCAGCTCGGCCAGGGTGTCCAGCTCCTCGCGGAAGACCAGATCCTCCGACCTGCTCGCACGGTAGATCAGGGTCAGCATGCCGGGCCCCGCCGGCAGCTCCTCGAGAAGCGCCCGCATCGGCGTGATCCCGATCCCGCCGGCGATCAAGACCACGCGGCCCTTTGTCCGACTCGCGCCGGTGAGGATCCCGTACGGACCCTCGGCGAGGACCGGAGTTCCTACGCGCACGTCCTGGAGGCGCGCAGTGTAGTCGCCCAGCGCCTTCACCGTGATCCGCAGGTACTTCCCGTTGGGTGCGGTGGAGATCGAGAACGGGTGGGCCCGGTACCAGCCCTCGCGGGTCAGGAAGCGAAGGATGAACCACTGGCCGGCGCGAACCGCCAGCCGGTCCAGGTCGTGGCCGGTCAGGTAGATGGAGACGACGCCGGGGGCTTCTTTGACGACGTTGGCGACGCGAAACCGGTGCCGGAAGTAGAGCGTCAGCGGCAGGCCTACTCGCCAGACCAGGATGGAACCGATCGTAAGTGCGTAGAGCCCGATCCAGTACAGCCGGGCCACCGGATCTCGGACGAAATCGCTGCCGACCAGGAGCTGGTGCATGAAGGCCAGCGCGATGGCGGCGTACATGAGCAGGTGGACGGCGTACCACGCCCCGTACGGGAGCGCGCGCCGCGATGCCCTGACCGAGCTGACGGCCACGACGACGAAGAGCGCCAGCGCGACGAACCCCCACAGGACCCAGGGGTAGACGGTCAGGAAAGTCACGAATTCGGCGATTGGGCCTGAACCGTCGCCCATACCGTAGCCGAGCGTGGTGAAGACGAAATGCCCCACCAGCAGCCAGACTGTCGCGAAGCCGCCCCAGCGGTGAAGCCACAGCAGCCTGTCGGTGCCGAAGACCTGGTCCAGGTACGGGCTCCGGGAAACCAGCACCAGCTGGATCAGGGCCATGAGCGTGCCGTACAGGGCCGCGAGCTGTCCCACGGCCATGAAGATCCCGGGAGTCGTGGCCAGCTGGTGGAGCCCGCCGTGGCGGACCCACATGGCAGCGATGACCAGCGCGTTGAGCGCAGCGAGGGCGTAGGCGTCGCCGGCCCGCAGGCCCCAGAGGCGCGGTCGCGGGACGCGTCGGGCGCGAGTTGCGGTTGAAGCGGTCATGCTGGCACCGTATTCGGCGATTCTGTCGATCTCGTTACGTCGGCAGGGAGGTCCGGTTCGTCACGCACGGGGCGGAACGGCTCGGATCGCGCCCGACGCGCGCTGAATGATCATGAGATGGTGCCATCGACATGCTCACCAGGAGGCAGGACGGGCGGATGATGCGGCGAATGGGCCACTGGTTCGGCTGGCTGACCGTGGTGTTGATGCTGCTGGCCCTGCTGACGGGATACGGCATCACCCAGTTCCGAGTCGTCGATCCGCTGACGTTCGGGCTTGTCGGCAAGGCCTTCTCGCAGCACTGGCATGAGGCGGTGGCCGTGCTCATGGCCGCATTCTTGTCGATCCATGTAGGTATAGCCCTATGGCTGCGCCTGCGGGGCAGCTCAAGCTAGGAAGGCGACGACATGCGAATGCTCGGCCGGTTCTCTCCCCTCCTGATGGCGGGAATCGTGGCGGCCTGCTCGAGCGGCGGGCTCGACCCCTCGCTGGTGGCCCTGCAGTCGATCGAGATACGTGAGTATCAGGGCGAGCAGCTTTCCTCCATCGGCGACTTCCGCGAGAACTCGATCAAGGGCGTGCAGCACGTCTCGCTTGACGGCTACCACCTGTCGATCTCGGGGTTGGTGGACAAGCCGACCCAGCTCACCTACGACCAGATCGTCGGCCTCCCCCACTTCACCAAGGTCGTCACGCTTCACTGCGTCGAGGGCTGGGACGCAACGATTCTGTGGCAGGGCGTCCGGATAGACGACATCCTGGCGGAGGCAGGCGTGAAGGACGGCGCCCCTGTCGTCATCTTCCACGCGGTGGACGGCTACACGTCCTCCCTCCCGCTCGATTACATCCGCCAGAACAACATCCTTCTGGCCTTCTCGATGAACGGCGTGACCCTACCGGCCGAGCGCGGCTTCCCCTTCCAGGTGGTCGCCGAATCGAAGTGGGGCTACAAGTGGGTCAAGTGGGTCGACGGCATCGAGCTGTCGAACGACACCTCCTACCGCGGCTACTGGGAGGTCCGCGGCTACAACAACGACGGCCAGCAGAGCGGCCCGATATTCGAGCCGTGAGGGGCGACTAGGACTTAGCCTCTCCCTCGCCGGGCGTCGCGTCTGCCTCCGCCCCCAGCGTGGCCGGCGAGTCCAGCCACCAGCCCGGCGGCAGCGCTGCCTCCTCGCTCCCGGGCCCTGCGGAGTCCTCGGGCCCGCGGCCGGCCTCATGCTTCCTGCGGATCTCGGCCCCAAGGGCATCCATGTCCAGCCCTTCGAACGAGGGCGGCTCAGGCGCGTTTGGGGCAAGACTGGCGAAGGTCGGTGGGTCGACGTCCTGGAGCTTCTCGAAGAAAGTGGAGATCTCCTTCTCGAACGCAGCCACCCGCTCCTCGACCTGCCCGATCTCGGCGTCGACGGCGGCGCGGTACTCCTTCTCTTCCTGCTCGAGGACCTCGCGACGCCGCGAGATGCGCCGCTCCGCCTCACCGCGGACGCGCTCGACGCTGGCCTTGGACTGCTTCTCGATGATGGCGACGTCGTTCTCGACGACCTGGCCAAGATCGTCGGCCCCGCTGTCGATCCGGGCACGCAGAGACTCCACGTACGCCTTGGCATCCGCCCGGACCTGGTCGAGCGCCGCCTGCCGCGACGTCTCAGCGGTTGCCCGCATGACCGACGTGAGTTCGGCCAGCAGTCTGTTCGGCTGTTGCCCGGCCGGGTCCTGCACGCTAATCCACCCCTGGTTGTCCGGACTCCCGCGTATCGCCGCGGGCGCCTACCGCTGAATCATGGGCGCAGCGATGCCGGCAAGCACCGGGCTGGAGGTACTAGGACCCGACGCCCCGGCCGTGCGCCGCGGGCCTGCAGCCGGGCTCGGAACTCGACCCAGCAGGGTGGGGAGTGGCTGGCGCGCTAGGATTCGAACCTAGAATCCCCTGATCCAGAGTCAGGTGCCTTACCGTTAGGCCACGCGCCAGCGGGCAGGGCGAAATCCTATCAGGAATGCCACCGCGACGGCTGGGGTCCGGACTCTCGAGGCCCAGAACGGGGGTTCGACATCGCCGGGCTCGTGTGATAGCCTCACCAAACGACGCCGGAACAGGCGTCGAAGCCAAGCGGCACTACGACACTCCTCTCCTCCGGTTCTCGGCGAGAAAGGTTCGCCGAGGCCGCACGAGAAGGAGTTTTCTTTTGTACGAACAGACAGACAAGACGCTGACCTGCGTGGACTGCAACCAGGAGTTCTCGTTCACCTCGAGCGAGCAGCAGTTCTATGCCGATCGGCAGTTCAGTGAGCCGCGCCGCTGCGCGCCCTGCCGGGCCAGCCGCAAGGCCTCGCGCGGCAGCGGTGATGGCGGCGGCTACTCGAGCGGCGGCTACGATCGCGGTCCGCGCGAGATGTTCAGCGCCACCTGCTCCAGCTGCGGCCGCGAGGCCCAGGTTCCCTTCCGCCCCACCGGCTCCAAGCCGGTCTACTGCAGCGACTGCTTCAGCACTCAGCGCCGCTCCTACTAGGCAGCGACACTCGCGAAGGATCCCGGACCACGGTTCGGGGTCCTTCGTCTACCATCAGCCGAGACCAGTCAGCAGTTGGAGCGCAGGGTGGCGGTCCGCGTTGGCCGCCTGACGGTCGAGCACCATCGCGACCCGTTGGGCATCGGAGAATCCCGGCCTCGATTGTCCTGGCAGATCGAGACCGATGAGCCGGGCTGGCAGCAGGCCGCCTACGAGGTCGAAGTCGGCGACGAAGCGCCGGCTCTGGAGAGCCATCGGATCGAATCCGGCGAGTCGCAGCTCGTAGCCTGGCCGGCGGCGGATCTCGCCTCACGCGCCCGCCGCTCGGTCCGAGTCCGCGCCTGGGGCCTCGGAGCGGCCGCGCCGTCGCAATGGAGCAAGCCGCTCGAAATGGAAGCCGGCCTGCTCGGACAGGACGATTGGCTGGCCGAGCTGGTGGGGCCGGACCGAGAACCAGGCGACCTTGTCGACCGTCCACCGGTCCTGATGCGGAGGGCCTTCGAACTCGGTCCCGACATCGAGCGCGCTCGCCTGTACATCAGCGGTCACGGCCTGTTCGTGGCCGAGATCAACGGCCGTCGAGTGGGCGACGATGTCTTCACGCCCGGCTGGACCAGCTACCACCATCGCATCCGCTACCGGACGTACGACGTCACAGCCCTGCTCAGAGATGGGGCCAATGTGATCGGCGCGACGGTCGCGGAGGGTTGGTATGTCGGCCACCTGGGGTTCCACGGCGGCAAGCGCCGCATCTGGGGCGACGACGTCGCCCTCCTGGCCCA
>CAZFLI010000020.1:8743-20929 GCA_964519845.1 uncultured Anaerolineaceae bacterium | reverse complement strand
AGCAGCCGCTTCTCGTCCTCGTCCTTGACCTGGCGCAGCTCGCGCATGACCGTGCCGGCTCGGTCGAAGGCGAAGCCGGGCAGGGCCCCCTGGAGGGCCAGGACGTGCATCGCCCACAGGCGGTCCGAGAGCCCGACCGCGCCCTTCTTCAGCCGGCCCAGCAGTCCGGCCGCCCGGGCTGCCGCGTCTTCGGTCTCTTCGAACGGCACGACGACGGCATGGCCCCCGGCGGCCAAGGGCGTCTGCCGCGCCTTCTGCGCCTCCAGGCGCGGCACCAGCAACGAGACCGGCCCATCGCGCGGCACGATCAGCAGCGTCAGGCGCTCCATCGGCTCGGCGGCGAAGCCGGTCAGGTAGCGCAGGTCCGGCCCCACACCGATCATCAGGCCGGCCAGCCCTCGCTCCGCGACGGCCTCACGGCAGGCAGCGAGGCGGGCCGCGAAACGCTCTGCCGGGACCGACCGGGCTTCGGCTTCGGGCATCGTCTACCTCCCGGCCAGCGCTTCGACCAGCGGCGCCATCGCCTCCATGGCGTGCGCCGGAACCGTGTAGTAGCTGATCCCCATCCGATCACGCCGCCGGAGCAGCTGGTCACGAGTGGAGGCCGGCGTTCCGTAGAGCACGTATGGGCTGCCGTAGAGGGCCATCGGAGGCCACTTGGCCGCGGCCAGGAGCGACCCCAGTGCGGAGTTGCCGCCGCCCACCATCCCCGCGTCGGCCAGCCACACGTTCAGCTCGAGGCGTTCGAAGCGCTCGCCGGCAGCCTCGCGGATCAGGTCCACCTTGCGCGCCGTGGCCGTCTCCGTCGCCTCGCGGACGAGCGGCCGGCCGCGGGCGCTGAAGCCCGGCACCAGGCCCACGATATCGGCTTCGCGCGCCGCCAGCCGCAGCATTCTGGGCTGCCCGGCACCGATGGCCAGCGGTGGCCTCGGCTTCTGGGTAACAGGCAGGCCCGTGGACGCGCGGCGCAGGTCGTAGTGGGGACCCTTGTGGGTCACCGTCTCGCCGGACAGGAGCCGCTTGACGATGGGGATCGCCTCCTCCAGGCGGTCGATGCGCCGGGGCGCGGGATCGTAGGTCGTGCCCAATCGCTCGTAGTCGCTCTTCATCCAGCCCGCCCCCAGGCCCATCTCGAACCTCCCGCCGGATAGCAGGTCCAGCGTGGCCGCCTCGCGGGCCAGCATGAGCGGGTGGCGATAGTCGTTGGCAAAGACGAAGGCCGACACGCGCAGCCCGGTCGTGGCCGCCGCGGCGGCGGCCAGCGCGGCGAACGGCGAAAGCTGACGGTTGAGATGGTCGGGCATGACCAGCACGTCGTAGCCGATCGACTCGGCCCGACGGGCGATCTCCGCCCAGCGCTCGCCCGATGGGGCCGAGCCCTGCTGAACGGCGAAGCGGAAGGGGTGCATTGGCGCAGCGTACGCCGCTTGCGGGCGCGACGCAGTCACGCGCGGCCTGGGCTACGCCGGCTCCACCACCGCCTCTTCGAACTGGGAGTTGTAGAGGTCGAAGTAGAAGCCCTTGCGAGCCATCAGCTCGTCGTGGCTGCCTTGCTCCACGAGCCGGCCGTTGTCCATGACCAGGATCTCGTCCGCGTTGCGGATCGTGGACAGGCGGTGGGCGATCACGAAGGCCGTCCGGCCCTTCATGAGTCGCGCCATGGCCTCCTGGACCAGGACCTCGGTCCGGGTGTCCACGGAGCTCGTGGCTTCGTCCAGGATGAGGATCTGGGGGTCGGCCAGGAACGCCCTGGCGATCGTCAGCAGCTGCTTCTCGCCCTGCGAGAGGTTCGAGGCGTCGTCGTCGATCAGCGTGTCGTAGCCGTCGGGCAGCGTCCGCACGAAGTGATCCACGTGGGCGGCCTTGGCCGCGTCCACGATCTCGTCTTCGGTGGCGTCGTCGCAACCGTAGGCGATGTTGTCGCGGATCGTGCCGCCGAACAGCCAGGTGTCCTGCAGGACCATGCCGAACGTCCGGCGCAGGTCGTCCCGCCGCATCAGCCTGGTGTCGGTCCCGTCAAGCAAGATCGAACCCTTGTCGATCTCGTAGAAGCGCATCAGCAGGTTGACCAGGGTGGTCTTGCCGGCTCCCGTGGGGCCGACGATGGCCAGCACCTCGCCCGAGCGGACGTCGGCGTTGAGGTCGTCGATCAGCGGCTTCTCCGGCTCGTAGCGGAAGGACAGGCCCTTCAGGGCCACGTGCCCGGAGACCGACTCCAGCACGACCGGCTGCTCCGGGTCCGGGATCTCCTCCGGCTCGTCCAGCAGCTCGAAGACCCTCTCGGCCGAGGCCATGGTGGACTGCAGGACGTTGGTGATGCTGGCCACCTGGGTGATCGGCATGGTGAACGAGCGCGAGTACTGGATGAAGGCCTGAACGTCGCCCAGCGACATGGTGCCGCCGGCCACCATCACCCCGCCGGCCACGGCGATGACAACGTAGCTGACGTTGCCGATGAAGCTCATCGTGGGCATGATGATTCCGGAGATGAAGTGGGCCTTGAAGCTGGCCTCGTACAGCTGCTCGTTCTGCTCGTCGAAGCGGCGGATGGCGTCTTCCTGGTGTCCGAAGACCTTGACGATCGAGTGGCCGGTGTGCGACTCCTCGACGTGTCCGTTGAGGACGCCGGTCCGTTCCCACATCGCCCCGAACTGCGTCTGAGAGCGGCGGGCGATCAGCATCGTGGAGATGGCCGCGGCGGGTATGACCAGCAGCGAGATGGCTGCCAGCAGCGGGCTGATCCAGATCATCATGGCCAGGACGCCGATGATCGTGACCAGCGAGGTCAGGATCTGCATCAGGCTCTGCTGCAGCGTGTTGGCGATGTTGTCGATGTCGTTGGTCACGCGGCTCAGGGTGTCGCCGCGGGGGTGCGTGTCGAAGTACTTGAGGGGCAGCCGGGCCAGCTTCTCGTCCACGTCGCGACGCAGCCGGTAGACCGTCCGCTGGGCCACCCCGGCCATGGTCAGCCAGGCAATCCAGCTGAAGACCGTGGCGACCACGTACAGCCCGACCAGGACCAGCAGGATGGAGCCCAGGGCGCCGAAGTCGATGCCCACGCCCGGGATGGCATTGGTGGACGCGAACAGCTCGGCCAGCGGGCTGTTCATCTGCCGCAGCGCCTCGACGGCCTGGTCGTGAGTGGTGCCGGCGGGGAAGTACTGGCCGATGCTCTTGCCGACCATGCCGTCCATGAGCTTGTCGATGCCCTGGCCGAGGATCTTGGGGCCGAAGATCTGGCCGGTCGTGCTCATGAAGGCGATGGCCACGACGATTAGGATCCGGAACCTCTCCGGGCCCAGGGCGCCCAGAAAGCGCCTCGCCGTCTTGCGGAAGTTGCGGGCCTTCTCGGTCGGCATCATGGCCGCGTGCCCTGGCGGCCCGAAGCCCGGACCTCGCCGGCGCGGCGCGCCGGCCCGACCCGAGCCGGTCTGACTGCCCTGCCCGCGCATCGGCCCGCTCACGCCACTTCCTCCCGGGTCAGCTGCGAGAGCACGATCTCGCGATAGGTCTCGCACGTCTTCATGAGCCGGGCGTGGGTTCCGATGCCGGCCACGGCGCCGTTCTCCAGGACCACGATCTGGTCGGCGTGCATGATCGTGCCGACCCGCTGGGCGACGATGATCACCGTCGCCTCGGCCGTCTCCGGGCGCAGGGCGGCGCGCAGCTGTCTGTCGGTCTTGAAGTCCAGGGCGGAGAAGCTGTCGTCGAAGATGTAGACCCTGGGCCTCTTGACCACGGCTCGGGCGATGGCCAGGCGCTGGCGCTGGCCGCCGGAGACGTTGGCGCCGCCCTGGTCTATCTCGTGCTCGAGGCCGCCCTCCATCTGGCGCACGAAGTCATCCGCCTGGGCGATCTTCAGGGCGCTCCACAGCGCCGCATCGTCCGCCTCCTCGTTGCCGTAGCGGAGGTTGTCGGCGACGGTCCCACTGAACAGGAACGCCTTCTGGGGCACGGCTCCGATGAGCTGCCACAGGGCCTCCTGGCGCAGCAGGCGGACATCCACGCCGTCCACCAGCACCGTGCCCGCCGTGACGTCGTAGAAGCGGGGAATGAGGTTGACCAGCGTCGACTTACCCGAGCCGGTGCTGCCGACGATGGCCGTCGTCTGGCCGGGACGGGCGGTGAACGAGATGCCGCACAGGACCGGATCCTCGGCCCCCGGATAGCGGAACTCCACGTCTCGGAACTCCACCACGCCGCGGGGCGAGGCGATCACCTGGGGCTCGTCCGGATCGCGGAGCGTCTCCTTGACGTCCAGGACCTGCTGGATTCGTTCGGCCGACGCCGCCGCGCGCGGCACCATGACGAACATCATCGCCGCCATCATCACCGAGAACAGAACCATCATCACGTACTGCAGGAAGGCCGAGAGGTTGCCGATCTGCATCCCGCCCGATTCGATCCGCAGGCCGCCGAACCAGACGATCGCCACCGTCGAGAGGTTCATGATGGCGAACAGGAAAGGGATCATCGTGGCGAACAGCTGGTTGATGCGGAGCTGAGTATCGGTCAGGTCGTGGTTCGCCTCGTCGAAGCGCCGCTCCTCTCGCTCGGTTCGGGCGAAGGCCCGGATCACCCGGATTCCCGAAAGCTTCTCGCGCATGACCTGGTTGATGCGGTCCGTCTTCTTCTGCAACGAGCGGAACAGCGGCAGGGCCCGCAGGGCGATGATCGTGATCGCCAGCAGGATCAGAGGGATGATCACGAGCAGCAGGCCGGACAGCGGCACGTCCTCGCGGACGGCCATGATCACCCCGCCGACAAGCATGATCGGCGCCATGATCATGACGGTGAAGGCCATCACCAGGACCATCTGGACCTGCGTCACGTCGTTGGTATTGCGCGTGATCAGGGTCGGCGTCCCGAAGACGTTCGTCTCCTGCTGGGAGAACTCCATGACCTTGCGGAACAGGGCGCCGCGGATGTCGCGCCCGGCGGCCATGGCCGTCATAGCGCCGAAGTAGACGCCGACGATCGAGCAAGCGCCCAGCACCAGGGTGACCACGAGCATGAAGGCCCCGGTCCGGAGGATGTAGTCCGTGTCCCCTCGCACGACGCCGTTGTTGATGATGTCGGCGTTGAGGCTGGGCAGGTACAGGTTGCCGAGGGCCTGGACGCCGACCAGCAGGACCACCAGAGTGATGCGCCGGCGATAGGGCCGCAGGTAGGCGGCGAGCAGGCGCTTCATTCAGTCTCCTCTGTTCGCTCGGGGGCGGCGTGGCAGTCAATTGTGCCAAGAACGTGATCGCGGGCGGCGCGAATGGCCCGCATGCCTTTGAGAACCACTGCCAGATCTTCATCGGACAATTCGGCTACGACCCGGCTGTGGATCTGCCGCCGGCGATCCTCCATGTCGCGGAAGACCTGGCGGCCCGCCTCGGTCGGGTGGACCAGGACCTGGCGGCGGTCGTCCGTGCCGTGCCGGCGCTCCACCAGGTGGCGCTTCTCCATGCGATCGACGATGCCGGTGACGCTGGCGTCCGACACATCCATCGCCTCGGCCAGGCCCTTCATCGGCAGCGGGCCCTCCGCCTCGAGCACGGTCAGGACGTTGAGATGGACCAGGCTGAGGGCGTGGCGGTGCCAGGCACTGAAGACGCCGTGACGCTCGCGCGGCGACCAGGAGGTCAGCTCGCTCAGGATGTCGGCCTCGAGAGCCGCGCGTTCGCTATGTGTGCCACCGGAACTCTGTGACAGGTAGATAGTCCACACGACGTTGAGGATATTACGGAGCGTGCAGGATGGCAAGCGCTCCTGGGGCGGGCCTACAATTGCCCGGCTCGGTCCGAGCGAAGCGAGGTGCGGTGATGGCTGAGAAGGTCGTCGGGGTCATCCCCGACGCGCGCATCAAGACAGGCTTCCTCAAGTCGGAGGAGTGGGTGCTCGTCGTAACCGACCAGCGCCTCCTCGGCGCGCGGATGACAGATGAGCTGCGCAAGAGGGCCGTGGCGGAGGCGAAGGCGGGCGCGAAGGCATCCGGGAGCGGCGTCTTTGGGCAGTGGGGCGCCCAGATCAAGGCCAGATACAACATCGGCCAACGCTACCTGGTCATGACGCCCGAGCAGATCCTGTCCGAGACGCCGGGCAACTGGGCCATGGCACCGGGGCAGGTGAAGGAGATCAAGGTCGAGAAGAAGTCGCGCGGCGGTGGCGAAGACGGACCCGACATCGACTTCCTGCGCATCACCATCGATACCCCGGCCGGAAAGGGCGTCTACGAGACCAACGACGACAAGCCCGGCCAGAAGGAAGTCAAGGAGATGCTCGGCCGCCTCTTCGGCCCGGCCGTCAGGTAGGCGCGCGGGGGGCGATCGCGTAACCCGATCGCAAGACTGAGGCCGCCATAGTGCGGGCCCATGACCGCCACCTGGTTCGCCGCACGTTCGCCCAGCGAGGCGTCGCCGCGGGCCTTCGCCCGCCAGCTGGTCAGCTTCGGCGCAATCGGGGTAGCCAGCACGCTGGCCTACCTTGCCCTGTACGCCGCTCTGCGGACCCAGGCCCCGGCCGAGATTTGCAGCGCCGTGGCGCTGCTGGTGACGGCCGTCGGGAACACCGCAGCCAATCGCCGTCTCACCTTCGAGGTACAAGGGTCGGACGGCCTGGCAAGGCACCACGCGGCCGGGCTGCTGGCTCTGGGCGCGGCCCTGGCCATCACCACCGCTTCGCTGGTGGGGTTGTCGGTCGCGGCTCCTCGCCACGGCCGTCTGTCCGAAATCGCCGTCCTGGTCGCCGCGAATGCGCTGGCGACCCTCGTCCGCTTCCTGATCCTTCGCCTGGCCATCGACCCCTCGAGAGGGCGGCGCCTGCCGAATGCGCGGGCCCTGGCTAACCTCTCCTACCGATAAGGACACAAGAGGATGACCGCCATCACCGAACCCGGCATTGCTCCGCGACCCACCTCGGACGAGCCGGCCCGTGGTCTGGTCGGCCTGAACGGCCGTCTGGCCCGGGCGCTCCTCCGCGGCGCCGAGACGGACGCAGTCTGGGTGCGGCCGGCCCTCCTCGCCGTGCTGGCCTTGGGGGGCCTGCTGTACGTCTGGAACCTGACGGTCAGCGGCTATGCGAACACCTACTACTCGGCTGCCTCGCTGGCCGCCTCGCAGAGCTGGTCGGCCTGGTTCTTCGGCAGCTTCGACGCCGGCAACTTCATCACCGTCGACAAGCCGCCTCTGTCCACGATGTTGATGGGACTCTCGGTGCGAATCTTCGGCCTCAGCTCGTGGAGCATCCTGCTGCCGGAGGCCGTTTGCGGTGTGGCCACCGTTGGGTTCTTGTTCGCGGCCGTCAAGCGGTCGTTCGGCCCCGCGGCGGCCCTGATGGCGGCCATCGTCATGGCCCTGACCCCGGCCTCGGTCCTGATCTTCCGCTTCAACAACCCGGATGCGCTGCTGACCCTGCTCCTTGTCGCGGCTGCCTGGGCGCTGATCCGCTCTGTTGAGAGCGGCAGCTATCGCTGGATGACGCTGGCGGCGACGCTGGTCGGCCTGGCCTTCCTGACCAAGTACCTGCAGGCCTATCTGGTGCTGCCGGCCTTTGCCCTGGTCTTCGGCTTCTCCGCGGCCACCACCCTGCGCCGCCGGATCGTCGGCCTGACGGCGGCCCTGGCGGCGGTCCTGATCTCGAGCGGCTGGTGGGTGGCAATCGTGGAGCTGCTACCCACCGGCTCCAAACCGTTCATCGGCGGCAGCCAGACGGGCTCCGTCCTTGATCTGATCTTCGGCTACGACGGCCTGGGCCGCATCTTCGGCAGCGGCCGCGGACCGGCCGGCGGCCCCGGCGGCGGCTTCGGCTTCGGCGGTGAGGCGGATCTGTTCCGACTCTTCAACGATCAGTGGTTCGGCCAGATCGCCTGGCTCATCCCGCTCGCGCTCGCGTGCCTCGCCTACGGCCTGTTCCGGCGGCGCTACGCTCGCCGGACCGACATCGGCCTGGCCGGCTACCTGCTGTGGGGCGGCTGGTTCGTGGTCACGGCCGTCGTCTTCTCCTATATGTCCGGCATCGTCCACTCCTACTACGCCGTCGCTCTGGCGCCGGCCATCGCGGCCCTGGTCGGGGCGGGCCTCAGCGATCTGTGGGCAGCGCGCCTGAAGATCGCCCGCACCCGCCTGTGGCTGGGGGGAACCGCGGTGGGCCTGGCCGGCCTGGCCACGGCCTGGTTCGGGGCCACGCTGCTGGACCGCACGCCCGACTTCTACCCGGGCCTCGGTGCTGCCTCCATCCTCGCGGCCGGCGCCGCACTGGCCGTACTGGTGGCGCTGTCTCTCCCCCGGTTGGCCGGCAGCGCCGCGGCGCGGAGCCTGGCCGTGACCGCGGCCGCAGTTGCCATGGCGGCCATGCTGGCCGGCCCGGCGGCCTACTCGCTCGAGACCATCGACAACGCCTACGGCGGCGGCGACCCGCACCCCGGGCCCGGCGAGGCAGCCGGCTTCGGCGGCCGGCCCGGCGGCAACTTCGGCGGCCGGCCCGGCGGCGGGCCCGGCGCTGCGGCGGACTCTGCCCTGACGGACTTCCTGGTCGCCAATCGCGGCGGCGCGAAGTGGATCGTGGCCGCCAACTCGTCCCAGGAGGCAGGCTCCATCGAGATCGCCACGGGCCTGCCGGTCATGGCCATGGGCGGCTTCACCGGCTCGGATCCGACACCCACCGTCGAGGAGTTCAGGGCCTACCTCGCCTCGGGCGAGCTGCGGTTCGTCCTGGCCGGCGGCAGAGGTGGCTTCGGCGGCGGTTTCGGTGGTTCGAACGTGACCTCGTGGGTCACTGCCAACTGCAAGATCGTCCCCGAAACGGGTGTCGCCGCCTCCCTGTACGACTGCGCCGGGGCGGGGTAGGGGCGGGAAGTACGATGAACGATGCCGCTCGGGGATTGGGGCGGCCGGGAGGATGGATGCGAGTTCTGGTCGCAGAGGATGATCCGGGCCTGCGCGAGGTGCTGGTCCTCGGGTTCGAGGACAACGGCTACCAGGTGGACGCCGCCGAGCGCGGTGATGACGCCATCGACATGCTCAAGTTCTACGACTACGACGTCGCGATCATCGACTGGCGCATGCCCGGCGCCGAAGGCATCGATGTCGTGGCCTGGGCCCGCAAGCACGGGAAGCCCACGGCCATCCTGATGCTGACCGCGCGCGACGCGCCACCGGACCGCATCCGCGGGCTGGACGCGGGGGCGGACGACTACCTGACCAAGCCCTTCGATTTCGGTGAGCTGCTGGCGCGGGTGCGCGCCCTGCAGCGCCGGCCCCGCGGGGTAGATGCGCCGACCGTCACGCGCGGCGACCTGGCCCTCGATCCCGTCCGGCGCGAAGTCACCGTCGCCGGCCGTCCGGTCGCCCTGACGGCTACCGAGTACGCGATCCTGGAGCTGCTGATGCGCCGCTCACCGGCCGTGGTGGACCGCAAGGCCATCGCCGAGCACGCCTGGAAGGACGAGACCGATCCGCTCGGCTCGAACGCCATCGACGTCCAGATGAGCCGCCTGCGGGCCAAGCTGCCGGCCGCCGGCATTCGAATCGTCACCGTTCGAGGAGCCGGCTACCGGCTCGAGGAGGCCTGATGAGGCTCCCCTCGCTCAGCCGCCCGGTGCCGCGGGGCGACCGTCAGAGCCGAAGCGCCCGTCCGGCCCACCACTCCGGTCCCTCGGTTCTGCAGCTGACGGTCCGCGCCGCGCTGGCTGCCAGCATCGTCGTCGGCCTCGCCTATCTGGCCATCGCCGTCTCGGTGGCCTCGGTGGTCTCGGCCAACCTGACCGCGGAGGTGGACCGCAATCTGAAGGTGGCGCTCGACTTCGTCGTCAGAGGCGAGCCCCTCGAGCCGGGGGCCGGCTGGCAGGGCGGGCGCGGCTTCGATCCCGATCGGCTGGATCCGCGCGGCGTCCCGGTCCTGCTGTGGCAGGTCTCGCCGAATGGCACGCCGAAGGCCCAGGGCCTGAACGAGGTGGACCTGCCGGCCGAGGCCGCCGGCGTCAGGGCGCCCACCACGATCGTCATCGACGGCACCCGCTACCGCGTCGCCGGACGCGATCTGCCCGTCGGGCGTCTGGTGGCCGGCCAGACCATGGACGGCGCCGAGCACACCCTGCAGACGCTCGTCGCGGCGGAGATAGGGATCGGCCTGGCGCTGCTTGTCTTCACCTTCGCCGGCGCGGTGCTGATCGGCTGGCGGGTGGCTACCCCGATCGAGCGCGCCCGGCAGCGCCAGCTCGAGTTCACGGCCGATGCCTCGCACGAGCTGCGGACTCCGCTCTCGGTGGTCGAGGCGCAGACCAGCCTGGCCCTTGCCAGGACTCGCGAGAGGGCCTGGGATGCGGCCGCGTTCAGCCGGATCGACGCCGAGCTGCGGCGGATGCGCCGCCTGCTGGACGACATGCTCTGGCTGGCCCGCTTCGATTCGTCCGCCGGGGCTCCCGCCGCCGAGCCGGTGGACCTGGCCGTACTCGCGGCCCAGACCGCCGACAGGTTCGCGGCGGTCGCCGAGGCCCGTGGCCAGCAGCTGACCGTTGCCGGCCCGGAAGGCCGCGATACGGCCGAGCCGGCCATCGTGACGGCCCCGCCGGAGTGGCTGGACCGCCTGGTCGGCGTGCTGCTAGACAACGCCTGCAAGTACTCGCCGGAGGGCGGCAGCATCGCCGTCTCGGTCGCGGCCGAGGGGCGCCGGCTGCGGCTGTCGGTCGACGACTCGGGGCCCGGCATTCCGCCCGAACAGCGAGAGCGTGTCTTCGACAGATTCCACCGCGCCACCGACGCCCCCGGCGGCGCGGGGCTCGGCCTGGCCATCGCCGGGGCGATTGCCCACTCCACCGGTGGCCGCTGGGCGATCGGCGACTCGCCGCTGGGTGGAGCGCGCCTGTCCATCAGCTGGCCTCGGACGGCGGCCGGGCGCTGAGGCTGCGGCCGTAACCCGTTCGAAAGCACCACCGGTCCAGACTCGTCGCACTCAATCCTCAAGGAGTCCGACCATGCCAACCAGCAAGACAGACGCCGCCGCCGAATCGCCGGTCTGGACGCCGGCCGACGCCGGCGACCCGCAGACGGCCGACACCGGCGATCCCGCCGAGGCAGGCTCGCCGCAGGATGTCGCAACCGTCAGGCTCCGCCGCTCCGGCGCCGTCACCACCCTCCTCGCCATCATCGCCCTGGGGGCGACGGCCGGAATCGCCTTCGCGGCCGGCCGGGCCACCGTCTCCGGCACCACCACAACCGGCGGCAACACGATCCCCGTGGGCAACGGAGCCGGCGCGGCCCGCCCCATCGCCCCGGACGCCAGCTTCGTGCCGGGCCAGCCGGCGCTCCTGGGCGACCGCGACGGCCTCGGCGACGGCCTCGGCTTCCGAGGCGGGGTCAACGCCATCGCCGGCACGGTGACCGCCGTGGGCGCTGATTCGATCACTCTCAAGCTGGCCAACGGCCAGACGGTGACCATCTCCACAGCCTCGACAACGACCTTTCACCAGCGCAACGTGGCCACCAGCTCCGACGTCACCGCCGGGGATACGGTCGTCATCGCCGTCGCCGGGGGCGGGTTGCGGGGCAACGACGGCGCTGGCGCCGGCTCACAGGTCGCCGCCGACGTGACCGTCACTTCCGAATAGGGCGCAACAGCAGAAGCGCGGTCCGGCACCTGAGCCGGGCCGCGCTTTCGCGTGTCAGTCCCGTCAGACCGCTTTGACCACGACGCTGCCAGAGGCCTTGTCCCACCAGGCTCGCTTGGCCGCGTCTTCCCCTGCCATCGCGGCCGCGATTATGGCCAGGATGATCGTGATCTGGCAGCCGAACCAGACCGCGTAGCGACCCAGCGTCGCGCCCAGCTTGAGCGGCGCCCCGTCCACCGCCCTGACAACCCTCAAGCCCAGCGCCCGCTGGCCCGGTGTGCCCTGCAGAGCCCACCAGAAGACGGGGTGATAGGCGAGCAACAGTCCGTAGAAGATGATCATCGTGGCCGCGGCGCCGGGGGAGTACTCCGTGCCGTAGCCCGTGTACTCCATGCCGAACGCCTGCGCGGCCGCGGAGGCGATGAGGAGTGCCACGAACATGATGCCCGCGTCGATCATCAGGGCCCCGAAGCGGACCGTCATGCCGCCCCAGGTGAACCCGGGCATCGGCCCGGGCGTGGGGTAGGCAGAGTAGTAGTACGGTTGCGGCGGTGGCGGCCAGCCGGGTTGCGGCGGTGGCGGCCAGCCGGGTTGCG
>CAZFLI010000020.1:0-8643 GCA_964519845.1 uncultured Anaerolineaceae bacterium | reverse complement strand
GGCCAGGAGCCCTGCGGCGGCGGAGGCCAGGAGCCCTGCGGCGGTGGCGGCCAGCCGGGCGCTCCTACCGGCCCTTCGGCCGGACCGGTGCCGGGCTGGGCGGTTGGATCGCTCTGGGCCTTGTCTTCGCCGCTCACTCCGTGGCCTCTCATGTGGGATCGCCCCGCTCGATGATCGCCGCGGGCGTCCTCGGCCATCGTATCAGCGCCGCCCCGGCCGGATGACGCCGAGACGCTGGAAGCCCCGCACTACCCCAATGCGACGCCCCGCTATGCTAGGGCACAGACCCAAGAGCACCCAGGAGGCATCAATGTCCGGCTTCATGGCGTTCTTGCTCCGGACCAACGCCCCTGGCCCTGGCGGTCGGCGTGATCATCGGCGTGGCGATGGGCAACGTCGTCAACTCGCTGGTGAACGACGTCCTCATGCCGCCCTCCGGCTACGCCCTCGGCAACCTCGAGATCTCGCCGTTGAAGGTGATCCTCAAGGAGACGGGCGATCCCGCCACCGAAGTCGCGATCCGCTTTGGATCGGCGCCGGCGGAAGCCACGACGTGTCGGGCCTGCGCCAGTTCGATCTGACCGACCGATGACCTCCCCGACCGGCAGCCTCCCCGTCCGATATGACAGGATCGCGCGCGTCCAGAAGGGCATGCGCGAGCAGGGCCTTATCGCGATCGTGGTCATGAACCACGACGACTACATCTGGCTCTTCGGCACGGATCGGACTCAGCCGCGTGCCGTGATCCCTTTCGAGGGCCCGCCCGAGCTGATCGCCTTCAGCGGCGAGGAACCCGAGTTGCTGGCCGCCCTGGCCGACGGCAAGGTCCGTGTCTTCGGCAGCGTCGGCGGACAGATCCACGACATCGTCGAGCGGCTGCGTGAGCTGGCGGCGGCCGACCCGTTCGGGGCCGCTGCGGCGGGCGGCAGACCGAAGGTCGGCATGCAGATGTGGTTTCACACGCCGGCCTTCCTGGTCGAAATGTTCCGCCAGGTCAACCCGCAGGTGGAGCTTGTCTCGTCCGACCCGGTCATGGACCCCCTGCGGGCCATCAAGGACGCCGACGAACTTGCCGCTATGGCCGAAGCCCAGCGGATCGCCGGTGTCGGCATGGATCGAGCCCGAGCGCTGCTGCGGCCGCGCGTCTCCGCCCAGGAGGTCGCTACTGAGGCCCTGTACGCGATGATGCGCGCCGGTGCCGAGGCCACCAGTACTCCGCTGCACGTCAACTTTGGGATCGAGACCTGCATGCTCCACGGCCGCATCAGCCCCCGCCCCCTGGAGCGCGGCCAACTGGCCCTCATCGACCTCACCCCGCAGGTCGACGGCTACTGCGCCAATCTGGCCCGGACCTTCGTCCTGGGCCAGCCCGACCCCCGCCAGGCCGAGTTGATTGCCACCTACCGCGAGATCGTGACGGCGGTTCGCGCGGCCATGCGCCCCGGCGCCACGACCGCCGCCCTGGACGAAGTGGCGAAGGCCGCGGCCGCGGCCCACGGCCTGGCCGACTACCAGGTCTACGGCATCGGCCACGGCATCGGGCTGCGGTTCGAGGAGCCACCCGCCCCGACGATCATTCCGCCTCACCGCCAACTGCCCCTCGCCGAAGGCATGACCGTGACCATCGGCCATCCGGTCCTGGCCATCCCGGGCTTCGGTGGCGCGCGCTTCGAAGACGTCTATCGCCTCACGGCAGACGGGCCGCAGCCGCTTGCCGAGTACCCGATCGATCCGGTGGTGCCGGCCTGAGGCGGAGGCCGCCGGCGCCGGTATCTAGGCGCCCGCCAGCTCCAGCACGAGCTCCGTGCCCACGGCCACGAAGAAGCCCAGCGAGAGGGCGGCGCCCGCAACCATCGGCAGGGAGAAGCGCCGCGACGCGGCCATGATCTCGTTGAAGACGAAGATCAGGGCGCCGGCGGCGAGGCTCAGGAAAGCGATAGACAAGACCGGCGAGACGAAGGAGTAACCCACGATTCCGCCCAGGAACGTGGGCCCGCCGCCGACCACGCCCAGCGCCCCCAGGAAACGCCAGCTCGGCCGGGTGCCCAGCCCGAGCGGCGCGGAAATCGCGAAGCCCTCAGTTGAGTTGTGCAGCGCGAAGCCGATGACCAGGACCAGGGCCAGCGTGGTGGCGCCGCCGGCCGCCGACTGGCCGATGGCCAGCCCCTCCGAGAAGTTGTGGAGTCCCAGGCCCGTCGCCGTGCCGAGGGCCATCTGCCGCGGCGAGATGCCGCCCTGGGAGGAAGCGCTCAGGCGGCGGCTGAGGTACGTCACCGACAGCAATCCCAGAATCAGGCCGCCGGCAAGCGCCGTCGCGCGCATCGCGAATTCGCCGGCAGGCCCGCCCTCTCGGGCCGCCGTCAGCGCCTCCTCGACCGGCTCGATGGCGTGGCCCAGGATCTCGACCAGCAGAAACAGGATGACGCCGGACGACGCGGCCGCGAGCGCGACGCGGACTCTGGGGGAGAGACCGACCAGTCTACCGACGGGCAAGCCGATGAAGATGGTGGCGCCGGCGAAGGCCGCCAGGATCACGGTTTCAGTGAAGCTCACCCGGCAACCTCTAATCCCTAGTAACTTGCTCAGGATTGGAGCGGATGGTACCGGCAGTGTGGCTTGACGTCAACCCGTGAGCCGTGGCACGAGAGGAGGACCCCCGCGCGGGCGACGGCGGCATATTCGACTTGAAGCACCCGCTCGACCAGTTGCGACTCAGTCTCAATTCAAGTATCGTGCGTGAGCCGATCCGGCCCCACCTGAGGTCGTCCTTGTCTTCGTCAGCCGTCCCTTCCGGGCCAATTCGATCCGTCGCCCTGGCCGCCATCGTCGCCGCGACGATCGCCGCGGCTTCGGCCGGCTGCGGTTCGTCTGCCGCCACGGATGGCAAGCTGAGCGTGGTCGCGACCACCACCGTCTTCGCGGACATGGTTGCCAACGTGGGCGGCGACTACGTGTCGGTCGCGAGCCTCGTGCCCAAGAACACCGACGTCCACACCTTCGAGCCGCGCCCCAGCGACATGAGGGCCCTGGCCTCGGCCAAGCTGGTGGTGATGAACGGCCTTGGCGTGGACGATTGGGTGAAGAAGACGATCACCAACGCCGCGCCCGAGGGAACGCCCGTCCTGACACTGGCGGCGGGCCTGCCCGGCGTGGATCTGCTCGCGGGCGAGTCTGAAGGCACCCAGAACCCGCACCTCTGGATGGACGTGAAGTACGCCGAGCTGTACGTGGACCGGATCGCGGCAGGGCTGAAGCAGGCGGACCCCGGGCACGCGACGGACTACGACGCGAATGGCGCGGCCTACAAGCAGCGGCTCGAGACGCTGGACGTCTGGGTGCGCGCGCAGATCGGGACCGTTCCCCAGGCCGACCGCAAGATCGTGACCTTCCACGACGCGTTCCCCTACTACGCCCGCGAGTATGGGCTGACCGTGGTGGGCGTCGCGGTCGAAGCGCCCGGCCAGGATCCAAGCGCCGCGCAGATGACCGCCCTCGTCGATGCCATCAGGTCCTCCGGCGCAAAGGCGGTCTTCAGCGAGGCTCAGTTCCCAACGAAGCTCATCGACCAGCTGGCGTCGGAGGCAGGCGTGAAGGTGGTCTCCACCCTGTACGATGGTTCGCTGGGTGACTCGCCGGTTGACACGTACGAAGGAATGATCCGGTGGGACACCGAGCAGATCGTGAGGGCACTTGAGTGACGGCCCGAAAGAAGGCGGCCTGCCCGGAGGCGCCGGCGGAGACGGCCGTGCGCGTGTGCAAGGTCAATGCCGGCTACGGCGAGCGGCTCGCCCTGGAGGATGTGGACCTCGACATCGCGCTGGGCGCGCTGGTCGCCGTCGTCGGGCCCAACGGGGGCGGCAAATCGACCCTGCTCAAGCTGATCGCCGGGCTGCTTCGGCCGTGGACCGGGACCGTGGAGGTGCTGGGGGCGCCGGCCGGCCGGCACGCCCATCGAGTGGCCTACGTGCCGCAGGCAGAGCTGGTCGACTGGTCGTTCCCCGTCAGCGTCTGGAACGTGGCCATGATGGGCCGCTACCCTCGCCTTGGTCCCTTGCGCCAGCCCGGCCGCGCCGACAGCGAGGCCGTGGCAGCGGCCCTGGAACGGGTCGGCATGGCCGACCGAGCCTGTTCGCCGATCGGCGCCCTCTCCGGCGGGCAGCGTCGCCGCGCCTTCCTGGCCCGGGCCATGGCCGCCGAGGCGGACGTGTATCTGCTCGACGAGCCGGTCACCGGCGTAGACCTGCCCACGCAAGAGGCAATCATGGCGCTCCTCGCCGACGAGGCCGACCGCGGCAAGGCGGTCGTGGCCACGACCCACGACCTGGCTGCCGCGGCGCGCCACTTCCGCTCCATCGTGGCTGTCAACCGCTGTATCGTGGCCTCCGGACCGGCCGAGCTGATCACCGATAGGGACGTCCTGGCCCGCACCTACGGCCCCCACCTGCTGGTCCTCGGCGAGGGCCTCGGCATCCTGGACGACTCGCACCACCACGACGACCCGGCCGGCCGCGAGCGGCACTTCCACGACGACCAGGGAGGGCGGGCGTGAATCTGCAGGAACTGGTCCTCGATCCGCTCGGCTTCTCGTTCTTCGTCCGGGGTCTGGCCGCGTCGATGATCGTGGGGCTGGTCTGCGCCACGGTGGGCAGCTACATGGTGCTGCGCGGGCTGGCCTTCATGGGCGACGCGCTGAGCCACTCCGCCTTCCCGGGCGTCGTGGTGGCCTACATCGTCAAGGCGCCGTTCTACTTCGGCGCCTCGATCGCGGCGGTGGGGACGGCCCTGGCCATCGGCTGGCTGACTCGCAACGGGAGGCTGCGCAGCGACACGGCCATCGGCGTCCTGTTCGCCGCCATGTTCGCCCTGGGCATCTTCCTGTTCAGCACGATCCCCAATTACGTCGGCGATCTCTTCGGCTTCCTGTTCGGCAACGTGCTGGCCATCGGCGTAACGGACCTGCTCTCGCTGGCGGTTCTGGCGACGCTGGTTCTGGCGACGGTGCTCGTCTTCTGGAAGGAGCTGCTGTACGCCACCTTCGACCCCCTGGGAGCGGCGGCTTCGGGTCTCCCCGTGGACCGGCTCGACTACCTGCTGCTGGCCCTGATCGCCCTGACGATCGTCATCAGCCTGCAGGCCGTCGGCATCATCCTGGTCGTGGCGATGCTGATCACTCCGGCCGCCACCGCGCAGCTGGTCTCGCGCAGCTTCGGTCGTCTCGTCGCCACCGCCGGCGCCATTGGGGCCGCCTGCCCGGTCGTGGGGCTATACCTGAGCTACTGGCTCAACTCGGCCAGCGGGGCCACCGTGGTGCTCGTGGAGAGCGCGCTGTTCGCGCTGGTGCTGGCCGCCACCAACGTCGCCGGCAGTCTGCGCCGCGGGGTCGAGAGAGCCTAGGCGCCCCGGCCGCGGCGGCAGGCGGGGCACAGCCCGTACAGTTCCACCCGGTGGCCGTCGATTTGGTACCCGGTGCGTCGCTCGGCATCAGTGACGATCGCGGCCATGCCGAGCTCCTCGAGGTCGACCGATCGGCCGCAGTCCGTGCACACCAGGTGATGGTGATGGCGGCGGCTCTCGCAGCGCACGTAGGAGTGGCGGCCGTTCGGCAGATCCAGGCGCTCGACTACCCCCAATGCGACCAGCATCTCGAGCGTTCTGAAGACGGTAGCCCGCGCCGCGCCGGACCCGAGCCGCTGCGAATCGGCGACCAGATCGGCGGCCTCGAAAGCTCCATCTCGAGCAGCGATCAGCCGTGCCACCGCCCGGCGCGACTCGGTCACGCGATGTCCGGCGCTCTCCAGGATCGCGATCAGGTCGGATCCGTCGGCGTCGCGGGTGGGATTCATGGGCCCATGATAGGCGCCGAAGAGTGTCAGCAGCCTCCGCCGCCGCAGCGGCAGCCGGAGGCCTCGGGCTCAAGCGCGGGCTCGGCTCCGTCGGCCGGTTTGGAGGCTCGAATGATGGCGCCGTGCATGCCGTCACCGACCGCATGAGTCGATTCGACGGAGATGTCCGTGAGGCCTGCCGCCTCGAGCCCGGAGCGGTATTCCGCGAACGAGAGCGCCCCGGCGACGCAGTCGGCGTACGAGCCGCGCTCGGCCCGCTGTTCGGGCGTCAATGAATCGTCGGCCACGATGTCGCTGATGCCGATCCGCCCGCCCGGCCGGAGGACGCGCGCGATCTCGCGGAAGACGGCCGTCTTGTCGGCCGCCAGGTTGACGACGCAGTTGCTGATGACGACGTCGATCGAGGCTGCCGGCAGGGGAATGGCCTCGATCTGGCCCTTCAGGAACTCGACGTTTGTGGCGCCGGCCTCGGCGGCGTTGCGTTGCGCCAGGGCAAGCATCTCGTCCGTCATGTCCAGGCCGAAGGCCTTGCCCGTGGGGCCGACTCGCCGGGCCGACAGCAAGACGTCGATCCCGCCGCCGGAACCCAGGTCCAGAACCCGCTCTCCGGGGTGCAGTTCCGCCACGGCGACGGGATTGCCGCAGCCCAGCGAGGCCATTACGGCGGCGTCGGGCAGCTCGCCCCGCTCCAGAGCGGAGTAGAGCGCGCTGCCGTAGTTGCCGTCGTCGCCGCAGCAGCTCTCGCGGTTCGCGACGGCGAGGGCTGCCTCCGCGTAGTGCTTGCGAACGGTTTCGTGGACCTGGTCCGTCATGGGAGTCCTCAGCAGGGCTGCCGGCAGGGAGTAGGGGGCTGCGCGACCGAGCGCCGGGAAACCCGGCGGCTGAGCCGGCCTATGAGATTCTCGCGCGTCACGATCCGGTCGTCCCGGTCGAATCCAAGCGCCAGGCGCGACGCCTGGGCCTCCTGGATCCGTTCCTGCATCAGGGCCCGGACGAGCTCGGGACTGTAGTATATCGACATCTATCGAACTCCTTGTGAGGGTCGAAGGATACGGTGGACATCGAGCATTGTCAATATCGAAACCTCTCGATATCCTGAAAGACATGAAGCGCGCTACCGATCCCGACGTCCGGCTGCTGCAGGCAGCGGCCGATCCGGCGCGGCTGTCCATCCTTCGCCAGTTGAGCGCCGAGCCCGAGGTCTGCGCCTGCGGCTTCACGTCCTGTTGCGAGGTCGGGCAGCCCACCGTCTCACACCACCTGCGGGTGCTGAGGGAGGCAGGCTGGGTGGAATCCGAGCGGCGCGGCACCTGGGTCTGGTATTCGATCCGGCCGGAGGCCGTCGACCGCTTCCGCGAGCTGGCCGGAGATCTCGCTCCCGGCCCCGCGCAGCCCGCGGCTGCCCTGACCGTGCCGGCCGGCCGCTAGCCCCTTTGGCGGGTTGCCAGCCCGGCCCGCGCCCCGCTACCTTCCGTGCATGACGCACTCCACCACGCCGCGTCGCACCTGGGTTCGCGCCAGAGGACTGCTGGTCGTGGCCATCCTGGCCGGCGCCCTGGCGCCGCTGCCGCCCCTCACGCAGCGCGCCGAAGCGGCCGACTCCACGGCTCTCGGCTCACCCACGGTGGTGACCGAGCAACTCGACGGCGGCGACCGCTACGCCACGGCCGTTGCCATCTCGCAGCGGCTGTCCGTGGCGGGGCCGGTGCCGGTGGTCTACCTCGTCTCGGGCGAGACCTATGCCCACTCTCTGGCGGCCGGCCCGGCCGCGGCCCACGAGGGTGGGGCGGTGCTGTACACGAAGGCCGCCTCGCTGCCCGCCGTCACGCAGGATGAGCTGGTCCGTTTGGCGCCGGCGCGGGTTGAGGTCGTAGGCCCCGCCTCGGTGGTTTCGGACGCGGTGATGGGCGCGGTGGCGGCCGCCCTGCCGCCGGAGACCGTGGTGGAGCGGCTGGCCGGCGAAGATCCCTCCGCCACCTCGGCCGCGGTCTCGGCTCGCGCCTTCCCGGACGGCGCCGATACCGTCTACGTGGCCACGGCTTCCGACTTCCCCGACGGCCTCGTGGCCGGCCCGGCGGCCGGCATCGAAGACGCGCCGCTGCTGCTGACCGCCCCGGGCGCGATGTCCGAGGCGGCCCTGGCGGAGCTCGACCGGCTGGCTCCGGCTGCCGTGCGAGTCGTCGGCACCCCCGCGGCCGTTTCGGACGTGGTCCTGGCCGAGATTGGTCTGATCGCTCCGACCCCGACGCGCATCTCCGCCGCCGATCGCTACGCCACCGCTGCGACCGTGGCCGC
This sequence comes from uncultured Anaerolineaceae bacterium, assembly GCA_964519845.1. GTDB lineage: Bacteria > Chloroflexota > Limnocylindria > Limnocylindrales > CSP1-4 > Fen-1039. Next base: position 505 of record CAZFLI010000020.1, on the reverse strand, counting down.
CCAGCTCGTGCCGTTCTCCGATGCCGTGGCGGTGACGAGCGGCCTTGATTTCTCGGCCGGCCTGGCCGTGGTCCCGCTGGCCGTGCAGCGCGGCGTCCCGCTCCTGCTCACCGACGACAAGGACCTCCTGCCGGTCGCCACCCGCGACCGCCTGGTCGCCACCAGCCCGGTTCGAATGATCCTGTCCGGCCCCATCGCGGAGCTCACCCGGGCCGAGCTTGTCGGCTTTGCCGACGGCCGCCTCGCCGTCCAGCCGGCCATGACCTATCCGGCCGGCGAGGTCGACTGGCACGACTACGGCGAGATGTACACGATCCTGCGCGCCACCGAGATCGCTTACCCGACGCTGTTCGACCTGTTCAGCCTGGGCAAGAGCGAGGAGGGCCGCGACATCTGGGCCGGCAAGATATCGGCCGACGTGTCGCTGGACCAGGGCAAACCGGAGGTCCTTTTCGACGCGCTGCATCACGCCGACGAGCGCATCGGCGTGGAGCAGGCCATCTAC
>CAZFLI010000019.1:0-22225 GCA_964519845.1 uncultured Anaerolineaceae bacterium | reverse complement strand
CAGCGCGGCCTGCATCGGGGACAAGTCGGGCTCTTGCATCTACGCGGAGGAATCCCTGGGTCCGATTGACACGTCGACCACGGCGCCCAGCATCCCGGTTGACGACCCGGGCAGCTCGCCGGATCCGAGCGCAGCCTCGTTCTCGCTGGCCCCGGCGGCGTCGCTCCCGTACGGCCTGCTGCCCGACTCCCAGACGACGCAGGACTCCGCCGCTTGGGCCGCCGACGGCAAGCTCAACCTGCTGCTGCTCGGGGTCGACCAGGGTCAGAGCAGCTCGGGCAACCGCTCGGCCGGTCTGCGCACGGATACGATGATCCTGCTGCACGTGGATCTGAAGTCCGGCAAGGCTGCCATGTTCAGCCTGGCCCGCAATCTGTACTGCATCCCAATGCCCAAGGGCATCGCCGAGCACTACCCCAACAAGAGCACGGCCGGCAACACCTTCGTCTGCCCGCCCTACACCTTCCCGTACGACATGCTCAACGGCCTCTGGTACGAGGCGGCCTACCGCCACCCGAGCTACTTCCCCTTCTACCAGGGCGACGAGAACCGCTACATGCGCGGCATCATGGCCCTCGAGCAGGGCATCGGGGCGCTCACCGGAGTCCACGTGGACGGCTCGGTGGTCATCAACCTGGCCGGCTTCGTCCGCCTGGTGGACGATCTGGGCGGAGTGGACATCAACGTCCCGACGAAGCTGGTCGATCACCCCTGCGGCCCCGAGGGCACCTGGCAACACGACTACGGCAACTGCGGCGCGGCGTACAAGGAGAGCGGCTACGACGTCGGCATGGGCGAGGCGTCGGGGGCGACCATCGCCAAGATGAAGGCCGACGGCGAGGCGAGCGGCAAACAGAGCGTCACCTGGAGCAACGGCAGCTACATCTCCTTCGTGATCCAGCCGGGCCAGCAGCGCATGTCCGGCGACTGGGCCCTGGCCTATGCCCGCAGCCGCCACTACGACCCGGAGGGAGACTACGGTCGCATGAAGCGCCAGCAGCTGGTTCTGCAGTCACTGCGGGACTCAGTGAACCCGTGCTCCAAGCTGTCCAGCATCCCGGCGCTGATCAAGGACATGGGCCAGGCCTTCTGGACGGACATGCCGCTCGACTCCGCGTCCCAGCTGACGGGCATCGCCAGCTACATCTCCGGCAAGAACGTGGCCAAGTTCTCCCTGGATCCTCGGACCCTCAAGTCCCCGGCCGGGTCCACCCGCGTCGACGGCAACGGCTGGGCCCTGGCCAAGCAGATCGTCGCCACGGGCCTGGACAAGGTCCCGGCCCCCAGTCCGGGCAGCGGCGGCGGGGGCGGCGGTGGCGGGTTCAGCTGCTAGGGGATTGGTGCCGACGGCGGGAGTCGAACCCGCATGACCTCACGGCCACTCGATTTTGAGTCGAGCGCGTATGCCAGTTCCGCCACGTCGGCGCGGCCAGGCGGCATGGTACAGCCTGTCGCGTCCGCGGCGCTGAGCGCCGGCCCGGCGGGCGCCGCGGGCCGGGGCGCGGTGCGGCGCATGCTATCTTGCCTGTGCGTTGCCGCGATGCCGCTGTGAGCGAAGAGAGGGCCATGGCAGACAAGCGCGAGGCCGGCCGGGTCGAGGCCCGAGATGCCGGTCAGGCTCTGGATTCGGCCCTGGTCGAGCAGGCGTTGGACGGCAACCTGGAGGCCTTCAACCGCCTGGTGGTACGGCATCAGGACCACCTGTACGCGCTCGTCTACCGCCTGGTTCCGGACCGCGACCAGGCCGCCGACGCTGTCCAGGAGGCGTTCTTCAGTGCCTACCGCAACCTGGCCACGTTCCGAGGCGGCAGCGTGCGGTCCTGGCTCGGCCGGATTGCGGTCAACGCGGCCATGGACCTGCAGCGGGCCCGCAAGCGGCGCCCGGCGCAGCCGTACCCCGAGCTGGAGGACGAGGCCTGGCAGCCCGCCGGCGACGCGGGGACGGAGCCCGAGCATCTGAGCCTGGCCCGGGAGCGAAACGGCGTTCTGGCGGAGGCGCTGGCCCGCCTGCCGGCCGAACAACGCAACTGCATCGTCCTGTTCGATGTCCAGGGCTACGACTACGGGGAGATCGCCCGCCTCATGGGGATTTCCGTCGGAACCGTGAAGTCGCGCATCCATCGCGGCCGGGTGTCGCTGCGCACCGCGCTCGAGCCGGCGAGGGAACTGCTGCGTGGCTGAGACCGTCTGAGGATCGTGATGGAACGCGACCCCGCCACCCATGCCGCTCACGACGAGCTGGTCCTGGCCCGCCTCTTCGGGGGTGACCTCGAGGGCCTCGAGTTGCAGCGCGCGCGCGAGATGGCGGCCTCCTGCGATGGGTGCGCCGCGGTCCTGGCGGACTTCAAAGCCGTGGCCGAGGCCGCGGCCTCGCTCCCGGTGCCGCCCCGGCCGCGCGACTTCACCATCAGCGCCTCGCAGGCCCGCCGGTTGCGGCGCGGACGCGGTTGGGCGCGTCCGAAGGGGCTGCGGGCGGTGCTCGGCCGGCTCGGCCCGGTGCGCTCGCTGGGGGTTTCGATGGCCGCCGCGGGAGTGGCCGGCATTCTGGTCGTCGGGGCCCTCTCGACCCTCGGCCAGTCCGGCTCGTTCACCCTCTCGAACAGGCAGGCGGACCAGCCGGCCGCGGCCGGAGGAGATTCGAGCCAGAAGGGCGCCGCCGCGCCGAACGCATCGACCGCCTTTGTGGCCGTCCAGTCGCCAGTGCCGGAGGACGCGCAGGAATCGGGTGGCAACGTCCAGGCCGAAGCGTCGCCCACCGCCGGGTCCGTCTCGGACGATGCCTACGGACCAGAGGTGGACGCCGGCGGAGGGACCGAGAACCCGCCCCCGTCTCCTCAGCAGCCGGACTCAGGACCGCCCTGGGCGCTGGTGTTCGGTGGGCTCGCCGCCGCGGGCCTGGTGCTGCTTGCGGTGCCGACGGCCGTCCGGCGCTACGCGGCCGGCCGGCGGTAGAGTGCCCGCCGCCGTGGTCGCGGTTGCGGGGAGCGCAATCCCTGGGCCATAGTTGCCCCGTCCCGCCTGGGCTCGGGCAGTGCAGTTCAGCTATGGGGAATCGAGACGATGCGAGCTAAGGACTGGCTTCGGACGCCGGCTGGGGCCGCGGTCCTGTCGCTGCTGTTCCCCGGTCTGGGTCTGGTCCCCAGCGGGCGGACGCGGAGGGCTTTGCTGGTCGCGCTGCCGGCGCTGGCGCTGACGCTGCTCGGGCTGGCCGTAGTTCTGTTCGACAGGCGGTTCATCTCGCAGCTGGCCTTCTCGGTCGACGCGATCGCGGTCTTCCTGGTCGTCAACCTGGTCCTGCTGGCCTACCGCGCCTGGGCCATCGTGGACTCATGGTTGGTCGCGTCGGCAGAGGCGCGCTCGGCAGGCGCATTCGTCTCCTACCTGGGCCGGACGGAAACGCCCGCAGTCCGGCGCCCGGATCGAGCTCTCGGCCGAGTCAACGCTGCCGTTCTGGGCATCGCCGTCGCGGCGACGGTGGGAACGCACCTCGCCGTAGCTGCCGTGGGCGTCCAGTCCCGCGACACCCTGTTGTGCATCTTCAACGAGGACGCGCCCTGTTGGTTTGGCGGCGGCAACCTGGCCCCAGGCGAAACGGCGCCGCCGGTCGGCGGCGAGGACACGCCGGCGGCGGACCAGACCCCGACGGCCCTGGCGACCGTGATCGCCGAGGTGACGCTCCAGCCCTCGGCGACGCCGACCGTGGAAGTGACAGCCGGCCCCGAAACCGCCGACGGCATCCCCATCTTCCCGGTCGAGAACGTGAGCGGGCCGAACACGCCGCCGGAGCAATGGGCCGACGACGGCCTCCTGAACGTGCTGTTGGTGGGGGCCGACTCGGGAGTGGGCCGCTGGAGTCTGCGCCCCGATACGATGATCCTGCTGCAGGTGGAGATCGCCAGCGGCCGCGCGGTCATGTACGGCATCCCGCGCAACCTGGAAAACGTGCCGCTGCCCCCGGAGGCGGCCGGGGCCTTCGATTGCCATTGCTTCCCCTACCCGAATCTCCTGAATGGGCTGTGGCGCGACGCGGTCAACCGGCCGAAGGCCTACCCGTATCCCGGCTCGGATTTCGTCCGCGGCTTCAAGGCCCTGGAGGGCGCGATCGGGCAGTACCTGGGCCTGCACGTCGACGGCACGGTGCTCGTCAACCTGATGGGCTTCGTCAACCTGATCGACGCCCTCGGCGGCCTCGACATCAACGTCCCAACGGCCCTCAAGGACTCCCGCTACCCACGGCCCCAGGACGGCAAGATGATCTCCATCAACATCCCCGCCGGCCAGCAGCACATGAACGGCTACACCGCCCTGGCCTATGCCCGCAGCCGCCACCAGGACTCGGACTACGGGCGGATGGGACGTCAGCAGGCCGTCCTGATGGCCATCCGCGCCCAGCTGAACCCGTGTGAGCTGCTGCCGCGAGTCCCGGATCTGATCAGCGCTCTGGGATCGGCGTTCTGGACGGATATGCCGGTCGAGGATGCCGTCCAGCTGGCCGGTCTGGCCCAGAAGGTGGGCACGGCGAACGTCAAGAACGTCGCCCTGGTGCCGTCGGTGACGGGCAACCCGGTGGGCTTCCTGACGATCCCGCGCTGGATGACGGTCCGCAACATCGTGGCCCACGGCCTCGATGACGTGACGCCGTCGAGCCCCGGCGGCGGCGGAGGCGGTGGCGGCTTCGGCTGCTAGCGAGCCCAGAGCGGGGCACCGGTGGCGAGCCCGGAACGGCGGCTACACTAGTCCGGCCGGCCTCTGCCCGTGCCGGCGCCGACCGAGAGGCCCAGCATGCCCCGCCTGATGCTGCTCGACAGCAACGGCCTCATCTACCGCGGCTATCACGCGCTGCCGCCGCTGACAACCAGCAAGGGCGAACTGGTGAACGCGGTCTTCGGCTTCTGCAGCATCCTCCTGCGCGGCATCCAGGATGTGCGACCAGACTACGTGGCCGCCTGCTTCGACCTGCCCGGACCAACCTTCCGCCATGAGCAGTTCGCCGAGTACAAGGCCACGCGGGCGCCGATGCCGGACGACCTGCGGTCGCAGTTTCCCAAGGTTCGCGAGGTCGTGGCCGCGCTGCGCATCCCCGTCTATGAGATGGAGGGCTACGAAGCGGACGACGTCATCGGCACCATCACCCGCGACCTTGACACCCGGGGCATCGAAACAACCGTCGTGACCGGAGACCTGGACATGCTCCAGATCGTGACCGAGCACACCCGGCTCATGACCACCCGCCAGGGAGTGGACGCAACCGTCTACTACACGCCCGACAAGATCTGGGAACGGTTCGAGTTGCGCCCGAACCAGATGATCGACTACAAGGCTCTCAAGGGCGATCCTACCGACAACATCCCCGGCATTGCCGGAGTAGGGGAGAAGACCGCCGCGAAGCTGGTCGGCCAGTTCGGGTCGCTGGAGGGCATCTACGAGCGGTTGGCCGAAGTCAGGCCGGACAAGCTGCGCGAGAAGGTCGCCGCTGCTCGCGAGCAGGTCTTCCGCAGTCGTGAGCTGGCCCGCATCGTCTGCGATCTCCCGGTGGCCCTGGACCTGGAGAAAGCCCGCCTGTCCGACTACGACCGAGCCGAGGTCGTCCGACTCTTCCGCGAGTTCGAGTTCCGCACCCTGATCGACCGACTGCCGCCACTGGCCGGCGAGTCGGCGGTCGAGGCGGCCGAGGCCCTGCGCCAGGCAGCCGGATCGGCGCCTGCGGCGCGGGTCGCAGGCGACGCGGCGCGGGCAGGCGGCGCGGGCAGCTGGACCAGGGGCGCGGGTGCGGCGGCTCGCGCCGGGTCGCGGGCGGGAGGCGGCGACAGCGGCGACGGCTTGCAGCTGACGATGGACTTTGGGGCCGCCGGGCTGACGAGCGGGCCGGCCGGCGCCGCGGCCACGTCGGGTGCCGCGGGACCGGCCCTGGCGCCGATGCGGCCGCGGCCGGTCGACGAGTCCGAGAAGCCGGCCGACCTGACGGCCGCCTTGCGCGCAGCGGTGGCCGATGGGGAGCTGATCGAGCGGTTCGAAGCCACCGACGCCGACGCTGCGGAGACCAGGGCGTGGCTGGCCGATCGCACGGAGGTCGGGGCGGCGCTGTTGATGGACGACCCACGGCCGATGCGGGGCCTGCCCGAGTCCCTGGCTCTGGCCGGCGCCGACGGCCGCGTGCTCGTGGCCAAGGGTCACGAGGCAGTGGGCCGTCTGGGTGAGCTGCTGATCGGGTCCGGCGCGGCCATCGTAGGCCACGAGCTCAAGCCCCTTCTGGTGGCCAACCTCGCCGGGGGAGCGTCCCGTCAGCTGGCCGTGGCCTTCGACACCCAGCTCGCCGCGTACCTGCTCAACGCCTCGCTGCGCAGCCAGACCATCGCCGACGTGGCCCACGAGCGGTTGGACGTGACCCTGCCTCCCGTCGGGGATGTGGCCGCAGCCGTCCGCGTCGGGCTGGACGCCCTGGCCGCCCTGGCCGTTCGGGAGCCGCTGCAGAAGGCACTGGACGAGTCCGGCCTGGCCCAGCTGTTCCGCGAGATCGAGCTGCCGCTCATCCCGGTCCTGGCGGAGATGGAGGCCGCCGGAGTGGCCATCGACCGGCAGGCGCTGGCGGAGCTGGATATCGAATTCGGGTCGGAGATGGGGCGCCTCGAATCGGAGATCTATGCGGATGTCGGCCACGAGTTCAATCTCGGCTCGCCCAAGCAGCTCGAGCAGGTGCTCTTCTATGAGCTGAACCTGCCGAAGGGCAAGCGGACCAAGACCGGCTACTCGACCGATGCATCGGTTCTGGAGGAGCTGAAGCCGGCCCATCCGATGATCGGCAAGCTGCTCGACTGGCGCCTCTACTCGAAGCTGCGCTCGACCTACATCGAAGCCCTGCCGGCGCTGGTGTCCGAGCGCGACGGCCGCCTGCACACGACGTTCCACCAGGCCGTCGCGGCGACCGGGCGCCTCTCCTCGTCCGACCCGAACCTGCAGAACATCCCGATCCGATCAGACCTGGGCCGGCGCATCCGCCGCGCTTTCGTGGCCGGCTCTCCGGACGTGACCCTTGTCGCGGCCGACTACTCGCAGATCGAGTTGCGGGTCATCGCCCACGTCAGCGGCGACGAGAACCTCAAGGACGCCTTTGCTCGAGGGGCGGACATCCACCGCGAAACCGCGGCCCGGGTGCTGCGCAAGGATCCTGCCGACGTCACCCACGACGAGCGCTCGATGGCCAAGATGGTCAACTTCGGCCTGGCCTACGGCATGAGCGACTACGGACTTTCCACTCGAGCCGGCATCTCCCGCGAGGAGGCCAGGGCCTTCATCGAGAACTACTTCGCCACCTACAGCGGCATCAGCTACTACATGATCCACATCAAGGAGCTGGCCCGCCGTCAGGGTTGGGTCTCGACGCTGCTCGGGCGGCGGCGGTCCATCCCCGAACTGCAGATGGCCAACGCGTCGCTGCGAGCGGCGGGCGAGCGGATGGCCATAAACATGCCCATCCAGGGCACCGCGGCCGACATCATCAAGATCGCCATGGTCCGCCTTCCCGGGCGGCTGCGCGAAGCGGGGCTGCGCGCCCGGCTGCTGCTGCAAGTCCACGACGAACTGGTGCTGGAGGTGCCTCGCGACGAGGTGGAGCGGACCGCGCCGATCCTGCGCGAGACGATGGAGGGGGCTCTCAAGCTGGACGTGCCGCTGACGGTGGACGTCAAGGTGGGCGACGATTGGGAGTCGATGACGCCGCTCACCGGCCGAGACGAGGCTCTGGCCGAACTGGGCGAAGGGCCGGCCGATCTGGAGCCCTAGTCCCCGGCGACGGCAACCTGCCAGATGTCGTACTCGGCACCGGCCCGGCGGGCTGCGGCCTCCAGCTCCGCCCGCAGAGCGGCCACCGCGTCGGGGGTGATCGGGATGGACTCGATCACGACCACCAGCCAGAGGCCCCTGCGGGCCGACGTCTCGATCTCGATGCGCCGGTTGGCCTGGCGCAGGGACCGGGCGAGTTGTTGCGCGGTCTTCACGCCGGGTGCGTAGATGAAGTGACGCGTCTCGTGGGGACGGCCGGGATCGGCACCCGCTCGGCGCAGGTCGGCCATCGCCGTCAGATACGGATCGGACGGCTCCTTCTCGGGATGGCTGCGCTTCATGAAGGCCAACGTTCGTCTCCGGTCGGGTCGGACGGCTTCATGGTAGTGCAGGCCGATGGCTATCGCTGCTGTTCGACGGTCGTCGCTCGGGGCCGCCGACGCTCCAGCGCGCAGCCCGCTACGATCCGATGCATGCCGGAGTTGCCCGAAGTCGAGACGATAGCCCGCGATCTGCGCGGGCTGGTGATTGGTGCGCGGATCACCGGCGCCGTCGTCGGCTGGCCGGCCACGCTGCGGAGTCACTCCCCGGCGGCGTTCGCGGCGGCGGTGGCCGGGCGCGAGATAGAAGGCACCGGCAGGCGAGGCAAGCAGCTGTTGGTGTGGCTCTCGGCGGGGCTGCCCCGGGCGCTTCCCGCCGCCGCCGACGGGCCGGCCGTCATGACGATCCATCTGAAGATGACCGGCCAGCTCTTCGTCGTTCCTGCGGAAACGCCGGCCGACCGCCATGTTCACCTGATCCTGGCCCTGGCCGACGGCCGCGAACTCCGGTTCCGGGACATCCGCAAGTTCGGCCGGGTGGGGCTCTACCGGCGCGACGAGGAGACGGGGCAGCCGCTCCAGGGCGAGGCCGAGGGGGTCCTGGCCAGGGGCGACGAGCCTCTGGCGGACTCTTTCACCGCCGGCCGCCTGAAGGAGATGCTGGCCGGCCGCCGGGGCCGCCTGAAGCCGCTACTGCTGAACCAGGACTTCCTGGCCGGGGTGGGCAACATCTATGCCGACGAGGCTCTCTGGCGGGCCCGCCTCCACCCGCTGCGCGAAGCGAGGACGTTGCGTCCCCGCGAGGTGCGCTCGCTCCACGCCGCCCTGCGCGACGTCCTGGCGGAAGCAGTTGAGCGGCGGGGCAGCTCCGTCGACGACTACACGGCGCCGCAGGGCGATGGCTCGATGCAGGAGCACCTGCGGGTCTACCAGCGCGCCGGTGAGCCCTGCGAACGCTGCTCTCGGCCGATCCGCCGGATGGTCGTCGGCGGCCGGTCGACCCACTTGTGTTCCTGGTGCCAGAGGCTTCCGGCCGGAGCCCGGGCGGCCGAAGGGTCCGTGGCCCACCGGCGCGGCCCACGTTGGACCGAGCTATCGGGCCGGGGCGCGCTGGGACGGACGGCAGACGAAGAGTCCGCCGCCGCCCGCCGGCAGGTGGCCGCCGCCGCCCGCCGGGCTGCGGCAAGGTCCGGGGGAGTGGCCTGATGTCGATCGCTCGACTCGAGGGCGTCGTCCGCGAGGTCGGCGACTTCGTGATCCTTGACCGCATCGACGCCTCCGTGGCGGCCGGGGATCGGATCGGCCTGGTCGGGCCGAACGGTGCCGGCAAGACCACGCTGCTGCGCCTGGTGGCCGGCTTCGACGAGCCGGACCGCGGCACCGTCCACCGCAAGAGGGGGCTGACCGTCGGGCTGCTGGCCCAGGAGGCCCACGTCGACGCCGACTTCGTCGGCGCCGCCAGCCTGCGGCAGGCCGTTCGCGCCGGCGCCAGGCGGCTCGAAGAGCTGGAGCTGACGCTCAGGCGGCTGGAAGAGACCGGCCGCGTGACCGAGCCGGAGTACGAGGAGCTCCAGCACGAGTTCGCCCATCGTGACGGGTACAGTCTGGACCAGCGCGTCGAGGCCGCCCTGTCGGGCCTCGGCTTCGAGCGCCACGAGTGGGACAAGCCGCCGACCGACCTCTCGGGCGGCGAGCAGACGCGCGCCTGTCTGGCCCGTCTGCTGCTCGGCGAGCCGGATCTGCTGCTGCTCGACGAGCCGACCAACCACCTGGACCTAACCGCCCTCGAGTGGCTGGAGGAGCACCTCGCCCGCCGCCACGGAGCGCTGCTGGTGGCCTCCCACGATCGGGCCTTCCTGGATGCCACCGTGGCCCGCGTCTGGGAGTTGCGCGATCGCCGCCTCACGCCGTTCCGTGGCAACTACGCGGGTTACGCTCGCCAGAGAGAGGAGCGCGACATCCGCGCCGCCGCGGAGGCGGAGGATCGAGCCGGCGAGATTGCCCGCGAGAAGGAACTGATCCAGCTCTACCGCCACCAGCGCAAGCACGGCAAGATGCACGAGCACGAGGCCCGTCTGGAGGCCCTGGAGCCGCTCGAGACGCGCCGCCGGGATGCCCGCCTCCGGCTCCCGACCGAAGCCCTGGCAGGCGGCTCTCCGGCCCGGTCGTACGAGACGGTCGTTCGGACGGAGGGCCTGGTGGTCGGCTACCGGGCGCCTTGGACCGCCGAAGGGCCGCCGGGCGGCGCCCAGATCCCCGTCGCCCGTGCGCCCTGGCTGGAGCTGCGCCGCGGTGACCGCGTCGGCATCGTCGGCCCCAACGGAGCCGGCAAGACGACGCTGCTGCGTGCCATCGCCGGCGACCTGGCGCCGCTGGACGGCGCCCTGGACATCGGCCGCAACGTCCAGCTCAGCTACCTCGCCCAGCTGCGCGAGATGCCGATCCCCGGGGCCACGGTCCTGGACGCTGTGCTGGACGAGCTTCCGCTCACCCCGGGCTCCGCCCGCAGCCATCTGGCCAGGTTCCTGTTTCGGGGCGACGACGTCCTGAAGGAGGTGGCCACTCTCTCCGGCGGCGAGCGATCACGCCTGGAACTGGCGCTGCTGTTCCTGCTGCCGGCCAACCTGCTGCTGCTCGACGAGCCGACGAACCACCTCGACATCCCGGCCCGCGAGGCGCTGGAATCCTTCCTGGCCACGACAGACGCCACTCTCCTGGTGGTCAGCCACGACAGGAGGCTACTGGAGACGGTCTGCGAGTCTCTGTGGGTCGTCGATGAGGGGTTGGCCGTGCCGTTCGAAGGCGGCTACCGCGCCTGGCGGGAGGCGGTCGCAGAGGGCTGGACGGTTACGGAGGCGGCCGAAAGGGAGGCGGAGCGGATGCGGTCCGGGCGGGCATCTCCCCCGGGCCCGAGGCGATCTGGGGTTGGGGTCGCCGGCCGAGCCTCGAAAGCCGCGGCACGGGCGGCCGTGTCCGCTGCGCCGCCCGAGGCCGCAACCCCGCCCCGACCCCCGGTCGCTAAGCTGTCCAAGGACGCCTACCGGCGCCGCCGTGCCGCCCTGGACCGGGAGCTGGCAGATCTCGCCGCCCGCAAGCTGACCCTGGAAGCGGCCCTGACCGACCCGAGCGTCCACGGCAATTTCGTCGAGTTGCGACGCGTCAGCGGCGACCTGGCGACCGTGGATCAGGCGCTCGTCAGAGCCGAAGAAGCCTGGTTGGAATTGGAGGAAGCGGCGCCATGAGCGAGCGGAAGCGGATCGGCCGGGCGGCCGGACCGGTTCACCGGCGCGGCACGCTGCTGACGAGGGCGCCGCTGATTGGGCTCATCGGCCCGATCGGTTGCGGGAAGTCGACGATCGCCGGCTGGCTTCGCGAGCGCGGCGCGGCCGTCGTGGATGCAGACCAGCTCACCCGGGCCCTGATGATCCCGGGCGCTCCCGTGACCGAGGCGATCATCGCCCGCTTCGGCGAGCGTTTCCGGCTGGCGGATGGGTCGCTCGACCGCGCCGCGCTTGGGCGCCTGGTGTTCGCCGACGAGCAACGCCTGGCCGAACTGGAGTCCATCGTCCACCCGGTCGTCGCCCTCGTGCTCGAGGCGGCTATCCGCGAGGCGGACTCGCAGGGCCCGCCGGCCATCGTGCTGGAGGCGATCAAGCTGGTGGAGGCCGGCCACGCTCCGTGGTGCGACGAGGTGTGGCTCGTCGTCTGTGACCCGGAGGCCCAGCTGGACCGTCTCACCGGCCGGGGCATGACCGCCGCCGACGCCCGCCAGCGGATCGCCGCGCAGGCGGCCTCGGCGCCGATCTGGGAGGCCGCGGCGACGCGACGCCTGGACACGGACGGCGGCCCGGCCGCGGCGGAGAAGGAGGTCGAAGCCGCTCTTGCGGAGCTGCTGGCGCACCGCAACTGAAGCGCCCTTCGCTTTGGAGGAGCGGTCGCCTATGATCGCGGTCTGCAGGCGTCGGCCTGCCCCTGGAAGTGAGGCTACTGGATGGACATCCTTCTCGGCTCGAACTCAGGCCCTCTGGGAAAGCTCCTCAGCGGCAAGAACGCTCCGCTGATCCTGGCTTTGCTGCCCGTGCTCCTGCAGTTCATGAGCAGCCAACAAACCCCCAAGGCCGAGCCGCCGACTAGCAAGAAGAAGAAGAAGGGCGGCCAGACCAGCGAGAGCAGCCAGAGCGGCCTGGAGTCGATTCTGGGATCGCTCACGTCCGGCGGTCTCGGCGACATCGTCGGCTCCTGGATCGGCGGTGGGCCCAACAAGAGCATCACCCCGGCCCAGGTGAAGAAGGGCCTCGGCTCCGACACCGTCAGCTCGATTGCCGCGCAGGCCGGGCTCTCGGTGGGCGACACGGCCAAGGGGATGGCGGCGCTGCTGCCCGTCCTGGTCAACCACGTGACCCCCAAGGCCGAGGTCCCCGCGCCATCCGCCCTGGACGTCGCTCTGCAGGGCCTCTCGGGCTTCCTGCCCAGGTCCTGACGAGCGGGACGCCCGGTGCGCGGTGGGCTCCGGCGGGGCGCCTCCCTAGAATCGAGCGGTGATGAACTCGTTGCTGTCGCCCCGGCCGCTGCTGGTCGGGGCGGCGTTGCTCCTGGCCGCCGCCGCGGCCGGCACGGCTCTCGTCCTGCCGGGCGGCGGCACCCCTTCTGCCGCCACCGCCGGCCCGTCCGGCGGGATTGCCGCGACCGCTGGCAACTCGCCCTCCGTCGCTCGGGCCACGGCGTCGCCGGCCACCGACGGCTTCCCGTCCGGCTTCGTTCCGATCGACCTGTTTGCGGTCCCGCCTGTGCAGTGGCTTTCGCCCACCGACGGCCCCGGCGACTCGATCTTCCGCAACGACCCGGGCCGGCCCATTCCTGCCCAGTCGGACGAGTGGCTGGCGCTCAAAGCCGCGGGCAGGATCGCGCTGTACGACGGCCACGTCGGGCTGCTGCCGGCCGGAGTCGACCCGCTCCTGCGTCCCGACGCCGGAGTACCGGTCGGTCAGGCAGGTCTGCTCGATCTCGACTGGACCCGCTGGATCGTCGAGCCGGTCGGTGACGGCACGGACGTCAAGGGCAATCGCTACTCGGACCGGAGCTACTGGAACCTATGCGGCCCCGGTGCCGTGACGGTGGCCCTGTACTACTGGCAGCAGCTCCTGGGATACCCCGACGTGACCGGTACGGAGGGCTACTTCCTCGACCCATACGAAGCCGCCGGGGCCGCCTGGCCGGGGCGTGGCCCGGTCTTCGTCGGGCCGGATGGGCGCCCGCACAGGCAGGGCACGTACTGGACCGGGTCCGACACCGTGAACGGCTTCACCGCCCGTGGCAGGGGATACTTGATGTATCTGGCCATGGCCGCTGCGCCGGCCGGCTGGACCTCTACCGGGATCGACATCTACGTCGACGGCGACGGTGTGGCTCGCTATCCGACCCTCGGAGCACCGCCGCGCTACATGATGGCCGGTCTCAACTGGGAGGCCTCGGGTCAGGTGCAGACCGGCTGGCAGGAGACGTACTACGCAGCCGTCGGCCGCTGGGATCCTACGATCGCCCGCGATCTGCGAACCGCGGCCATGATCGACATCGGCCGCGACGGGGTGGCGATCATCGCCTCGGCCGACACCTACCACCTGCCCAACTGGCAGGCCGCCAACCCGGACGACACGCCGCACATCCGCCACGCCATAGCCATCGTGGGTTACGACAACACCGCGACTCCGCCCACGTACACCTATCTGGACACCTGCGGGCGGCAGTGCAACTCCCGCGGGGGTAACCGAAACGGCCAGGTGCACGTCATAAGCCAGGACCAGATGGCGACTGCCATCACCGAGACCTATGGGATGGGCTTCATCTGGTAGAAACGCCGCCTTCGATGCTGCGGCCCGAGACTTGCTAGGATTCCTGCCTTGACTGGCATACGACGAACCAACCACTACGGTCCGCGCCTGCTCCGGCGCGGTGCCGGCCTGATCGCAGCGGCCGTTCTGGCGGGCTGCGGGGCTCAGGCCGTGGCCGTCGATCCGGCCCCTTCACTGGATCCCGCCTCCGCCACGGCCTCCTCCGCCGACTCCGCCACCGCGACTCCGTCCCCGACGGCCGATGCCACCCCGACTGAGTCCGTCCGCGAGACCTTCCAGCCGATCGATGTCTGGGCCACGCCCACGGTCGCGCCGAGCGAGGGCGCTCTGCCTACCGACCAGAACGAGGTACCCGCTCCGCGCCGGCCGATTCCGACCCAATCGGCCGATTGGCTGGCCGTCAAGGCAGCGGGCCGGCTGGCCTTGATCGACGGCCAGCCGACCATCCTGCTGCCGAATGCGGACCCGCTGACGATGCCCCGCCTCGGCCAGCCCGTGCCCGCCGCGCGGACGCTGGACACGCAGTACGCCCGCTGGATCATCGAGCCCCTCGGCAAGGGCAAGGACGTGATGGGCAACAGCTACGAGGACTCCAACTTCTGGAACTTCTGCGAGGTGGGCGCGTCGACGGTGGCGTTGTACTACTGGCAGCAGATAAGCGGCTACCCCAACGTGACGGGCACGGCCGGGTACTTCATCGACCCCTACGCGGCCGAGGGTGTGGCCTGGCCGTCGCCGGGTCCGAAGCTGCCGATGTCGGGCGAGGAGATCCTGGGGACGTACTGGACCGGCGAAGACGACATCAACGGCTACACCGCCTACGCTCGAGGCTACCAGCTCTATCTGGCCATGAAGATGCAGCCGCCCGGCTGGAAGTCGACCGGCATGGCCGTCTTCGCGATCAACGGCAAGCCGATCTACCGGACCTTCGGCGCCCCCCGGACGAATGTCCAGGTGGCTCTCAACTGGGAAGCGTCAGGTCATGCCCGCAATGGCTGGGTTGACTTCTGGTACACCGGAGTCATGCGCTTCGAGCCGAACTTCGCCCGGGATCTCCAGATGGCGGTCACGCTGGACGTCGGCCGCGACGGGGTGCCGGTCATCGCGGTCCTGGATACCTTCACCCTGCCGAATTGGCAGGCCGGATCGAGGACGCCCCACACGATCCACGCCGTCGCGATCGTCGGCTACGACAACGCGGCGAATCCACCCACCTACACCTACATCGACACCTGTCCCCGCGGCTGCAACTCCCGCGCCGGCAACCACAACGGCGGCGTCTATGTCATCGCCCAGGACAAGATGGTCGAGGCCATCCAGGGCAGAGTCGGATCGGGATTCGTCTGGTAGCCGCCACGATCAGCTGGTCCGCCCCGGCGCCTCCGGCCTGCCCGTTCCGCGTGGGACGCGTGGCCCAGCTTCCAGGGCCGCCGCAGCCGCCTCGCCAAACTGCGGGCCGGGCACTCAGCGGATAGGATTGCGCGATGACAGCGAAAGCTCGGCGCCGCCACCTCGACCCGCGCGCGCTCCGACGAGGTCTGGTCTCCGCCGCCGCCATCTTGCTGGCGGGCTGCGGCGCTCAGGCGGCCGTCAGTTCCCCGGCCGTGAGCCCCTCGCTCGTATCGGTCTCCCCGACGGAGATCGCCACCCCGACCCTCGACCCTACGCCGACGAAGTCGCCGGGCCCAACCTTCCAGCCCATCGACGTGTGGGCCTCGCCCACACCCAGGACCGGCAAGGCGGTGCCGACGGCCCAGGACAACATACCCCAGCCTCGCCGTCCGGCGGCGGTCCAGAATCCCGATTGGCTGGCCCTGAAGGCCGCCGGCCGGATTGCCCTGGTCGAGGGGCAGCGGATAGTCCTGCCGTTCGATGCCGACCCGCTGCTCATGCCCGGCACGGACCAGCCCATTCCCGACGCCCGGACTCTGGACATCAGCTATTCGCGCTGGATCATCGAGCCTGCCGGGGGTGGCCGGGACGAGCTGGGCCACGCCTACTCGAATGACAACTACTGGAACTTGTGCGAGGTGGGCGCCACGACCGTGGCCCTGTCCTACTGGCAGACCCTGACCGGCCGGCCCGACGTGCGCGGCACGAAGGGCTACTTCATCGACCCGTACACCTCGGAGGGCGTGCGCTGGCCCTCACCCGGCCCGGTGCTGCCGAAGGCCAACGGCAAGGTCATCGGCACGTACTTCAGCGGCGAGGACCGCGTCAACGGTTACACCGCCTACGCCCGTGGCTACATTCTGTACCTCGCGACCCAGGTCCAGCCTCCCACCTGGAAGGCCAAAGGGATGGCCGTCTACGCGCTCAAGGGCCGGCCGATCTACCGAACCATCGGCGCGCCCCGCCCGAACGTCATAGCGGCCCTCAACTGGGAGGCCTCCGGTCATGACGAGAAGAACTGGATGGACTTCTGGTACACCGGCGTCATGCGCTTCGAGCCCACCCTCGCCCGGGACCTCCAGATGGCCGTGACTCTCGACGTCGGCCGTGACGGCGTGCCGGTCGTGGCGGTCCTGGACGCCCACGATCTGCCGAACTGGCAGGCCGGCACGAACACGCGCCACATCGTCCACGGCATCGCCATCGTCGGCTACGACAACACCTCGAATCCGCCGACGTACAGCTATGTCGAAACCTGCGGCCGGCAGTGCAACTCCCGCGCCGGCAACTACAACGGCAAGCTCCAGATCGCCCCGCAGTCGGTCGTGGTCAGCGCGATCCAGGACACGTACGGGTCGGGCTTCGTCTGGTAGATGGGGGACTTCGCTCGGTAGCGCAGGAGCGATGCGCGGAGTTCCGGGTGCGCCCCGCTAGGATTGGGCCATGACGCGGACGGACTCGTATCGCCTTCTGGCTGCTCTTGGGATCGCAGCAGTCCTGTCGGCTTGCGGCGGTCGGGCTGCGACGACCTCAGTCGTGAGCGTCCCAGACGGCCGAGCCGCGTCGGCCTTGCCCCTCATCACGCCCGCACCGACACCGACGCCCGCGCTCTCGCCGCCTGGCCCGACCTTCCAGCCCATCGACCTGCTGGCCACGTCCACGCCGCCGCCGGCCACCGGCGCCCTGCCCACGGACCAGGTCGACTCGCCGGCCCCACGCCGCCCCGTGCCCGTCCAATCGGCGGCCTGGCTGGCGCTCAAGGCCGCCGGCCGCATCGCCCTGGTCGACGGCGCCGTTTCGACGCTGCCGCCGGGCGCCGATCCCCTGGCCGACCTGACGACGGGCCGGCCCGTCCCGGCCGCGCGCTCGCTCGAAACCGACTACGCCCGCTGGATCATCGAGCCAATGGGGTCCGGCCGCGACGGCAAGGGCAACTCGTACTCCAACAAGAACTACTGGAACCTGTGCGAGCCCGGGGCGACGGCCGCGGCGCTGTACTACTGGCAGCTCCGAACCGGCCATCCGGACGTGACCGGGACGCAGGGCTGGTTCCTGGATCCCTACGAGTCCGAGGGAGTTGCCTGGCCGTCGCCCGGCCCGTCGATCGTCATCTCGGGCGGCAAGCGCCTCGGCACGTACTGGTCGGGCAGCGACCGGATCAACGGCTACACGGCTCACGGCCGCGGCTACATCATGTACCTGGGGATGCAGATCCAGCCGCCGGGCTGGCAGTCGAAAGGGATCCCCGTCTACGCCGGCGAGTCGGGTCGGGCTCTCTACCCGACAATCGGCGCGCCCCGCACGAATATCCAGGTCGCCCTGAACTGGGAAGCCTCGGCCCACGACCCGGCCGGTTGGACGGAGTTCTGGTACGCCGGCGTCATGCGCTTCGAGCCCACCCTGGCCCGGGATCTCCAGATGGCCGTGACTCTCGACGTGGGCCGCGACGGCGTGCCGGTCGTCGTGGAACTGGACACCCACGGGCTCCCCAACTGGCAGGCCGGCTCCAAGACCCCGCACATACGGCATGCGGTGACGATCATCGGCTACGACAATGCAGCCAGCCCGCCCACCTACACCTACATCGACACCTGCGGGCGCGGCTGCAACAGTCGCGCCGGCAACCAGAACGGCCAGCTCCACGTGATCGCCCAGGACCAGATGGTGGCGGCGATCCAGGACACGCTCGGCTCGGGGTTCCTTTGGTAGTCAGAACAGGAGGCCAGCGATCACAGCCATGAACGGCCGGAATGGGAGTTCGGTGGACGCCCGCATCAGGGACTGCCGCACGTCCGATGCGACGGTCACCTTGATCCATTCCGGGGCGCCTCTGGCCGGGCGGCAGGTCAGGGTTGCCCAGCGCAGCCACGCCTTCTCCTTCGGCTGCATCGGCTTCGAGATGCTGGCTCTGGCCAACGACGAGACCAAGGGCCAGGCTCGCGAGAAGCTCGAAGCCCTGGCCGCCGAGTTTCTGGAGCTGTTTACCGTCACCACGCTGCCGTTCTACTGGGCAGGCTTCGAGCCGACGCGAGGCAAGCCGGACACGGATCGCCTCGCCGCCACCGCCCGCTGGTTCGCCGATCGGGGCGTGAGCCCCAAAGGCCACCCGCTGGCCTGGCACACCGGGGCGCCGGACTGGCTCCTCGGGCTCTCCAACGCGGAGATCGAGGCTGCCCTCAAGTCCCGCATCCGCCGCGACGTGGCCGCGTTCACGGGCCTAATCGACACCTGGGACGCGGTCAACGAAGCGGTGATCATGCCGGTCTTCCGTCAGTACGACAACGGCCTGACCCGCATTTGCCGCGCCAACGGCCGGATTGCCACGATCCGGCTCGCCTTCGAGACCGCCCGCGAGGCGAACCCGGACGCCTTCCTTCTCCTCAACGACTTCGACATGTCGACCGCCTACGAGTGCCTCATCGAGGGTGTGCTCGAGGCCGGAATCAAGGTGGACGCGCTCGGCCTCCAGAGCCACATGCACCAGGGCTACTGGGGCGAGGAGAAGACCCTCGATGTCCTGGATCGATTCTCGCGTTATGGGCTGCGCCTCCACTTCACCGAGAACACGATCCTGTCCGGCCGCCTCATGCCGCCGGAGTTCGACGACCTCAACGACTATCGGGCGGAGACGTGGCCGACGACGCGCCCCGGCGAGGCCCGGCAGGCAGATGAGGTGGTCCGACACTACAAGACCCTTCTGTCCCACCCGGCCGTCGACTCAATCACCTGGTGGGGTTTGCCGGACGGGGAGTGGCTCAATGCCCCGGGCGGTCTGGTGAGGGCCGACTACTCGCCCAAGCCCTCGTATGAGGCGCTGAAGGCGCTGGTCAAGGGCGAGTGGTGGCTGGCCCCGATGGAGACGACGACCGACGGGCAGGGGAAGATCCACCTCAGCGGCTGGCTGGGCGAGTACGAGGTGAGCGTCGACGGCGGCAAGCCGGTCACGTTCCGGCTGGACAGCACGGGCGAGACGGCCCTCGACGTGCGTCTGGAGGGGTAGCGAACGTTTGTGCTAATACCCCGCGGGCCTCTATACTGAAGGCCACCCTGCCGAGGTCGACGTGCCTGACTTCCGCCTAGTAGCCGACTTCAAGCCGACCGGCGACCAGCCCGAGGCGATTGATCGACTGAGCGAGGGCCTGGCCAAAGGCCTGCGCCACCAGACGCTGCTGGGCGCCACCGGCACCGGCAAGACCGCCACGATTGCCTGGACCATCGAGCGCCATCAGAAACCCACGCTGGTGCTGGCCCACAACAAGACTCTGGCCGCGCAGCTGTACTCGGAGTTCCGCGAGTTCTTTCCGGACAACGCCGTCGAGTACTACGTCAGCTACTTCGACTACTACCAGCCCGAGGCCTACCTGCCGCGCAGCGACACCTACATCGAGAAGGACTCGAGCCGCAACGACGAGATCGACAAGCTCCGCCACGCCGCGACGAAGGCTCTTTTCGAGCGGCGGGACGTGATCATCGTCGCCAGCGTCAGCTGCATCTACGGCCTGGGCGCCCCGATCGACTACGGGGCCACGATCCTGCGGCTGCGGACTGGCGGCAAGTACCGCCGCGACGCCGTGTTGCGGCACCTGGTGGATCTCCAGTATCAGCGCAACGATCAGGCCCTCAGCCGGGCCCGTTTTCGCGTCCGGGGCGACACGCTGGAGCTGATTCCGGCGGCCGAGGACCGCCTCGTCCGGGTCGAGTTCTTCGGCGACGAGGTGGAGCGGATCCGGGAGGTGGACCCCTTGACGGGCGAGCTGCTGGCCGAGCGGAAGGACCTGAACGTCTACCCGGCCACTCACTTCGTCACCCCGGCGGACAAGCTCATGGCTGCCGTCAAGGCGATCGATTCGGAGATGGAGGTCAGGGTGGGGGAGCTCGAGGCGCAGGGGCGCGCGCTCGAGGGGGCGCGGCTTCGCCAGCGCACCACCTTCGACCTGGAGATGATGCGCGAACTGGGCTATTGCACCGGCATCGAGAACTACAGCCGTCATCTCTCCGGCCGGGAGGCCGGCTCGCGACCGTGGACGCTGCTCGACTACTTCCCGCCCGACTGGCTGCTGGTGGTCGACGAGAGCCACATGTCCATCCCTCAAGTGGTGGGCATGTACAAGAACGACCGAACGCGCAAGGAGATCCTCGTCGACTTCGGCTTCCGGCTGCCGTCCGCCCTGGACAATCGCCCGCTCACCTTCGAGGAGTTCGAAGCAAGTGTGAACCAGGCGATCTACATGAGCGCCACCCCGGGCCCCTACGAGTTCGAGAAGAGCGCCCAGGTCGTGGAGCAGCTGATCCGCCCTACCGGCGTCGTCGATCCTCGCATTACGGTCAAACCGACCGAAGGCCAGATAGACGATCTGCTGGAGCTCATTCGCGGTCGCGTCGAACGCGGCGAACGCGCGATCGTCACCACGCTCACCAAGAAGATGGCGGAGGACCTGGCCGACTACTTGCATGAGCTCGGTGTGAAGGTGCAGTACCTCCACTCGGAGGTCGACACGCTGGAGCGCGTCCGGATACTCCGCGACTTGCGGCTGGGCGTCTACGACGTGATCGTGGGCATCAACCTGCTGCGCGAGGGGATCGATTTGCCCGAGGTCACTCTGGTTGCGATTCTCGACGCCGACAAGGAGGGGTTCCTGCGAAGCGCCTGGTCGTTGATCCAGTCCATCGGACGGGCGGCTCGGAACGTCGGCGGAGAAGTGGTGATGTACGCCGATGGCATGACCGACTCGATGAAGGCCGCCATCGACGAGACGAATCGCCGGCGGGCCATCCAGGAGAAGTACAACCTCGAGCACGGAATCGAGCCGACGACCATCGTCAAGGGAATCAGGGACATCAACGACCGGCTGCGCGCGGTTGCCGAGGGGAGCGGCGCCTACGCCGCCGGCCGCGAGGGCGCGGCAGAGCGCGATCTGTCCGCAATGGCCCGGGAAGAAGTTGACAAGCTGGTCGGGCGGATGGAGGCCGAGATGCGCCAGGCGGCTCGCAACCTGGAGTTCGAGCGAGCCGCGGCGCTGCGCGACGAGATCCAGCAGATCAGGTTGCGGGTGCTCGACGAGGACGCCTCGACGGTGCTGGCGAAGGCCGCCGAACGAGCCGCAGGCGGCCGAGGGACGCCGGCCGGCGAGCGGCCGGCTCCGGCTCGCGCGGGCCGCGCCATCAAGCCGGTCCGCGCGGCGGCGCGGCGCGAACGCCGGGCTGCCGAGGGAGACTCGCTGGACGCAGCCGACCTGGACGTGACGCATGTCCAGGTCGTCCCAGCCACAGAAGGGGACGGCCTCGACGGTGCCGCCACCGCCTCGGATTGGCTGCCGGGCATCAGAGACGAGCATGAAGACGACGGTTGGGCGGCGAAATGGGTCGAGCGACCAACCTGGGACCACACCGTGACACCCAACGTCATCAAGCGCACCGGGCAGCGCTCGCAGCGGGGCCGCCGCCGGTAGGTTCGAAGTCGACAGCAAGCGGGAGGATCTATGGACCCCTTGAGCGAGGCGTTTCAGCATCACCTGTGGGCCACGGAGAGGCTGATCAAGCACCTGCGGACGCTGCCGCCGGAGGCGCTCCACGCGGAGGCGCCGGGTGTGTACGGCGGCGTTCTGGCCACGCTATCGCATCTCGTCGATGCCGATTCGAGGTACCTGGGGCGCCTCGAGGGGACTCTTCCGCCCTCCCAGCCCGCTCCGGCAGCTCCCAGGACGCTGGACGAGCTCGCCGACGCCCTGCGTGACCAGGCGCCCCGCTGGCGGGTCGCTCTGACCCGGGCGGGCGATCTGGACATCACCATCCCGGCCAGGGGAACGTGGCCGGAGATGCCGCATGCCGCCAACCTGCTCTTCGCCCAGGCCCTCCACCACGGCACCGACCACCGCAGCCAGATCT
>CAZFLI010000018.1:0-22455 GCA_964519845.1 uncultured Anaerolineaceae bacterium | reverse complement strand
GGGTTCACGAAGATGATGTAGGCCATGACCATGAAGGTGGTCAGGCCGGCCCGGGTTTCGGTCAGCAGGTTCGTCTTGCGATCGGCGAACTTGAAGTAGTTCGCGATCGGGGCTAGTACCGCATCCAACGGAATCTCCTCCTGGTGTTTGGCCTGGTCGGTCCGATCGATCGGCTTTGCCACCCAGGCCTGCCCGGGCGGCGCGCCTCTTCTCCAACCGCGCCCATGCGCGGCTCACCACGCCCTCCCGGGTCGATATCCGTTGCGACCGGCCGTCAGTCAGTGCCTGCTTCGGAACCCCCGTGCTCGTCCTCGACTGAGTCGCGGGCGAGCAGCTCCATCTGGACGTAGCCGGACGTGTCGAACTCGAGCTGACGGGGCTCGAAGCCTGAGGCGGATACCACTCCGCCGGGGGCCAGATCGATCACGACCGCCTCGTCACCCTGAACCAGGCAGTAGGTGAGAAGCTGGTCCTCACGGGTCTCGAACTCGAGGTGCTCGAACGAATCGACGTTCAAGCAGATCGAGAGCGGGGTGAAGAACGTCGAGGTCTCCGGCTCATCGGCCACGATCCGCTCCACCCAGCCCATTCCCTGAGCTACCGACACGCGGCCGCGTAGATAGCGGTAGGCCACGGTCTGCTTCTCGAGGGGACGGAGGAGGTTCAGCATGTCTGCGCGACCGTTGACGATGCCGCGATTCACAAAGAACTTCGCGGGCGGCACAGACGACACCACTCCTCCTGGGGCAGCGGCAGGCTTGGGAGCCGGCGACGGAACACCTGAATCGTACCGCAGCCCAATGGCCCGGACAAGGTGGAGTTGGTGCCATCCGGCCCGGGGTTGAGCCCCGTAGTGGAGCGGTATGATCCGCTCATGCTCCTGGCTATAGACATCGGCAACAGCAATCTGAGTTCCGGGCTCATCCACGGCGAGGCCGTGGTTGCCAGCCGGCGAGCGGCCACGCGCCCGGGGGCAACCGCCGACGAGCTCGAGATGCTGATCGACGATCTGCTGCGCCTCGATGGAGGCTCGCTGGCGGACGTGACCGGCATCTCGCTGGCCTCTGTCGTGCCGGACGTGACGCGCAGCATGGAAGCCATGGCCGAACGGCGGGGCCTCCCGCTGCTCACTGCCTCGGCCGCGATCATGCCCATGCCGATCCGCGTCGAGCGGCCGGCCGAGGTGGGAACGGACCGCCTCGTCAACGCCCTGGCGGTGGCCCGGCTGTACGGCTCGCCGGCCATCGTGGTGGATTTCGGCACCGCCACCAAGTTCGACTGCGTGGCCCGCGACGGGGCTTTCGTGGGCGGCGCGATCGCGCCGGGGCTGAGGCTCGGCGTGGAGGCCCTGGCGACTCAGACGGCGAAGCTGCCCCGGGTCGATCTGACCGAACCCAAGAAGGCTATCGGGGCGGATACCGCCTCGGCTCTGCAGTCGGGTCTGATGTTCGGCTACCGGGCCATGACCCTGGGCATGATCGATCGCCTTCGGCTGGAGCTGGCCCGCGCCCAGAAGGCGGACGCCTCCACGATCCAGGTCGTGCTGACCGGCGGCTTCTCGCAGTCCGAGTGGGCCCGCGGGCTGCCCGGCGTGGACGCGGTGGACCCCGAACTGACCCTCAAGGGACTGGCCGTCCTGTGGGCCCTGGCCAGCGGCGCTCCGGACGTGAGCCCCGACATCGGCTGGGCCGGCAGTGCCGCGGGTTCGATCCACGTCATCTCGGAGACGGGAGAGTGACCGCCTCGGGGGGGCGGCTAACCGGCCGCCGCGTGGCCCTGGGTATCACCGGCTCGATCGCCGCCTACAAGGCCGTGGAGCTGCTGAGGCTGCTGCAGGCCGAGGGCGCGGACGTGCGGGTCCTGATGACGCCGGCCGCGACCGCCTTCGTCGGCGCCCTGACCCTCGAGACCCTCAGCCGCCACCCCGTCGATACCGACGTCCTGGCCCTGCAGCCCGACGGCAAGATCGGCCACATCGATACGGCTCACGACGTCGAGGGCATCGTCGTCGCCCCAGCCACGGCGCGCTGGCTGAGTGCCATGGCCGGAGGCCTGGCCACGGACACCATCACTGCCGCCTGCCTGGCCACGTCCGTGCCGGTGGTCGTGGCCCCGGCCATGGACGGCGGCATGTACACCCACCCGGCCACGCAGGCCAACGTGGCCCGGTTGCGCGAGTTCGGCTACCGCATCGTGGAGCCCGGGGAGGGCGAGTTGGCCTCGGGCATGACCGGCCGCGGCCGGCTGGCGGACCTGCCCCTGATCGTCGAGGCAGTGGTCGGGGCGCTCTCCGGGGCAAAGGCCCGCCCTCGGACCGCCGCCGGCGCCCGCTCTGATCTGGCCGGCCGCCACGTCGTCGTCACGGCCGGCGGCACGGCTGAGCCGATCGACCCGGTCCGCTTCGTCGGCAACCGCTCCTCGGGCAAGATGGGCGCGGCCGTGGCCGGGGAAGCACTTGAGAGGGGCGCCGCGGTGACCCTGATCCTGGCCAACGCCTCGGTCGAGCCGCCGCCCGGGGCTCACGTGGCTCGGGTCGAGACGGCGGCCCAGATGCAGCAGGCCCTGCGGGCCCTGACCCCGCCCGAAGGCCCCGCCTTCGACGTCCTGGTCATGGCTGCGGCCGTGGCCGACTTCCGGCCCGCCGCCGCGGCCGATCGCAAGCTGTCCCGCGGCGACGGCCTGAAGCTTGATCTGGAGCCGACGCCCGATCTGCTGGCCGAGACGGTGGAGCGCGTCAGGGCGGGCATCGCCGGATCGGCCGACACTGGACCCGTTCTCGTCGGCTTCGCGGCCGAAACCGGCTCGCTCGAGCGGGCTCCGGACAAGCTGCGGGCCAAGGGCGTGGACATGCTCGTCGCCAACGATGTCAGCGAGCCCGGGTCCGGCTTCGGAACGGACACCAACCGGGTGACCATCTACGCCGCGACGGCTCCCGCCGAGGAGCTGCCGATGCTCCCCAAGCGCGAAGTGGCGCGGCGACTCCTGGACCGGGTCGTGGCCCTGCTGGACTCGCGCCGGCCCCGCACGACGGAGAAGGATTCATGAGCCAGGCTCCCTCGCCCCGGCAGGCTGCCCGACTGACGATCGCCTCGATCGCCCGGCTGCATGCCGACGGTCGCCGGATCGCCATGCTGACGGCCTACGACTTCCCCACCGCCCGGGCGCTCGACGAGGCCGGCGTGCCGATGATCCTGGTGGGCGATTCGCTGGGACAGGTCGCGCTCGGCTACGACAGCACGGTCCGCGTGACCATGACCGAGATGCTCCACCACACCAAGGCAGTCGTGCGCGGCACCAGCCACGCCCTGGTGGTGGCCGACATGCCGTTCCTCTCCTACGGCATCACACCCGAGCACAGCCTGGAGAACGCCGGCGTGTTGATGAGCGAAGGGGGCGCCGGAGCGGTCAAGCTCGAGGGCGGCGAGCGGAGCGCCCGCACCATCGAAGTCATCGTCAAGGCCGGCATCCCGGTCATGGCCCACGTCGGCCTGACACCCCAATCGATCCACCAGCTGGGCGGCCATCGCGTCCAGGGCAAGACCCGTGAGGCCGGCCGCCGGCTGCTGGCCGACGCGCTGGCGGTCCAGGAGGCGGGCGCATTCTCGGTCGTCCTCGAGCTGGTACCCGAGCAACTCGCCCGGGCGATCACCGAGCGTCTCCGCATCCCCACCATCGGGATCGGCGCCGGCGCCGGCTGCTCGGGGCAGGTCCAGGTGGTCACCGACGTACTCGGCCTCAACCCCGACTTCACACCCCGCCACGCCCGCCACTTCGCCGAGGTGTTCGAGGCCATCAAGACGGCCGCGGAAGACTATCGGAGCGAGGTCGAAGCGGGCTCGTTCCCCGGGCCCGAGCAATCCGTCCGCATGGAGGACTCGGTCCTCGACGAGATTCTGGGTCGCACTCCGCTGGATCGGGCCGAGGGGATCGGGTCACTGGGCGGCATCCCGCTGGACCGGGATCTCTGACGGTGGTCCGGCCGGTCGCCATTCCGACCATAGTCAGGACGAGAGCGGATCTGCGAGCCGCTCTCGCCGGCTCCAACCGGCCGGTCGGCCTGGTGCCCACCATGGGCGCCCTTCACGAGGGCCATGCCTCCCTTATCCGCAAGGCCGACGCGGACAATGCCACCGTCCTGGTGACGATCTTCGTCAACCCCCGCCAGTTCAACGAGCCGGCCGACTTCGAGGCCTACCCGCGAGACGAAGCAGTCGACGTGAGGGTATGCGGTGAGGCCGGAGCGAACGTGGTCTTCATTCCCTCCGTCGAGGAGATCTACCCCGCCGGCTTCCAGACCTCGGTTCGGGTAGGGGCGTTGGCCGAGCCGCTGGAAGGCGCCTCACGGCCCGGCCACTTCGAGGGCGTGACGACGGTGGTGGCCATCCTGCTGTCCCTGGTCGGCGCCGACCACGCCTACTTCGGCCAGAAGGACGCCCAGCAGCTGCTGGTGATCCGGCGCATGGCCGAGGACCTCGGCATCGACACCGAGATCGTGGCCTGCCCCATCGTGCGCGAGTCGGACGGGCTGGCCATGAGCTCCCGCAACGCCCGGCTGAACTCGAAGCAGCGACAGGCCGCAACGGTGCTGCGACAGGCGCTGCTGGCGGCGCGGGCACGATACGAATCTGGATCCCGCGATGCGGAGATCCTGCGCGCGGCGATGCGGGTCACCCTGGCGGCCGAGCCGCTGGCCGCCGTCGAGTACGTCAGCTGCGCCGATCCCGCGACGCTGCTCGAGCTCGAGCGGGTGACCGGCCCGGCCCTGCTGTCGATGGCCGTCCGGTTCGGCGCGGTCCGCCTCATCGACAACGAACCCCTCCCCTGACGCTGGGGGCGCAGGAACCGCAGCGGCCTCTTCGGCGTCCAAGTAGCGACAAGCGGTGCGACCACCGCATCCACAGCCATGCGAGGGCGGACAGATGAGCACCAACACCACCCAGCCCCAGGCAGGCGACCTGGGCCGTTCACTTCGCCGGCGGATCGCGGCCAGGAAGCCGCTGCTGGGCGTCATCGCGGCTCTGGCCGTGGTCTCGCTCTTCGGGGCCGCCTATGTCATCGCCACGCCGCCCGGAACGGACTTCACTCTGGCCGCCGGCCCCATGGCCGATGGGCGCCAGAGCGCCGTGGATCCCAAGCCGGCCGGCATGCCGGACGTGGCGGTCGCGGGCGAGGGCATGACCAAGGACTTCTACTCGGGCGAGGTCGACAACGGCGGCAACTCCGGCGCCCCGGCCGCCCCTGCCGACGACGTCCAGATCGTCAAGACCGGCTCGATGTCGCTCGAGGTCGCCTCCATCGACAGCGCAGCGGCCCAGGCCCAGGCGAGCATCGAGGGCATGGGCGGCTACGTTTCCGGCTCCAATCGCTACGGCAGCGGCGACGAAGCCTCGGCTACCTACACCTTCCGGCTGCCGGTGACCCGCTGGGACGACGCGCTGAAGGCCATGCGCGCCCTCGGTTCCAAGGTCCTCTCGGAGCAGACCGGCACGATGGACGTCACCTCCCAGGTCGTGGACCTGGACGCCCGCGTCACCAATCTGAAGGCCACCGAGGCGGCCTTGCAGGCCATCATGGCCAAGGCGGTGGAGATCAAGGACGTCCTGGCCGTCCAGGAGCAGCTGACCCAGACTCGCAGCCAGATCGAGCAGCTGACCGCGCAGCGCGACCACCTGAAGAATCAGGCAGCGATGAGCACCCTGAGCGTCGCCTTCGTCCTGCCGTCCAAGACCGTCACCACCCAGGCCACCAACGACTGGGACTTCAACAAGCAGGTCGACCAGGCCGCCGCGGCCCTGGTTCGCATCGGCCAGGGGCTGGCCACGATCGCCGTCTGGGCCATCATCGTCGGCCTGCCGATGATCGCCGGACTGCTGATCCTGTGGATCCTCTACCGCATTGGGCGACGCATCAGCCGACGCTCCCAGGGCACCGCGTAACCCTCACCCTCAGGCGCAGCGCAGGCCGGGCCCGGTCCACGGGTCCGGCCTGTTTGTATGGGCGGCGACTCGGCCGGCTCAGCCCGGGCTGGCCGTGCGGCGCTCGATGAGAGCCACCGCCTCGCGCAGCCGGTTCAGCATCTCGGCGTCGATGGCGCCGGGCTCCAGGTAGGGGCCGAGGCGCTCCAGGATGTCGACCACCAGACCGTAGAAGACGGAGGCGTCGGCCAGAAAGAACTGCGGCTCGTTGTTGTAGCGAACCAGCGTCAGCCGGCCCTGCAGCACGCGCCGCTCGTCGACGTGGGCGATCTGGGTGGCGAAGTTGTGGCCCTGAATCCCATCGGGGTTGTTCAGGTAGTTGAGGGCGTTGTCGATGGCCAGCCCGAACCGGGCCCGCCAGGCGACCAGGCGCTCGAGGACGTCGGGTGGGATGCGCACTTCGGCCGTCTCGTCGAAGACCTCCGGAGCGACGGTCAGCAGGCCCACGAGGGTCGCCCCCGCCCGCGCCCCGAGCATCACCTGCAGCGACCGCTCGAGGGTGAACACCTCCGAGTCGAAGCGCGGGCTGGTGATGACGTCGGTCAGCAGATCCTCCACGTTGTCCAGCACCCCAGGCTCGGCCAGGGCATTGGCCAGGTGGAGGGTCTCCTCCTTGAACAGGAACTTCTCTTCGTGGTCGAGCATCGTGCTCCTATCCCGCGCCCGGCCCGGGCCGAGCCCGGCAGCGCGCCGATCAGCCGGGCGATCGTAGCACCGCCCGGGTGCGCGGCGCGGCCGGACTGGCGCCGACGGCTCGATCCGGCCGTCGTGCCGGCGATCTACGGGTAGAGCCCGCGGACGGAGGTCGCGTCGGCGACGCGCTGCACGGCCAGCATGTAGGCGGCCGTGCGCATGTTCACCTGCTCCTTCTGGCTCATCTCGAGCGTGCTCTCGAAGGACCTGGCCATGATGGCCCGCAGCTTCTCGTTGACGTGCTCGATGCTCCAGAAATCGCGCTCCAGATCCTGGACCCACTCGAAGTAGCTGACCGTGACGCCGCCCGCGTTGCACAGGATGTCCGGAATCACGAACTTGCCATTCTTGTACAGGATGTCGTCCGCTTCGGGCGTCGTCGGCCCGTTGGCGGCCTCGGCGATGACTCGGGCCTGGATCCGGCCGGCGTTGGCGGCCGTGATCTGGTTCTCCAGGGCCGCCGGGATGAGGATGTCGCAGTCGAGTTCCAGCAGCTCCGCGTTGCCGATCTCGCGGCTGCCGGGGAAGCCGACGACCGAGTGATGCTCCTGCTTCCAGGCGATTACCGCATGGGGATCGAGGCCTTCCGGCCTGGCGATGGCCCCGGTCGAGTCGCTGACGGCTACGATCCGGGAGCCCTGGGCGGCCATCAGCTGAGCGGCGATGGCGCCGGCGTTGCCGTATCCCTGAACGGCGACCCGGGACTTCGTGAGGTCCATGCCCAGATGGCGAGCGGCGTCGATGATCGTGTAGACCGCGCCCTGGGCGGTGGCTTCGTTGCGGCCCTCCGACCCGCCCAGCGGGATCGGCTTGCCGGTGACTACGGCCGGGACCGTGTAGCCCATGTGCATGGAGTACGTGTCCATCATCCAGGCCATGGTCTGGGAGTTGGTGTTGACGTCCGGCGCAGGGATGTCGCTCTGCGGGCCGATCAGGACGCTGATCTCGGTCGTGAAGCGGCGCGTCAAGCCTTCGACTTCGCGCAGGCTCAGCTTCTTGGGGTCGACGACCACGCCGCCCTTGCCGCCGCCGAAGGGAATGCCCACGACGGCACACTTCCAGGTCATCCACATTGCCAGCGCCCTCACCTCATCGAGGGTGACGTTCTGGTGGTAGCGGATGCCGCCTTTGGCCGGACCGCGGCCCAGGTTGTGCTGGACGCGATGGCCGGTGAAGACCCGCACGCTGCCGTCGTCCATCTTCACCGGGAAATGGACCGTGAGCTCGCGCTTGCACTCGCGCAGGACGCGGCGCAGTCCCGGGGCGAGCCCGAGGCGCTCGGCCGCCAGATCGAACTGGCGCTGGGCGACGTCCCAGGGGTTGATAGCTTGGGCGGTCACTTCGGTCGCCATGTGACCTGAACCTCCCGTCGGGCCCGACGGCGGAGGGGCCTGGTCCGAGCCTGCGCCCGGTCCGTCCTCGACGGCCTCGACGATGAAGCGGCGGCCTTCCAGTCATCAGGAAAGCGGCACCGCGGGCAACTGCTCCCAGCCGAGCATAGGCCGATGGGCGGGGCGCGCCAGAGGCCCATAGTCCTTATCTTGAAGTGCCGTTCTACCCACCATTCAATGGGGCCGGCACCGCCTGCGCCCGCCAAATCTTAGGCTGGCGCAACCTTCTGCCTTATGGATGTGGCCGGGTCCCGCGGCCGGCCTACTCCGCTCGGACCAGGACCGCACCGTAGGCTCCGGGGCCGATGTGCGCCCCGATGATGGGGCCGAGAACCTGGGACGTGACGAGCTTCGGCTCCGGCCTGGGCATCCGAGCCAGCAGGGCCTCACGGAACGCGACCTCATCGGCCGGCGGCGAGAAGAGGAGGTGGACCTCCTCGGCGGGGCGATCGGTCAACAACTCGATCACGCGCTCACGGGCCTTGGCCCGCGTCCGTGGCTTGTCGGCCGTGACGACGATGCCTTCCTCTACGGTGATGATCGGCTTGATGGCCAGGAGTCCGCCGATGGCGGCTTCGGCGGCGCTGATGCGGCCGCCCTTGCGGAGGTACTCGAGCGTCTCGAGGGCGACGAACAGGGTGATCCTCTGCTGGCGCTGCCTCAGCGACTCGGCGATGGCGGCAGCCGAGGCTCCGGTCGCGGCCATGCGCGCCGCATGAAGCGCCAGGGCGCCGATGGCCAGGCTGGCCGACCGAGAATCCACCAGCTCGATCTGCTTGCCCGGCAGCATGCCCCTGGCCATCTCGGCGCTCTTGATCGTCGAAGACAGCGTCTCGGAAAGATGGACCGAAACGATCGCCTCGGCGCCCTCCGCGAACAGCTTCTCGTACGCCTCCTTGAACTGCCCGGCGCTCGGGGTGGACGTATGAGGAAAGGGCGTCTCCGGCGAGATCATCCGCTCCCAGAACGCCTCCGGGGTCAGTTCGTCAGGGGAGAGGAAATTGCGGTCGGCGAAGCTGACGGTCAGCGGCACTTGAAGGATGTTGTGCTCGGTCAGCTGTGCGGGAGTGAGGTCCGAACCCGAGTCGGTGACGATCGCGACAGTCATGGTTCCTCCTTGCCCGACGCTGGGAGGCCTCAGCCTCAGCCTGGCGAGAGGGTATCCCGGATGGTATCCACCAGGGAAGACTGTTCTGCGTCGGCCGCGGTAGGGCCGAGGCCCGACGCTTCATGCGCCCGGAGGTTGAGCAGCGCCAGGAGCCCGATGACGAGGATGCACATCGTGGCCACGACCAGGCCGTCGATGCCCTTCCAGGTGGCCGCGACTCCGCCGACCACCGCGCCGATGACCTGGCCCAAGCCCAGGAAGACCGAGTAGAGGCCCATGATGGCGCTGCGGTCCTCCTCGAAACCCTCGCTGACGTCGGCCAGCAGCCCCAGGGCGGCCGGCGTCGCCCCGGAGAGAAAGAATATGGCTCCGATTGCGACTGCCACCAGTCCGCTCAGCAGCACCATCGAGGTGCCGCCGAGGTGGTTGATGGCCAGGATGTCGAGGCTTATGACGACGAAGGCGGCCACTCCGATGAGGATCAGTGTCGTCCTGCGGAAACGCGCATAGACCTGACCCCAGAAGAGCAACCCCAGGCCGAACACGACGGCCAGGGCGGCCATCCCGTAGCCGATGTTCGTGGCCCCGAAGTCCTGCATGAGGAACTGCGACTCGTCCTGGATGTTGCCGCGCATCAGCAGCGGCGCCTGCAGCGCCCATACCCCCAGGACGGCATTGATGGCCAGCCAGGTGGGAGTGAAGAGCAGGACCCTGCGGTTGGTGGCGATGCGCAGATAGCGAGTCGCCTCCGCCGAGAGCCGGCGGTGGGCCGGCCGGGCTTCGACATCGGCTTTGCGCGCGCGCGGAACCTCGGCCACGCCGTAGGCGTAGAGGAGCATTGAGATCACGTACATGCCGCAGTTGAGGAAGAAGGCATCCCGCCCCATGGCATCCCACAGGACGCCGGCCATGGCCGGCCCGATGGCCAGCATCGCCGTCAGCGAGAGCAGCTCGAATAGCGAGACAACGCGACCGCGCAACGCTTCGTCGTGAGCCGTCTCGGCAGCGATGAACCCGAGCGTCGAGGGAATGGAGGCGGCGGTCGAGCTGCCCTCCAGCAGCCTGGTCACGAACAGGACGGGGAGACGGGTGTTCAGGCCGGTCAGGAGAACCGCGACGGCACCCAGCGCCGGTCCCAGCAACATGATCAGCTTGCGGCCGTAGCGATCGGCCAGGATGCCGAAGACGATCGCCCCGGTCAGTTCCGTCGTGTAGAAGCCGCCCGTCAGCAGGGCGTTGGCCGCGGGCCCGGTGCGCTGGCCGATGGTGATCTCGTTGATCAGGTTGAACAGCAGGCCGCCCGTGATCGACGCGCTCATGCGCAACACGAATGTGGCCACGAGCATGGAGACGATCGATCGATTCATGTGCGGCGCTAGCCTACGGGATGGATCGCCGGTCCGCAGACGCCCGGCGCAGCAGGGCCGGCCGTTCCGGGAACCGATTGCCCGCGGGTCTATACTCGGGGCCAACCGGTGGCTCGCCGCGCTCACACGCCCCTGCCACCGGTTCGGTTTGGCCGGCGGCACTTGCAGGCGGAGAGCGGCGACCGTCATCATCGCCAGACGCACCCCGAAGGGAGCCCCGAGACCGTGGACCGCAGCGCGCCGGAGTCGCGACGAGCAGCCGCTCGAGCCAGGGCCGAGACCATCTCACCGCGCCTGGTTCGCCTCTCCGCAACGGTCTTTGCCGGCGTCCGGGTGGACCACCCGACACGGCGCCGGGCCGGAGTCTTCCGGCGCGCCCTCCGCCACGAGGTCACTCGGCTGCGGGACCCAAGGCGGCTCGGCCTGGCGCTGATGCTCGGCATCCTGGCCGGAGTCATGCTGGCCGGCTTGATTTCCCGCGGCGAGGCGGCCGGGGCCGATGCAAGAGCCTACTGGGCCGCCGGACGGCTGTGGCTCAACGGCGGCGATCCCTATCACCCGACGGGGCCGTTCATGCCCTACGTCTACGCCCCGTGGATGCTGCCGCTCTTCGTCCCCTGGTCTCAGCTGCCCTGGGATGTCGCCTGGTTCGTCTGGCGCGGGGCCACGATCCTCGCCCTCCTCTGGTCGATCCACTGGGCCTACAGCCGCAGGCCGATGACCACCGCCGTGCTGCTGCTTCTGCTCTCCTTCCCAATCGCGGCCAACCTGGATACGGGCAACATCAACCTGCCTCTGGCCCTGCTTGTCTTCGGGGCGCAGTTCTCAGGCCCGGTTGTGGCCGGTCTGCTGTGGATGACGGCGACGACCCTCAAGTGGGTGCCGGCCGCCTTCTGGCTCATTCTGGAGCCGCGCGGGCGCCTGTGGGGAATCGCCTGGCTCGTTCTGGCCGTGCTGCTGACGGCCCTGACCCTGCCGGCCACGCTGGTACAGATCCAGGTTCTGTTCGCCTTCCCGCGGCCGGCACGGGTCGACTACTTCGTCTTCGTCTGGGCGCTGGTGCCGTGGGCCTACCGGCACCCTGAGGCCTTCCGCTGGATGATGCCCTCCGAATGGCCGGGCATAAGCCGCACGATCGCCGGTTCGCTGGCCATCTGGCGCATCCACTGGCGGCGCAGCCCGGAGCGGACGAAGGAACTGCTGCGGCGGGTCATGCGAGCCCGCGTTCGAGCCTTCCTGGGGCTCGGCCCGGCCCAGGTCCGCTGACCCGGCCCGGCGCGGGCCCGACACCCCCTCAGCGGCCGCGCCGGATCTCCCGCTCGTACTCAGGAAAGTAGCGGCCGATCACCGACAGCCCGAACGAGCGCAGGATCGATTCCTTGGGCTCGCGGGCGAGCAGGAACTCGAACGAGCGCCGGACGAGGTCCGTGGGGTCGGTGGCGCCTGGCGAATAGCGAGCCAGCTCGGCCGCCGAGACGCCCACCTCGAACTCGCGGCCGGCGCCATGGTCGGCGACCGTCACGCGGGCCAGCCAGCCGTTGTCGACGGGCGAGCACTCGACCTCGATCCGGCTCATCTGGCAACTCCGGCTCCGGCACGGCCCGGGGCGGCCGGCCGCAGCACGTGGCCCCGGTAGCCGGGTACGAACCCGGCCGCCTCGAGGACTCCCCGCCACGGAGAGCCGCCGACCGGTGCTCCATCGATCCGGGTGACCGCCAACTCGCGCATTCGGCCGCCGTCCACCAGATCGCGGAGGGCGGCCAGGGCGAGCCGCGCCACCTCCTCGTCCGCCGCGGCCGGGAGACTCTGCAGCGAGCGCCCGCCCCGGTCGAGGTAGAAGACGGCCGCTCCATCGACCAGCGCGACATAGGCCCCCGCCGCGCGCTGCAGCGGCCGGCGATCGTCTCGGCCCGCCCGCGGCCAGGGCAGGGCCGCACCGTACGGATTGGCCGGATCAGCAGCAGCCACGAGCCGAACCTGGGGCCCACCGTCGGCCGGCTCACGCATCGATCGCAGCCGGTCGACCGCGCCGGGAAGGGCGAACTGGGCCGCGCCCAGGCCCTCCACGAAGTAGCCGCGCCGGATCTTGCCTGCCTCCTCCATGGCCCGCAGAAGCGGGTAGACACCGGAGAAGCCTCCGGCCACCTCCTCGGAGGCCACCGCCTCGCGGGTAAGGACGCCGTGGCGCTCCAACATCGCCAGGACGATGGAGTGCATCCGAGCCGTGGGCGCGGCCTCGCTCGGGGCCACCAGCGACCAGCGCCCGGCTGCCTCCGGCGGCGCCGAAAGCAGCCGCCCGGGGCGGGGCCGCCGCTCGCCGCTGGGACGCCGCCAGCGCAGCGCCCGCAGCGGCGCGAATGTGTCGTTGGTCACCTCGCCGGCCCAGACGAGATCCCACAGCGCGTCGAGCAGTTCACGCTCGGGCGCCCCCTGCGCCACGGCCGCCAGCTCGCGGTAGAACGAGGCGCCCCGCTGCCGCAGCCGCTCGCGCAGCCGCTCCTGCAGTTCGCCGGACGGCGGCTCCGGCTCCCCGGCGGCCAGGCCGCGCACGGCGTCCCTGCCGGGCCGGTACAGCACCACGCGACCGTCGTCGCGGCCAAGACTCCCCCGCCCCAGCCAGGCCACCTCGCCCATGGCCCCAAGCTCGTCGAGCAGCCGCGGTTGGTAGCCGGGTATCCGGGCCGGCAGGATATCCCGCTCCAGCACCGAGGCCGGGATCGGCAGCCCGGCCAGCTGGTCGACGATTTCGGCCAGGTGCTCGAGCGCGGCCTCGGACCGCGGCGCTCCGGCCGCCGCCGGCGCGCCGGGTCCCTCGCCGGCCGCTCCGACTCCGTGCCAGGCCGGCAGGAAGCGCCCCAGCACAACCTGTTCGACCGGCTCGACCTCCTTGCGCAGCCGGGCCAGCGAGCGGCGCCTCAGCTGCCGCAGGACCTCCGGGTCGCACCACTCGCGCTCGGCGCCGCCGGGGCGGAACTCCCCGCGAAGGATCGTGCCCGCCTCCAGCAGCCGCTCCAACGCCTCCTCGATCCGGACTGCCGGCACCGCCCAGCGCCGCCCCGGCTCAGTGGATTGGAACGGGCCGTGGCTGCGCGCCCAGCGACCGACCAGCCCGTCAAGGGCCGCCTCCACCGGAGCCAGGAATGCCGCGGGCACGCCCGCCGGAAGCGCCACTCCAAGGGCGTCGCGGTAGCGGCCGGCATCCTCGAGGGCGATCCAGCGCTCCTCACCGGCGACGCGCAGGGTCACGGCCCGCCGCGACGAGGCCAGTGCGGCCAGCCACTCCCCCGCCGATTCGGGCGCGGCGATCCGGGCTGCCACCTCCGGGGCCGAGAGATCGCCCAGCCTGCGCAGCAGGTCGTGGAGCTGGTCCACCGTCCGAGCCGCCCTCTCCGGTATCAGCGCCTGCAGCGACAGCTCGAGATCGGCCAGGGCGGCCGGGTCGATCAGGTCCCGCAGTTCCTCCTGGCCGAGCAGATCGCGCAGCAGTTCGCGATCGAGGGCCAGGGCCCCCGCCCGGCGCTCCGCCAGCGGGGCGTCGCCCTCGTACATGAAGGCCGCCAGGTAGTCGAACAGCAGCGAGCCGGCGAAGGGCGACGGGGCCGCCGTCTCCACGTCACGGACCTCGATCTCGCGCCGAGCGACTCCGCTCAACACGTCGCGCAGGGCCGGCAGGTCGAACAGGTCCGCCAGGCACTCGCGGTAGGTCTCGACGATGATCGGAAACGAGCCATAGCGGCCGGCCACGGCCAGCAATCCGGCCGAACGCTGGCGCTGCTGCCAGAGGGGCGTTCGCGATCCGGGCCGTCGCCTCGGCAGCAACAGCGCCCGCGCCGCGTTCTCGCGGAACCGGCCGGCGAACATGGCCGAAGACCCCAGCCGGCCCACGACCAGATCCTCGACCTCCTCGGCCGTCGGGAACAACGCCTCGACCAGGCTGCCGTTGCCGCGCCCGGCGACCAGCTCGCCTTCGGGCAGCCGGATGGCGATGCCGTCGTCCGACCAGATCGTCTGCACCCCCGTGCCCAGCAGTTCGTCCAGCCGCGACTCGATCGCCAGCGCCCAGGGGGCGTGGATCCGCCCGCCGAACGGAGTGAGCAGCACGACCCGCCAATCGCCCAGCTCGTCGCGGAAGCGCTCGACCACGATCCGCCTGTCGGTCGGCAGGGCGCCCACCGCGGCACGCTCCTCACCGAGATAGCCCAGGACGTTGACGGCGGCCAGCTCGTCCAGGTCGTGATGGTCCATGAGGCGGCGCATCGCCCGAGCGCGGCCGCGCTCGCCGCCGGCCAGGTCGCCCTCCAGCTCCCGCACGAACGCCCCCAGGGCCCGCCCCAGCTCGATCGGCCGGCCCGGCCCGTCCCCGTGCCAGAACGGGATCTTGCCCGGCACTCCGGGCGTCGGCGAGACGACGACCCGGTCCGGCCGGATCTCCTCGATCCGCCAGCTCGTCGCACCCAGGACGACGATCTCGCCGACCCGGCTCTCGTAGACCATCTCCTCGTCCAGCTCGCCGACGCGGCGCCCCGGCGTCCCCACCTCGCCGACCAGGAAGACCGGGTACAGGCCGCGGTCCGGAATGGTGCCACCGCTGGTGATCGCCACCGTGCGCGCGTCGCGGCGCCCCTCGACGTGTCCGGTCTCACGGTCCCAGACCAGGCGCGCCTTCAGCTCGGCGAACTCGTCGCTGGGGTAGGCGCCGGCCAACATGCCCAGCACCGCCTCGAAGGCGTCGCGGGTCAGGCTCTCGAACGGCGCGGCCCGCCGAACAGTCTCGAATAGCTCGTCGGCCGTCCATGGCTCGCGCACCGTCATCGCCACCAGCTGCTGGGCGAGCACGTCCAGCGGGTTGCGCGGCAGCCGGGTCTCTTCGATCGCCCCCTCGTGCATTCGCGCCGTCACGACGGCGGCTTCGAGGAGATCGCCGCGATGCTTGGGGAAGACCACGCCGCGGCTCGGCTCGCCCACCTGGTGCCCGGCTCGCCCGACTCGCTGCAGGCCGCTGGCGACGCTGGCCGGCGACTCGACCTGGATGACCAGGTCGACCGCGCCCATGTCGATGCCCAGCTCCAGCGAACTCGTGGCCACGATCGCCGGCAGACGACCGGCCTTGAGCGCTTCTTCGATCTGGACCCGCTGCTCGCGGGCCAGCGAGCCGTGATGGGCTCGAACCAGGTCCTCGCCGGCCAGCTCGTTGAGCTTGCTGGCCAGGCGCTCGGCCAGGCGGCGGGAGTTGCAGAAGACGATGGTCGAGTGGTGCTCCCTGATCAGCTGCAGGATCTGGGGGTGAATGGCCGGCCAGATGCTGTGGCGAGTCTCCGGGCCGGAGTCGGGCACGGCCGAACCGCCCGGTCCTTCGACAACGGCCTCCTCCGGCCGGCTCATGTCCTCGATCGGCACGCGAACCGACAGCTCGAGCGGCTTGCGGGAGCCGGCGTCGACGATGCGGACGTCACGACCCTCCCCCGCCCTGCCGGGCCCGACTCCCCCCAGGAAGCGGGCGATCGTCTCGACCGGCCGCTGCGTCGCGGAAAGGCCGATCCGCTGCGGCGGACGTGCGGCCAGCTTCTCCAGGCGCTCCAGCGAAATGGCCAGGTGGGCGCCACGCTTCGTCCCCGCCAGGGCGTGAACTTCGTCCACGATGACGTGCTCGACTCCGTGGAGGATCTGGGCAGCCTGGCTGGTGAGGATCAGGTACAGCGATTCGGGCGTGGTGATCAGGATGTCCGGCGGGTTGCGCACCAGCCGCCGTCGCTCGTCGGCCGGGGTGTCGCCGGTTCGCAGCCCGACTTCGATCCGGGGCGCCGGCTGGCCCAGCCTGTGGGCCGCCAGGCCGATCCCCGCCAGGGGTGCCCGCAGGTTTCGCTCGACGTCGTAGATCAGGGCCTTGAGCGGCGACACATACAGGACACGGACGGACGCCTTCGGCGGCCGGGGCTCACGGCCGAGCCGATCCAGGCACCACAGGAACGCGGCCAGGGTCTTGCCGCTGCCGGTCGGGGCGTGAATCAGGGTGTGGTGCCCGGCCGAGATCGAGGCCCAGCCCTGGACCTGGGCGGGCGTGGGCTCGGCGAAGGCCGAGCGGAACCACTCGGCGGTCGCCGGCCCGAAGGGGGCCAGAGGGTCGGCAGGTTTCTGCGATGCGGCCACGGGAGGCCAAGTATAGGCTGGCCGGCCGACCTAGACCATGCGTTCTGTTTGCCGGGTGGCTTCTCGAGGCCCGCAGAATCAAGGAGACGGCGAGCCTTTCGGCCCGCCGTCTCTTGGTGCAGGGTAGGAAACGGGACGCTGTTCTTTCCCCTGCCTGGCCGGCTGTGGAAGTCGATTACCCGAGGGCGTACTTGACGACCGGGATGCGGCCGACGACCGGATGCTTGGCTACGACCGAGTCGAGCGCATAGGCGCCGGCGCCGACGTAGGCGATGGTCCCGGCGATCACGCCGTAGAAGAGCTGCTCGTTGAAGGGGCCGTTGGCGAAGCTCATCTGGGCCACGAAGAAGAGACCCATCATGAGCGCGCCCATCACGCCGGCGAAGCGGGTCGCGAGGCCGAGGATGAGGGCAGCGCCGATGGCGATCTCACCGCCGACGACCAGCGTGTCGATAACCGAAACGAGGGTCGCGTTGCCCGCCAGCGAGACCCAGAAGTCCTTGGTGGGGTTGATGTTCTCGGTGCTGAGCCACTGGCCACCGGTCGCGAACTGCAAGAAGCCCGCCGACGTGAACGGCTTGCCGTTGGCAAGCATCAGGAACTTGTCCAGTCCGGCGAAGAGAAATCCGCCGCCCAGGACTACTCGCAAGATGAAGATTCCGCGATTGACTCGATCCATTTCCCTGCACCTTCTTGTCTGTGTCCGCCTCCTCGTCCGGGCGGACCTTCTGCACGTATCGAATGTAAAGCTACTTCCTATTCTCTTACGGTGCCATTGGTACCATCGGGAGGGGCCGTTGGAACTATTAGAATACTACCCCAATGGGTATTGATTGGCTAGAGGCAATCTGCGGACGGGCGGGCCGGCGCAAACGACAGAATCCGAGAGAGGGCGAGCCTCCGAAGCAGGTCGTCAGCGGGGGTCGGCTACCTGGAGAGCGGCCGCGCGCAGGCCCGGCGGCGCGCCGGGAGGCAGGTGCACGGCCACCGTGGCGCGCGAGTCGGCGGCCGTCAGCCGGGCCGGTGCGGGCCTGGTCTCGAACCCCTCGCGCAGCAGCCGATCCGCGATCCGGCGCCGCTCATCGCGGGACAGCGGCTCGAACGGGTCGCGCTCGGCGGCGGTGTGAAGGACGACCAGGGCCCGACCCCGGCGATCCTGCTCGGCGACCAGCGCCCGCAGCAGGGCCGCGGCCACTCCGCGACGGCGCGCGTCCGGCGCCACGCCCAGGGCCGCGAGCCGGTCCAGCGCCAGATCTGGGACCGGCGCCGCCAGCGCAACGCCCAGCAGCCACTCCCCGGAGACGGCGCCGGCGATCACGGCCCGCTCCGCCAGGGCGGCCCGCAGGATCTGCATTCCGGTTTCGGGATCGGCCGGGGCGACGACGCGCGGCGCCAGGCGCAGCCCCTCCAGCATCCCGGGGGTGATCGGCACGACCACCTCCGGCGCGAGCCGGCCGCCGGGGCCCACCTGTCCCGCGCTCCGTTTCGCCCGCCCGGCCGCCGGCTCTTCGTCGGCCCGCCACCAGCCGCGCTCCTCGGCCAGGCGCAGCAACTCCGGGACCGCCAGGATCCGCACCAGCTCGACCGTCCGCCCGGCGCGCTCGGCCGCTCCCTCGCTCAGCGAACGCTCGGAGACCACATCCGGCCCATCCTCGAACGTCTCCGGCAGCAGTTCGTCCGCCCAGCGCGATGCATCCCAGGCCCAGCGCTCGAGCCACTTCTCCGGCAGGCGCCGCGGGACTTCGCGATGGGCGCCGGCCAGCCAGGTCAGGGCCCAGACCCGCGGCACGACGCGGTAGACGGCGTAGCCTCCCCCGCCGGTGGCCAGCCACCGTCCGCCGGCATACCGGTGCGCCACCCGATCGACCAGCCTGGCCGCCTCGCCCATCGCCGTCGTCGTCAGCGACAGGTGGGCCAGTGGGTCCCAGACGTGACCGTCGGAGCCGTGCTGGCTGACGATCAGGTCCGGCCCGAAAGACGCCGCCAGGGCCGGGACCAGCGTCCGCACGGCGGCCAGCCAGGGGCCGGGCCCGCAGAGCGGCTCGAACGGCACGTTGACGCTGGTCGCGGCCGCGCTCCCCTCCCCCAGCTCTCTGACGAAACCCGTTCCGGGGAACAGCGACTCGCCCGTCTCGTGGAAGGAGACCGTCAAGACGCCGGGATCCTCGTAGTGGAGAGCTTGCACGCCGTCGCCGTGATGGACATCCAGGTCCACGTACATGACCCGCCTGCCGCGCCTGCGGGCCCGGGCGATGGCCAGGGCGACGTCGTTGTAGATACAGAAGCCGCTGGCCCTCGCCCGCGCCGCGTGATGCAGGCCGCCGCCGGGCTGGTAGGCATGCTGCACATCGCCGCGCAGGATGGCCTCGACGGCCCTGATCGAGCCGCCGGCGATGGCGGCCGAGGCCTCGTGCATGCCCTTGAAGGGCGGGCAGTCGCCCGGCCCGATGCCGAAACCGACCGGTTCGCCGGCCGGATCCGAAGCGAAGCGCTTGACTGCCGCCAGGTAGTCGCGGGCGTGCAGCCAGCCCAGCTCCCTGTCTGTCGCCGGCTCGGGCGCCAGCCTCCGGCGCGCCCCAACGGCCTTGAGCAGTTCGATGCCCGGCCCGAACCGCCGCGGGCTCAGCGGATGCTGCGGCCCGAAGTCGTACTTGAGCGATAGAGGACCGTAGACCAGGAGCGGCCCTTCGGCCGGGAGGCGAGCCATCGGCTAATGATGGCGCGGTCGGCCGCGCTTCGCCGAAAGCCGGCCCAACCGCCCGGCAGCAGACTGATCCAAGCGGCTACGCTGCCGTCATGAGAAGCGGCAAGTCCGAGTTCCTGATCCGCCCCATCCGGCCCGAGGAGCACGAGGCCCTGGGAGAGCTGACCGTGGCCGCCTACCACTCGATCGGCTACGAAATGCCCCACCAGGCGATCTACGACGTCCAGCTGCGAGACGTGGCCCGCCGCGCCACGACCTCCTGCGTGCTCGTGGCGACGACCCCCGCCGGTGAGCTGCTGGGCGGAGTCACCTACGTCGCCGGCCCCGATGACCCCTACTCCGAGGAGCTGTCCGAGGGCGAGGCCGGGATCCGCATGCTGGCCGTGGCCCCGACCGCCCAGGGCGGCGGCGTCGGCCGGGCCCTGACGGCGGAATGCGTCGAACGAGCCCGGACGGCAGGCCGCCGCCGGCTGGTCCTGCACACCGGCGAGTGGATGCCGGCTGCCGTCCACCTCTACGAGAGCCTGGGCTTCGAGCGCAGGGCGTCGATCGACTTCTCGCCCGCCCCCGGGATCGAGTTGCTGGGCTACGCCCTGGACCTGGCGCGGGACTGAGGCGCTAGACCGCGCCCGGCGGGGCCGCGTCGCCGACCGGCTGCGCCGCCACCAGGACCCCGGCACTGGGCGGACCCGCCACTCCCACGGCCGCCCGGTTGCGCAGCGCGGCCAGCGCCGCCACCGCACCTGCCACCAGCGCCACGAGGCCGCCCACCAGGACGGCCGTCGGTGTGCCGAAACCGCCGGCCATGGCGCCGGTCATGGTGTTGCCGGCCGGAGTGGAGCCGATGAACACCGTCGTATACACGCTCATCACCCGGCCGCGCAGGCGCGCCGGCACCGTCACCTGGATGAGCGAGTTGGCCGAAGCCGCCATGCCGACGGCGCCCAGGCCGGCCAGGAAGACCGCCATCATGGCGACCCCGAAGACCGTGGTGGTCGAGAGGGCGATCTCGGCGGCTCCGAGCAGCATCGCCCCGCCGACCAGCAGCCTGACCCGCGGCCGCGCGCCGGCGGCGACCGTCAGGGCGGCGATCGTCGCCCCCACGCCCATGGCCGCCATCAGCAGTCCGAATCCGATGGAGCCGGAGTCCAGCACCCCCGCGGCCACCATCGGCAGGATCACATTGAAGTTCATGCCGAACGTGGAGACGACGCCGATGAGCAGCACCACCAACAGCACGACGGGTGTGCGGCGGACGTACACCAGCCCTTCGGCCAGATTGTCGCGAACGGCCCTGACGCTGCGGGGCATGATCAGCCGTTCGGACGGCATCAGGTCGGCCTCACGCATCATCAGCAACCCCAGGACCACGGCCAGATAGCTCACCGCGTTGAAGAAGAAGCACAGGGCGGTGCCGACGACGGCGACCAGTATCCCCGCCACGGCCGGGCCGACGATGCGCGCACCGTTGAAGACGGCCGAGTTGAGGCCCACTGCATTGGCCACGTCCTCGTGCCCGACCATCTCAACCACGAACGATTGGCGGGTGGGCATGTCGACGGCGTTGACCACGCCCAGCGCCAGGGCCAGGGCGAAGATGTGCCAGACCTGGACGATCCCCAGCTGATCGAGTGAGGCCAGGGCAAGGGCCACCAGACCGGCAGACAGCTGGGTTGCCACGACGGTCCAGCGCTTGGGCCACAGGTCGGCGATCATGCCCCCAAACAGGCCCAGGATCAGGACCGGCAGAAACTGGACCGCCCCCAGCAGGCCCAGGTAGAAGGCGGCTTCGCTCGTCCCCACCAGGGTCAGCACCAGCCAGGCCTGGGCCGCGGTCTGCATCCAGGTGCCGGTGACAGAGATCATCTGGCCGAGGAAGAACAGGCGAAAGTTGCGGTGGCGCATGGCGCGCCCGGTGAACCGGCGCCGCAATCTGCCCAGGGCGCTCATCGGGGCGCCTCGCCGGGTTCCGGACCCAGTTCGGCCAGCACCTCCAGGCTGCAGCTTCGGCGAGCTTCCGCCTGATCGACCATCGCCCGCAAGCGGTCGATCTTGGCCTGCAGAATGGCCTTCTGGCGTTCGTAGGTCTCGATTCGCGCGCGCAGGATTCGGCGCCGCTCGTCCCGGTTGGGGGTGGCGTCGTAGGCCTCCCGATCCCGCTGCCGCGCCGCCTCGTCCTCTAGCAGCTGGGCGATCTCGGCCAGCGAAAACCCAGCCTCGTCGCGCAAGCCCTTGATGAAGCGCAGCCGCTCCAGGTCCGACTCGTCGAACAGGCGGTAGTCGCCCTCCGAGCGGGCGGCCGGGCGCAGCAACCCCAGCTCCTCGTAGTAGCGAACCGAGCGGGCCGTCAGCCCGGCTTCGGCAGCAGCTTCCTGGATTCGGAGCAGCTTGCCCGGAGCGGGCGCCGGCGAGCCGGGCGGCGGGGCAATCTTCGTAGCGGCCATGGTCCCATGTTAGCCCAACCTTGCCGCATACGTGAAAGTTGACCTCCGGGTTAGGTCAGTCCACCGCTCGTACCGAACCGCAA
The DNA here is from genome assembly GCA_964519845.1 of uncultured Anaerolineaceae bacterium. GTDB lineage: Bacteria > Chloroflexota > Limnocylindria > Limnocylindrales > CSP1-4 > Fen-1039. The sequence continues at coordinate 543 of CAZFLI010000018.1, read as the reverse complement.
CCCCATGTACCCAATCGCAACCGTGCGAGTTGCGATATGGCGGCGATCAGGTTCTCGGCCGGGAATCCCGGCGGCTACTATCGCCGCCTGGGACGCGAGAGGAAATGGAGCGTCCCGGCGTCTGGTCTGGAGAAGACCGCGCGATATCGAGGCCGGCGGGCGCCGGGCTGGTGCGCCAATCGGTTGAGATAGTCCGCCCAAGGCCGCGGCTGGCGGTTTCTGGACGGGAGCCCTCGGCTTGCGCGTCGTTCTTCCCGCGCCCTGCGCCCGAGTCCGCCGCCGCAGCGTCCCTTTCGGCCGCCCGGCACCAGGACCAGCATGGTTCTCCGCCCGTTCACGAGACGCAACGGCAAGAACTGGAAAGGATCGACATGGCGAACCTCCGGCAGCCCAACGCCAACGAGGTAACGGGCTCGGTCAATCGCTCTCGCAGCGTCGTTCCGATGTCGGGCCTGTGCACCGCCTGCCACGACGGATGTACCGGCGGATGCGAGATCTTCCTGGCCACGATGCGGGGCCGCGAGCTGCTGTACCCGCAGAACT
>CAZFLI010000017.1:17932-22466 GCA_964519845.1 uncultured Anaerolineaceae bacterium | reverse complement strand
TCTTCGCCCGCGATCGGGGCGACGGCCGTGGCATCTGGGGCACGATCGTCCGGGCCGCCACCAACAGGGCCGTCCTTGCCGCCGCGGCGGCCGGCCTGGTGCTGTTCGCGGTGGCGGCGCCGGTTTCCAAGCTGCAGCTCGGATCAACCACCAGCGACGTCTCGACCCTGCCGCAAAGCGTCGAGGGCGTTCGGGCCTGGCAACTGCTCACCCAGAAGTGGCCCATGGGCCGCGACCTGACCATTGAAGTCATCGTTACCAACGTCAAGGCGCCGCAGACCGCGGCCGCCGTCGAGACGTTCGCCGCCGACCTGCGCGCCGGCAAGTTCCAGGGCGTCAACGGCGCCGCGACCGAGATCTCCTACTCGGGCGACGGAACCGTGGCCGACGTGCAGTTCCCCATCCCGGGCACAGCCAACGACCTGTCCAACTGGAGCCTGGCCCGCGAGTTCCGCTCGACGGTGGCGCCGAGCTACTTCGCCGGTCTGGCGGACACGAGGGTCTACGTCTCCGGCGAGGCCGCCTTCACCATGGACTACGCGAACTGGTACGGCGGCCAGATGCCGCTGGTGATCGTGTTCGTCCTGGGCATGAGCTTCCTGCTCCTGCTGGTGGCCTTCCACTCCATCGTCATCCCGCTCAAGGCCATCATCCTGAACCTGCTCTCCGCCGGCGCCGCCTTCGGCGTCCTGGTGCTGCTGTTCCAGGAAGGTTGGCTCAAGGACATCACCGGCATCCAACCCAACGTCGTGGAGGCCTGGGCCCCGGCCATGATCTTCACGATCCTGTTCGGGCTGTCGATGGACTACCACGTCTTCATCCTGACCCGGGTCAAGGAGGCCCGCGACCGCGGCCTGGCGTCCACGGACGCCGTGGTCAAGGGGATCACGATCACCGCCGGCACCGTTACCAGCGCCGCGGCGATCATGGTCTGCGTCTTCGGCGCCTTCTTCACCGTCCAGCTGGCGATCATCCAGGAGCTCGGCGTCGGCCTGGCGGTGGCGGTCCTGGTGGACGCGACGCTGGTCCGCAGCCTGCTGCTGCCGTCGCTGATGAAGCTCCTCGGCGAGTGGAACTGGTGGATGCCGAGCTTCCTACGCTGGATCCCCCGCATCACCATCGAAGGTGAGCCGGAGGAGCTGCTGGGCGGCGGCGAGGCACCCGGGACGGCGGGCGCCTAGAACCCCTCCCTCCGCCGCCTGCATCCAGTGGCTATCGCGGCCCCGTGACCTCCCCACGGGGCCGCTCCCGTTGCGCCCGGTGGCGGCGCCCAGCCGGCCGGACGCGCCTATCATGTCCTCATGACAGTTCTCGCCGCGTCCAACGTCTGGCTCAACGGCCGGCTCGTGCCCTCCGATATCGCCCACATCTCCGTCTACGACCGTGGTTTCCAGATCGGCGACGGGGTGTTCGAGACGTTCCGAGCCCGGCGCGGCGTGGCGATCGAGTTCGCGGGCCATGTGGCCAGGTTGCATGCCAGTCTGGCTGCCCTCGAGTTCGACCTGCCCTGCAGCGACGACGAGCTGGCCGATGGACTGGCCGGCCTGCTCACGGCCGAAGGACTCGACGGCCACAAGGAATCGGCCGGAGACGCCGTCGTCCGCATCACGGTCAGCCGCGGCTTCGACGCCGGGAGAGGGGTCAAGCCCAACCCGGCCCAGGCGACCGCCGTCATCCAGGTCTGGCCGTTCAGGCCGCCCTCCGACCAGATCCTGAGTCGGGGCATCGGAGTCGTCGTCAGCCGCATCCGCCGAGATCCCGACTCGCCCATGGCCGAGGTCAAGACGATTTCGCGTGCAGAGCTGGTCTACGCTCGCATCGAGGCCGGTCGCGCCGGCGCGGACGATGCTGTCTTCCTGACTTCGGACGGACGCCTGACCGAAGCTACGACTTCCAATGTGCTGGTGTTCATCGGCGACGCCTGTGCCACGGCCCGGCTGGGCACGGGGATCCTGGCCGGGACCACGCGGGCCTGGCTGATGGAGCACGGCCGGGAAGTCGGCCTGACCATGACCGAGCACGACCTGCGCCTCGAAGACGTGTCGGCGGCCGACGAAATGGCCCTCTGCTCGAGCGTTGCCGGCGTCGTGCCTGTGGTCTCAGTGGATGGGCGGCAGGTGGGCGACGGAAAGCCCGGCCGGCGGACGGCGGCCCTGCGCCGGCTCCGGGAGGACTGGATCGACCAGATGTCTCTCGAGGGCGCTCGAAAGCGATAGCCGGCCGAGACGGTCCGCCGGACCGCCCCGGCTGAACGACCGGCGGCCGCGCCCCGTCGGGCTTGACATCTCGCCCCAGCGTACCTAGAGTCTCTAGGTACTCGCCCCGGGACAAGCCGGGAGAGGGGCAAGGGAGGGATCCGGTGGGCGATTCCGTGTCGCAGGCTGATCTGCGCGCGCTCGTGCTGGGGCTGCTGATCCGGCGTGAGATGCACGGCTACGAGATCGCGTCGCTTCTGGCGGCCGAAGGGATCGAGACGGCCGAAGGGTCGGTCTATCCGGTCCTTCGGCGGCTCGAGCGCGAGGGCCTGCTGTGCGCCCGCTGGGTCGAGATCGGCGATGGTGTTCCGCGCCGGCGTTACTACATCCTGACGCCGGCCGGCGAGCGGCAGGCAGCGGGGGCACTCGCCCACCCAAGCAAGCCCGCGCCGGCAATCGTGCACTTCCAGGGGGCCCGGCCGTGAGCGAGCAGCAGGTCGCCGGGCCGCAGCTCTCGCGGGGCGAGTTCGGGCTCCTGATCCTGGGGCTGCTCGGACGGCGGGAAATGTACGGCTACGAGATCGTCGCCGAGTTGCGTCGGTCCTCTGAGGGGGCGATCGATCTGCCGGAGGGTACGGTCTACCCGGCCCTCCGGCGGCTCGAGCGGGACGGGCTCATCGGCGGCCACTGGGTGGAGGTGGAGAGCGGCGCTCCGCGGCGCCGCTACTACCGGCTGACGCAGCAGGGCGAGCGGGCCCTGAACGCCGGCCGCGAGGACTGGCTGCGCTTCAAGGTCGCGGCCGACGCGGTGCTCCGCTCATGAGCGAGACGACCGCCCCGATGGAGCCCACGGCCCGCCTGCGGGCGCATGCAGGATCGATTCTCGCCAGTTCCAGCGTTCCGGCCGCGGAGCGGGAGGACCTCGCCGAGGAGCTGTACGGCCACCTCTGGCAGCGCTGGCAGGACGCGCTGGCCGCCGGGGCCTCGGCGTCCGAAGCCGTCGAGACGGCCATTCGATCGTTCGGCCAGGCGAGCCGGCTGGGGCGGGAGATGACCGGTGCCTACCACTCGCGCCTGTACTCCACGACGATCGGCGTCTTGCTGCCGGCGGTGGCGGCTCCCCCCGGGCAGCCGGCGGGCCTCCTGAACATGTGGCTGCTGATTGGGGTGGTAGCGGTCTTCCAGCTCGCCCTCGTCGGAACCCTCGTGAACCTGACCCCGGTTCGTGCGGTCGTGTTCGCCCTGAGCGCCGGGCTCTCCGTCGCGCTGAGCGTGCTCGCCTTCCGGGCGCTCGGGCGAGCGCAGCGCTGGGCGCTGAGATACAGCCAGTTCGTCCTCGCGCTGCTCCTGGTGGAGAGCGCCGCGACGATCATCGGCGTGCTCGACCAGCCGCTGGAGTTGTTCACCGGCCCGATCCTGGCATTGTTCGCCCTGTGGGTTCTCGATCCGGCGATCGGCGGGGAGATGGCGGAATGGTTCTCGCATTCCCGGCCGCTGGGGCGAGGCCCGGCGATCGTGCTGGTAGTCGCGGTCGCGGCCGGATTCGGGCTCCCACCGCTAGCCACGGTGATGCCCGACCCGACGCAGGTATCGGCCTCCGACCTGGATCTCCAGGTATCGGCCGCCTGCACCCGAGACGCAGACGGCGGCGTGACGGACATCGAGGTGACGACGAGCCTGCAATGGAGCCGGCTGGATCTCCTGCCATACGGCCTGGGGCAGCCCGAGACACCTGAGCGGTTCCTGGACCGCGTGGCGTCCGGGGTCCTGCCGTACGGAGGCGCGAGCGCGAGCGAGTGGCGCACGGCCTGGATCGCGGTCCCGTCGTATGTCTCGTCCTACCAATTCGAGGGAGTGCACGCGGACAGCCCTGACGGATCCGGCGCGCAGGCAACGGCAGTACGCAGTATCTACGTCCGCTGGGCAGGCACTGGGATGGGGGTCCAGTTCCTCCACGGCGAGCCTCACGCGGGCCAAACCTACACGATCGTGCATCGGCTCCATTGGCCCCGACCTGCTGTTGACGATGAGCCGCCCCCCGTGGATCCGCTCGTCGCGGTCTGGTACCTCCACCTCGACAGATTCGTCGTGCAGGCGGTGGCGAACTGCGATCAGTCCGGCACCGGCGTCCTTGTCGGCTCTCCAACGGGGGTCTCGGAATGAACGAACCGCAGGATCGCCCGCGCCGCCGCGAGCCTGCGGCGCACCGCCACGTGCCGCTCCGATTCTGCCTGGCGCTGGTCGCTGCCATGCAGGCCGGGGCGATCCTGGTGGATGCCTCCACCTGGACGCCCGGGCGGGCCGCGGTTGCCGTTGCAGCGCTGGGATTGGGGGCGCTG
>CAZFLI010000017.1:0-17922 GCA_964519845.1 uncultured Anaerolineaceae bacterium | reverse complement strand
GGCAGCACTGACCGCCGTCATCCTGATGGGCACCAGGCGCCCGATTGGGAAGGTGCTCGGGGCCTTGATAGCGGTCGCGTTGGCCGGCAGCTGGCTGGGGCCGACCTGGGCCGCGACGATGCCGGATCCCACTCAGGCCCGCATTCCGGACCTGGAGCTCTCCGTCCGATGCGAGGTCTCGTCGGACATGGAGTCTGTCACCGCGATCGGCGAGTTCCGCTGGCGGAAGGTGGATCTGGGGCCCGGACTGGCAGCCGCCCCCGACTATGACTTGCTGGGGATCTACGTCTCGCTGCCCGAATCCCTCCTCCCGAAGCTTCAGGCGGCACCGCCCGACGCTTCTACCGGGTTGGTCATTACCGACGGCCGCTGGTGGCCGGCGGCGCGATACTGGCAGACCGGCGTCTACCGGGGCCCACTGACCACGGACGGGCGGCCATCGTGGCCCTGGCGTGGGTCCGGGACGGAGGCGAATCTCCTTCTATTTCATCAGTGGTCCGGGCTCTCTATCGGAAACGGCTCGCTTCGGGCCGGCGCCCACTACAGCGCGACCTGGACCCTCAAGCGAAACCACTACTCCGGTGCGCCGACCATGACTGCGGACCAGCTCCCTATCTTCATGGTGGAGTACCAGCACGGGGAGCGCTTCGCTGTTCAGGCCTTCGGATCGTGCGGCGATCCGGGGCGCTCCTGGCCCAACCGCTCAATCGAGTGGGATGTGTACTGACGGGGCCAACGCCGTGCCTCCGAGACGGTCCGCACCGGCGCAGGCTAGACTCTGGGCGTGACCACCAAGCGCGCCGCCCGCCGTCAACCAACCCACCACCACCCCAGCCTGGGCCTCGCCCCGGCCGACATGACCGCCGGATACCCGGCCGTGGCCGAAACCCTTCGCCGCGACAGGGCGGCCATCGCCGCCGAGGCCCTGGAAGCGGCCGCCGCCCGCGACCCCGAGCTGCGTGGCCGGTTCAGCGACCGCGGCCTGGCGGACCTGCTGCACGATGGCGAGATGCTGACCGAGCGGCTGGCCATGTGCCTGGCCGGTGGCGATATCCGCTGGCTGCCCGAATTCGCGGAGTGGATGAGTCCCATCCTCCGTCGACGGGGAGTGGCCCAGACGGACGTCGGGGCCGTGGCCGAGGGCATCCGCGAAGTCATCGCGGGGCGGCTCAAGCCGGACGAGGCGGAGCTGGCCGACCACGCGCTGGACGCCGCCGTTGAGGTGCTGCGCAAGAACGGGCGACTGGGCGGAGACACTCACAAGCGCAACGCCCTGCTGCGCTGGCTCTACCGCGGGGTCTGAGCGGACATGACGATCAAGTGGGTCACGGCGGATCCACTCGTCCTGAAGGGCGAGCCCTTCTGCTATGGCACGCGCCTGACGGTGCGGCAGTTGCTCGAGTTGCGACGCGAGGGCCACGACGCCGAGCGGCTGCTGACCGACCACCCGGAACTGCGGATCGCCGGCCTGGCCCACGCCTATCGCTACGCGGCGCAGAACAAGGACCGCTACGCCGGCTTCTTCGAGCCTGACGGCTCGCTGGCCGGGCCGGGCCTTACGCCCGAGCAGGCCGCCCTTGTCCCCGACGAGTTGCGCATCCCGGGCATCGTGGCGGCGAAGACGAGGACCCGTAGCCGGTCCTAGTCGAGCGGCATGATCCCTCCGAAGCGATCGGGGGGTGCGGCGAATGGGACTTGGGGCGGCTAGGATGCTCGATACCGAGCATCTATGCTTGCCGAGTCTGCGGAAATGCCGCTGCGAGGTGCCAGGTGAGCAAACGCCCCGATGTGACTGCGAAGCACGGGGACAACGAACTCTCAGGCGCGCTTGTTTCGGAGATCCCCGGGGCCGTCTTCCGGCGTCAGGCCGTGAAGCCCTGGCGCTTCGAGCACGTGAGCGACGCCGTCGAGGCCATTACCGGCTACCGGCCGGAGGACCTCGTCCCGCCCGGCGCTATGGCCGAGACGCCGCTGGCCCTGGCCGAGGACCAGCCCGCTATCGCCAAGGCGATCAAGCAATCGGTAGCGACCGGCCGGCCGTACGAGTTGGAGTACCGCATCCGCCATGCGGACGGGACCACCCGCTGGGTCCACGACCGCGGCCGCGGAGTGCGCGACCGGAGCGCCAGGCGGACCTGGGTCGACGGCCTGATGTTCGACATCACGGAGCGCAAGCAGGCGGAGGAGGCGGTCCGGAGCGAACTCCACCTGATGCGCGCCCTCATGGACAACATTCCCGTCCGCGTCTACTTCAAGGACCTGGAGAGCCGGTTCATCAGCATCAACAGCGCCCAGGCTCGGGCCTTCCACCTCGGCAGCCCCGAGGAGGCGGTCGGCAAGACCGACTTCGACATGTTCTCGGAAGAGCATGCGCGCCAGGCATTCGCGGATGAGCAAGAGATCATCAAGACCGGACAGCGGATGAACCTGGAGGAGCGGGAGACCTACGTCGGGCGTCCCGACGAGTGGGTTGCGACGACCAAGCTGCCGTTGCGCGACGACGCAGGAAAGGTGGTCGGCACCTTCGGCTTCTCGGAGCTGATCACCGAGCGCAAGCTTGCGGAGAAGACACTCCGCGAGAGCGAGGAGAAGTACCGAACCGTCGTCGAGAGCGCGAACGAAGGAATCGTCATCGCCCAGGACGGCGTTCTCGTGTTCGCCAACCGCAGAACGTCCGATCTCCTGGGTGTTTCGGTCGGGGACCTGCCGGGCAAACGCATCATCGACTTCATACTTCCTGAAGACAGGGAAGTGATGCGTGCCCAGGACGCGAGGCAGACCGCGGGAGGGGCTGCTCGCATCGCCTACGACCTCCGGATGATCGGCAAAGGAGGGACGGCCATGTGGGTCCTCCTGTCCGAGGCGGCGGTCGAGTGGGGGGCGAAGCCAGCCAAGCTGTACATGCTGACCGACATCACCGAGGACAAGCGAGTCGAGCGCGAGCTCGAGGAGACCAACCGGGCTCTCGCTGAAGCTACGGCCCGGGCCGAGGAGATGGCCGAGCGCGCCGAGTTCGCCAACAAGGCCAAGAGCGAGTTCCTGGCCAACATGAGCCATGAGCTGCGCACCCCGATGAACGGGGTGATCGGGATGATCGGCCTGCTACTCGACACGCCGCTCAGCGACGATCAGCGACGCTACGCCGAGACCGTGCGCAGGAGCGGCGAGTCCCTGCTGACGCTCCTGAACGACATCCTCGACTTCTCCAAGATCGAGGCGGGCAGGGTCGAGCTGGAGACGCTGGACTTCGACCTGCGAGCCATGCTCGACGACATGGCCTCCCTGCTGGCGCTGCGCGCCCACAGCAAGGGGCTTGAGTTCATCTGCGCCGCGGCCCCCGACGTGCCCGCGCTCCTGAGCGGCGATCCGGGCCGCCTGCGCCAGGTGCTGCTCAACCTGGCCGGCAACGCCCTGAAGTTCACCCAGCAGGGCGAGGTCGCCGTGCGGGTGAGCCTGGTCACGGAGACCGACACCGACATCATGCTGCGCTTCTCGGTCATCGACACCGGCATCGGCATTCCTCCGGAAACGCAGCCATTCCTCTTCCAGAGGTTCACCCAGGCGGATAGCTCGACCAGCCGCCAGTACGGTGGAACCGGTCTGGGGCTGGCCATCTCGAAGCAGCTGGCCGAGTTGATGGGCGGCGAGATCGGCGTCTTGAGCGGAGAGGGCGGCTCGGAGTTCTGGTTCACCGCACGCCTGGGCAAGCAGGCCGAGGGCGAACGCCCCCTTCCCGTGCGGGCTCAGATCAGCGGCGCCCGCATCCTCGTGGTGGACGACAACGCCACCAACCGCGAGATCCTGGTGGCCCAGCTCACGGCCTGGGGGGTGCGAACGGAAGAGGCTCCCGGCGCCCCTGAGGCGCTGCAGGAACTCCGCCGGGCCGTGGAAGCGGGCGACCCGTTCGAGGCAGCCATCCTCGACATGGGGATGCCCGGCATGGACGGCAAAGACCTGGCGCGGGCGATCAAGACGGACGACATCCTCGCCAGCACGAGCCTTATTCTCATGACCTCGCTCGGCGAGCAGGGCGATGCCCAGCAGATGAAGGAGATCGGCTTCTCTGCCTATCTGGTCAAGCCGGCGCGCCAGTCCGATCTCTTCGACTGCGTGTCCGACGCGCTGGCCGGGGCAACCCAAGCCGAGCCCGAACGGCCCATCATCACCCGTCACGCCATCCGCGAGATGCGCCGTGGCTCGATGCGCGTCCTGCTGGCCGAAGACAACACCACCAACCAGCAGGTGGCGCTCGGCATCCTGAAGAGGCTGGGGCTGCGTGCAGATGCGGTGGCCAACGGCGCCGAAGCAGTCAGGTCGCTCGAGTTGCTGCCGTACGATCTGGTGCTCATGGATGTGCAGATGCCCGAGATGGACGGCCTGGAAGCGACGCGGCGCATCCGCGATCCCAAATCCACCGTCCGGCAGCACCAGATTCCCATCATTGCCATGACCGCTCACGCTCTGCGGGGCGATCGGGAGCGGTGCCTGGAAGCCGGGATGAACGACTACGTCACCAAACCGGTCTCGGCTCAGGCCCTGGCCGACGCGCTGGCGCGATGGCTGCCCCGAAGACCCGCCGCGGCAGCGGTTCCCGAGCCGGCCGAATCTCGTGCCGCCGTCGCCGGGGCGGCCGCCACCTCGCTCGCCCAGCCGGCCGCCTACGAACCGTCCCCCAACGAGCCCGCCGCGGGTGCCGAAGCCCCGGTGTTCGACCAGGCGGGCATGCTGGCTCGCCTGATGGGCGACAAGGACCTCGCGTGCACGGTCGTGACAGGCTTCCTGGAGGACATTCCGAAGCAGATCGAGGCGTTGCAGGGCTACCTCCACGCCGGCGACACTGCGGGCGTGGCCCACCAGGCCCACACCATGAAGGGCGCCTCGGCCAACATCGGCGGCGAGGCAGTGCGAGCGGCAGCCATCGAGCTGGAGAAGGCCGCGCGGGCCGGCAACCTCAAAGCTGCGGCGGCGGTCCTCCCCGGCCTCGAGGCTGAGTTTGGCCGGCTGCAGGAGGCGCTGGCCCGCTTCCTCGATGAGGAAGGGCGGCAGCTGTGAAGATCCTCATTGCCGACGACGACGTCGCCTCGCGCCTCGTTCTCGCCGGGGTCTTGCAGAAGTTCGGCCATGAGGTCGAGATGACGGTGGACGGCATCCAGGCGTGGATGGCCATGCAGCGCCCCGATGCGCCGCGCCTGGCCGTGCTCGACTGGGAGATGCCTGGGCTCTCCGGAGTGGATGTGTGCCGCCGCGTCCGCGCCCTTCAGTCTGACTGCCCGCCTCACATCATCATCCTGACATCAAAAGGCGAGAAGGCCGACATCGTGGCCGGACTCGAGGCCGGAGCCGACGATTACCTGGCCAAGCCCTTCGACCCCAATGAGCTCCGGGCCAGGATCGACGTGGGCCGCAGACTGGTGGAGCTGCAGGCGAGATTGGCCGAAGCGCGCAACGCCCTCGCCTACGAGGCCATGCACGACCCCCTGACCGGCGTCCTCAACCGCCGGGCGTTTGCCGAGGTCCTGTCCCGCGAGGTCGCCCGGGAGCGGCGGCACGGCCACGGTCTGGCCGTCGGCATGTGCGACGTCGACAAGTTCAAGCACATCAACGACACCTACGGCCACAGGGTGGGAGATGAGGTGCTGCTGGAACTCGTGCGTCGCATCGAGAGCAGCCTTCGCGAGCACGACGTCCTGGGCCGCATGGGCGGGGACGAGTTCGCGATGATCACCGGGCACGTTCGTCCGGGAGCCGCCATCGTTCCCTACGAACGCGCGCGGGCCGCCGTCGCGGACAGCCCGGTGGTTACGAGCGCCGGCAACATGTCGGTCGCGATCAGCATCGGAGTGAAGATCCGGGAGGCGGACGAGATCGAAGACGAACTGCTCGGGGCGGCCGACGCGGCGCTGTACCGGGCCAAGAACGAGGGGGGCAACCGAGTGTTCCTAGCGGACGGACCGACCTCGCCGAGCACGTAGCTGCCGCCACTCCCCCAATCTGCTCGCTCGACTATTCCGACGAAACTGCTAGGATATGGTCACCATGAGCGAGACGCCTGCGGCCGAGACGGCCGCCCTTACCTCCGAGCCCGCGGCCGAGACGGCCGCCGACCCGGTCTTCGACGTGGGCCGCCGGGCGACCGAGCTGGCCATCCTGGACGCCCTGCGCGGAGTCGTCGACCCCGAGCTGGGCATGGACGTCGTCGAGCTGGCGCTCATTCGTCAGATCCTCGTCGGCAGCGAGTCGTCCGAGGTCAAGATGGTCCTGACCACGCCCTTCTGCCCGTACGCCGGTTCGATGGTCCAACAGATCAAGGACGCGGCCGAGTCGGTGCTGGAGCACCCGGTCAAGGTGACCGTGCTGGCCGAGCGCTGGGATCCGCGCGACGCCGGCCTGATGTGGTGAGCGACAAGAAGGCCCGCAAGTCGGCCGTAGCGACCGGTCGAGGAGACGACGGGACGACCGGCCTGCTGTTCGGCGCCGAGCGCGTGGCCAAGGACGACATCCGCACGGAAGCCGCCGGAACGATCGACGAGGCGATCGCGATTCTCGGGCTGGCGCGCGCCGGGCTCGGGACAGATGCCCGAGGCGGGACCATGCCGAGGGTCATCGACGGCCTGCCGGAGATCATCCTGCGCGTCCAACGGGAACTGTTCGTGGTCGGAGCCGAACTGGCCACGGCACCCGGAGCGGCCGGTCGCCAGCTCCCCGGCGAAACGCGGGTGACGGCGGCCATGGTCGAGGGCCTGGACGATCTGCTGGAGCGGACCGAGGGCCACGTCCCTCTCCCCCGCGAATTCGTGGTGCCGGGGGAGACTCGCCTCTCGGCCGTGCTGGAGATGGCCCGCACCGTGATCCGCCGCGCCGAGCGCCGCGCCGTGGCTGTGCGCCGCGCCGAGCCCGTCCCGGAAGACCACGTCATCCCCTACCTCAACCGCCTGGCGGACCTGCTGTGGATCCTGGCTCGCGCGGCCGAGCAGGCCGAGTCTCGCACCGCCACGCCCTCGAGGCGGCCGGCGAGCCGCACCGGCGAGCCCCACGGCTCCGCCCCAGGGTCCTAGAATCGGCCGACCACCATGCGGCCATCGAGTCGAGAAGCCTGTACGGAGGAATCCGGTGTACCAGTACTCATCTGAGAAGATGAACGCCCGTGCCGCGGCGCAGGTCTCCAATCGATACCTGATCGACGCCTTCACCTGGATGTTCCTGGCGGTGCTGCTCAGCGCCGCCGTGGCCTGGGTTGTCGAGAACGACGAGAGCTTTGTCCTGTCCATCGTGGACATGCGCCTGCCGCTGTTCATCGCCCAGCTCGGCCTGGGCCTGGGGCTGCAGATCGGGATCCGAAAGATCAACGCCACGCTGGCCCTTCTCATGTTCTTCGTCTACGCCGCGCTGATGGGCCTGACCGTCGGCGTGTGGGTCTGGTGGTATGCCGTCGCCAACGACAACGCCGTGGCCGTCGCCCAGGCCTTCGTCTCGGCCTCCGCGGCCTTCGGCGGGGCGGCGATGTACGGTGTCGTCACCCGGCGCTCCCTGGCCAGCATGGGCAGCTACCTGTTCATGGGCGCCTGGGGCATCTTCTTCGCCTTCCTGGTCAACGCTCTGGTCTTCCACAGCTCGACGATGTCGCTGCTGCTGTCGATCGTGGGCGTCGTCATCTTCACCGCCCTGGCGGCCTGGACGACCCAGCGCATCGTGAACGGCGAACTCGAGGTCATGACAGGCTCGAAAGAGAAGGCCTCCGTGCTGGGCGCGGTCCTGCTCTACATCGAGTTCGTCAACATCTTCCTGATGCTGCTGCGCATCTTCGGCGGCAGTCGCAACTGAGCGGCTCCCGGGTCCGCCCGGGCTCGATCGAGACTGAAGCGACCCCGGCCGCCAGGCCGGGGTCGCTGTTTGCCGGCGCTGGTGCATCATTGACGGCGTGACGCCCCGCGACCACCGCCACCACCTCCGCCACCACCTCCGCCACCGCCTGCTGGCCGCCCTGGTCGCCGCGCTTCTCGCCGGCGCCTGCGGGTCCGGCCCGGCGCCCACGCCGACGCCTACGCCCACGCCTACGCCCACGCCTACGCCTACGCCTACGCCCTCGCCTACGCCCCGGCCCATCCCCTCGATCGTGCCCGTGCCCGCCTGGCAGCCGGCCCCTCCGGCGGCCGCGCCCGCGACCCTCGACGAAGCCACCGCGGCCGCCCTGCAGGCGACGATCGATCGCATCCGGAGCAGGGGCGCCATTCCCGGCCTTTCGGTCGCCGTCGTCTTTCCCGACGGCGCGGTCTGGACCGGCCAATCCGGGACCGCGGTCCTCTCGAGTGGGGAGAAGGTGAGGGCCGACACGCTCTTCAGCATCGGCAGCATCACCAAGACATACACCGGCGCGCTGGCCCTGCGCCTCGAGCAGCGCGGCGTCGTCGCTCTCGACGATCCGGTGTCCCTGTATCTGCCCGACTACCCCAACGGCTCCAGGATCACGATTCGCATGCTGCTCAACCACACCAGCGGCATTCGCGACATCTTCGAGGCGGCCGTCTTCAAGCCGATCGACGCGGACCATTCGGCGCGCTGGACGCCCGAAGAGACGATGGCCCTTGTCGGCAAGCCGTACTTCACCCCCGGCCGCGGCTATCACTACTCGAGCACCAACTACGTCGTGCTGGGCCAGGTGCTGGAGGCGGCCACCGGCCGGTCGCTGAGCGACCTGGTGCACTCCGAACTGCTGGAGCCGCTCGGCCTGACGAACACCTTCCTGCAGTGGCAGGAGGACCCGGCCGGCCCTCTGGCCCACGGCTACGCCGGCCCCGCCGCCACGCCTCGCGACCTGACCGGCGGCTACGCCCTGCTCCCCTACGTCTCCGAGGCAACGGCCGTGGGCGCAGGCGGCGGCATGGCGGCGACCGCGTCGGACGTGGCCCGCTGGGCAGCCGCGCTGTACGGAGGGGGAATCCTCGATCCGGCCTCGATGACCTCCATGACGGACGTTTCGTCCAGCAAGCCCTACAAGCCGCCGTTCAACTACGGCCTGTCGTTCCAGCAGCTGCCGATCGCCAGTCGCGTTGCCTGGGGCCACCGCGGCCACCTGGACGGCTTCTGGTCGGCCGTGGCCTGCTTCCCCGAGTCGGGCCTGACGATCGCTATGCTGACCAACGCCGACTGGATCAATCCCCTGATCTCACTCGGCTCGATCTACACCGCCATCCCCGCAGCAGCCTGAGCCGGTCCCCGCGGAATCGAAAGAGCCCGGCGGGTCGCCGGGCTCTTGACGTTGGGTCTGCCTTGCGGCCGGCTGCTAGCCGCGGCGCGCGGAGAAGCAGGCGCTGCAGTAGACCGGCTTGGCGCCGCTGGGGCGGAACGGGACCTGGGCCTCGCCGCCGCAGTTGGAGCAGGTAGCGGTGAACATCTCTCGCGGGCCGGACGAGTAGCCGCCCCGGCCGCCGCCCATGCCACCGCCGAAGTCGCCGCGCTGGGCCTTGCGGGCTGCACGGCACGAAGGGCATCGCCGCGGCTCGCTGAACTGCCGCTCCGCGAAGAATGCCTGCTCGCTGGCGCTGAAGACGAACTCCTGGTTGCAGTCCTGGCAAACCAGAGTCTTGTCCGTTGCGTACAAAGAAACGCTCCTTGCTCACGCGGCCTCAGCGACACGTCTGTCTCGCCGAGAAACCGTTGAGAGGAGCGATCGTGGCAGCCGCTGGTTCCGGGGCCTATTGGCCCGTCGGCCGGAGGGTAGCCGAAGTCCGACCGCCTTGTCTACAGGATTTTCGGGACCGAATTGGCCGACCCGGCGCAGGTTGTCGTACCCTAGGCGCCCACCATCTTCACGGAGGAGTCCATTGGGGGAACAGGGAACCCGAGGCGAGGCCGGCGCGCCCACCGGTCGATCGCCCGGAGCACAGGTTCCGCGCCCGGACCTCCCCGAGGTCGATTTCGACTGGGACGAGAGCACCTGGCGGCACATCGGCGGCCGATTCCTCGATCTGGCGGTAGCGGCCACGACCGACTGGGAGGGCCGCCGGCCAACCCCGGACGCCTCCGTCGCCGAGGTCGATGAGCGGATGCGAGGCGGACTGCCGGAGCGCGGAGAAGAGCTCGACGCCCTGGTCGACGGCCTCACGGACGATCTGCTGCCGCTCTCGGGCTACCACGGCCACCCGCGCTGGTTCGCCTACATCACCTCGTCCGCCGTCCCGATCGGCGTCCTGGCCGACCTGGCCGCTTCGGCGATGAACCAGAACCCGTCGCTCTGGCGGGCGGCGCCGGCGGCCACGACCGTCGAGCTGGAGACGATCGACTGGATCAAGGAGATCCTGGGTTTTCCGCCCGAGGCGGAGGGCATCTTCTCCTCGGGTGGCCAGATGGCCAACATCCTGGCCCATGTCGTGATCCGCGACCAGATGGCCGGCTGGGATGTGCGCCGCCACGGCATGGCCGGGCCCGACGGCACCGGGGTGCCGCTCCGCATCTACACCAGCGACCAGGCCCACTATTGCCATCACCAGGCGGTCGAGGTCCTGGGCATGGGCCGCGACGCGATCCGCGAGGTCCCCAGCGACGAGAAGAGGCAGATGCGCCTCGACTCGCTGGTCCAGATGATCGACGAGGACGTGCGAGCCGGGGCCCGCCCGGTCGCCGTCGTGGCCGCCGCCGGCACCGTGGCCGCCGGGGCGGTCGACCCCATCCCGGAGCTGCTGGCGGTAGCCCGCGACCGTGGCCTGTGGCTGCACGTGGACGGCGCCTACGGCGCCTTCGGCGTCCTGGCGCCCTCCGCCCCGGCGCGCCTGCGAGCCATGGCCGACGCCGATTCGATCGCCTGCGACCCGCACAAGTGGCTGTACGCGCCCATCGGTGCGGCCGCCACGCTCATCCGCAAGCCGGGGGCACTGCAGGCCTCGTTCGGGTTCCAAGCCCGCTACCTGCAGTACATCGACGAGCCCGGCCGCATCGACCTGGCCGAACGCTCGATGGAGAATACGCGCCCCTTCCGGGCCCTCAAGGTGTGGCTGGCCCTGCGGGCCTACGGCCGCGAGGGCTACGCCGCCATGCTGGAGCGGAACATCCGCCTGGCCGCCTACCTCGAGGCGCTCATCGAAGCCACGCCGGGCCTGGTCATGGCCGCGCCGCGCGATCTCTCGATCGTGAACTGGCGCGTCGAACCGGACTCTCTGGCGGGCGACAAGGAGCGCCTGGACCGCCTCCAGCTGGCGGTCATGCACGGCCTGGAGGAGCGTGGTGTGGCCGTTGTCTCGAACGCCCCGCTGTCCGACGGTTCGATGGCCCTGCGAGCCTGCATCGTCAACTTCCGCACCCAACCCGAGGACATGGAGCAGCTGGCCACCGCCAGCCTCGAGATCGCCGAGAAGCTGGCCGGCGGCGGCGACTTCTAGGGCGATTGCCCTTGCCGGGCTGCCGGGCTGCAACTAAGGTTGCCGGCAGTGACAGGTTCGTCGCAGTCCGAGGGTCGAGGCGCCCATGACCGGCCGGGCAGACAGATCCAGAGCCCATCGCGGCAAGGCAGATCCTGAGGTCGCGGGCGGGGAAGCGGTATCGCTCGAGCAGGCGGAGCTTCTCTTCCGGAAGCACCCGCAGGTCATGTGGGTCTTCGACAAGGAGACGCTCCGGTTCCTCGATGCCAATGAGGCGGCCACTCAGCGATACGGCTACAGCCGCGACGAGTTCCTGGCCATGACCCTCAAGGACATCCGGCCGGCTGAGGACGTTCCGCATCTGCTGGGCCTGGTGGCTCGGGACTACCCGCACTACCAGTCGGCCGGCCTCGCGCGGCACATCTACAAGGGCGGCGAGGTGGTCGAGGTGGAGATCACCGGCTGCGACCTCGATTGGGCCGGCCAGCACGCTCGACTGGTGGTGGTGACGCCCGTCAGCGATCACAGGCGCCTGGACAGACAGATCGAGCAGGCGGCACGCCTCGAGGCACTCGGCGAAGTGGCCGGCGGCATCGCCCACGATCTGAACAACTTGCTCACCGCCGTCAACGGCTACGCCGACCTGCTGACCGCCGGCCTGCAGGACGACCAGCAGAGGGAATACGCGAAGGAGATCCGACGGGCGGGCGCCCGAGCCGCGGCCCTGACGTCTCAAGTCCTGGCCTTCGCCGGCCGCCAGGTCCTGGAGCCGCGGGCCGTGGACCCGAAAGCGATCGTGGCGAGCATCGCGCCCATGCTGGGTCGCCTGCTGGGGGAGCACATTCGCGTCGTCACCGACCTCGACCAATCCAGCACGGTGGTTCTGGCGGACCCGAGCCAGCTCGAGCAGGTTCTGGTCAATCTGGCGGTGAACGCCGGCCAGGCGATGCCGGAGGGCGGCGTTCTGACCATCGGCGTGCGCCGGATCGAGGACGCCGCCGTTCTCGGCCGGGATGTCACCGGCCCGGCCGTCCTGCTGACGGTCTCGGACACCGGCGCCGGGATGGATGAGGCCACGCTTGGTCATGCCTTCGACCCGTTCTTCACCACGAAGGGCCAGGGCCGCGGGACGGGTCTCGGCCTGGCGACGGCCTACGGCGTGGTAAGGCAATCGGGCGGCGACATCTGGGCCGTGTCGGCGTCGGGCCTCGGCGCGACGTTCTCGGTTGTGCTGCCCAGCGTGAACGCCGCTCCCGAGCCGCCTCCCGCTTCCCCTCCGGTGGACCCGCCGAAAGGACAGGGCCGGACGATCCTGGTGGTAGACGACGAACGAGCGGTGCGCGCGTTCACCGTCTCCTCCCTTGAGGACGAAGGCTTCTCAGTCCTGATCGCGGCCTCTCCGGCTCAGGCGATCGCCCTGGCGGAGGGCCTCGACACGCCGATCCACCTGCTGTTGTCGGACCTGGTGTTGCCCGACTCGAGCGGACATGCGCTCGCGGCCAGGCTGACGGCCGGCCGGCCCGAGCTGAAGGTTCTCTTCATGTCCGGCTACGCGCCGCGGCTCGATTTGCCCCGGCCCGGCTACCGCGCGGGCTTCCTGGCCAAGCCGTTCGGCCGCGATGAGTTGCTGCGGGCCGTGCATGCCAGTCTCGACGGCCCCGGCCCCCAGCAGCCTGCCACCGGATCTCAGGGCGCCGAATAGAAGCGACCCGCTCGGGAGACCGGGCGGGTCGCTTCTCACTTGCGAGCGGCTGCGCTAGTGGGTCGGCAGCTTCCCCACCCACAGCAGCGCCGCCTGGGCGCTGCCGTTGGCGTTGTCGAGGCTGACGATCATCCAGCCAAGCGCCGGGACGCTGTGCTGGGCAGCCAGGTCCACGGCCAGCGGCAACGTGGCCGACGTGCCGGAGGCCAGGAACACGAACTGCCCGTTCGACACGGCGGGCGTGAAGGCGTCGAAGCCGGCCGTGCCCGAGAGAGCGTGCACGTCCCCGCTCACCAGGTCGAAGCCGGTGATCGAGTAGCTGAAGGCCGGAGCGGCGCCGGTGATTCCCATGTCGCCGGCCAGTGCCGGCAGCTCCACCACCGAGCCGTTCATCGGCGCATCCGCATAGAACGCGTCGACGAGATCGCCCTCGGCGGTGAAGGTGAACGAGGCCAGCTGGCCGTTGAACTCGCCGGCCAGCACTGCCCCGAGGTCCAGCGCCACGACGAAGTAGTCGGGAGCGCCGTCGGCATCTGTGTCGATGGCGATGTCGAACTCCATGGCCGAGGCGTTCGACCAGCGGTGCCAGCCGTTGATGGCGAAGATGAGGCAGCGGTCCGTGTCCGGCACGGAGGAGTCGCAGAACGACCCCGGCTGGCTCTGGACACCCACCGCCCGGATGCTGGCCAGGCCGGTCGGCGTGTCCTTGCTGTACAGGCCCCAGGCGTAGACGTCGGCCGTGCCGTCGTGGACCCCTGAGTTGGAGAGCCGGACGCTGGTGCCGGCCACGCCGTCGGCGACGGTGTAGTGAGCCAGCGGCCCGGTCTTGACGTTCGAAAGGCCCCGCGGCGCCAACAGGAACGGCACGTGCAGCGGGTAGATCCCGGGCCCGACCGTGGTCGGAGCCGCGGTCACCATGCCCTGGATGGTGAAGACCGCTCCCGGTCCCATGCCGGCGAAGGTGTCGGCGAACGGCAGCGCCTTGACCGCCGCCGCGGACATCGACAGCCTGACCGTCACGTTGCGCGACCCGTGGGCCGGCACCGTGACCCTGGAGGGCGAGACCGACACCCTGGCGCCGGCCGCGCCGCCGATGAAGCCTGCGGACAGCTTGTAGGTGATTGCCCCGGAGCTCTTGTTCTCGATGGTGAAGCTCTTGCGGGCCGAGTACGAGCGCGAGATCGCGACGTACGCGAACGAGAGCGTGTCCAGCTTGTCGTGGGTCAGAGCGATGGCTGCCGTAGTGGTCGCCCGTTGCGCCTGCACCACGCCGGAACCGGCCCCGAGCGGCTCGTAGCCCGCGATCGCGACCGAAGTGTCGGCCGTGCTCAGGATCGCAGCCTTGACTTCGTTGACGGCCCAGAACGGGTGCGCGTCGATGACGAGAGCCGCCACACCGGCAACGTGCGGGGCTGCCATCGACGTGCCGGAGGTGACCAGCACATCGTCGCCGGTGCCCATGCCGGCCGCGACGACGCTCACGCCCGGGGCCGCGACCTCGGGCTTGACGGCGCTGTCGCCGGAACGCGGACCCCAGGAGCTGAAGTCGGCCAGGGCCTTGTAGCCCGGGTTCGACAGCGGCCCGGTGGACGCCACGGTGACGGTCTCTCCGGACGCCGCGACGAGTGCCTCGGCAGCGGAAGCGTCGACACCGAGGAAGGCGATGGTAACGCTGGGGATCGGGCCCTCGAAGGGCGGCAATCCGGCGGCGTTGTTGACCATGATCACGGCCGCCGCGCCGGCCGCCTGGCCGAGCGTCGCCCGGTCGACCCTGGCGCAGACGCCGCGCCGGGTCACCACTATGTCGCCCGGCAAGACGCCCGCGTACTCGGACGCGTCGCAGCCAAGGGCGATCGAGCCGGCGTCCATGAGGACGTTGAGCCGGCCGGTCCTGGGCAGCGGCCCGTTGTTGGCGTTGATGGCCGAGACGGCCCCGGAAGCGAGCCCGATCGAGGCGCCGGGGAACGACTCGTTGGTGTCGATCGCCGCGACCGAAATGGTCCGGGTGCTCGAGCCGGGCGTCCCGGTCATGTAGGCGCCGGGGCCCTCGTTGCCCGAAGAGGCGACGACGACCACGCCGGCCCGGGCGGCGTTGTTGGCCGCGATGGCGTCGGGAGTGGAGGCCGAGCCGAAGTCGGACCCCAGCGACATGCTGATCACGTCCGCGCCGTCGGCCACGGCACGGTCGATTGCTTCGGTCACCACGTCGGTCGAGCCTTCGCAGCCGAAGACGCGGTAGATGTAGAGGCTGGCTCCGGGCGCGACTCCGGGGCCGATCCGGAAGTCGGTGGTCGAGTAGATGGACGCGTTGTAGGGACCCGTGTAGGTAGAGCCGTCGGACAGTACGCCCGTGCCGGCCGCGGTGCTGGCCGTGTGAGTGCCGTGACTGTTGCAGTCGAGCGGGTTGGCGTCCGGATGGGGGATGGTCGCCGGCGAGCCGGCCGGCGCGCTGGCATCGTAGTCGTCGCCCACGAAATCCCAGCCCACCGGGATCTTGGCGCTGGGGAAGGCCACAGTCGTGCCGTCGGCGTTGGTGGCCGGGACGGTGGTGTTGTGGACCAGGCCATAGGCGTAGTCCGCGGGATCGCCCGAACCCCCGAAGTCCGCGTGGTAGAAGTCGATCCCGGTGTCGATCACCGCGATCTTGACTCCGGCGCCGGTCTGGCCGGTAGCCGTCCACGCCTGCGGGGCGCCGACATACGGCACGGTCTGGGCCAGGGCGGGCTTGTGGATGGGCACCAGGTGGATCGCACTGACGCCCGAGAGAGCTGCCAGAGACGCCAGCTGGCCCGCCTTCACGTGGGCATGGATGCCGTTGAAGGCGTCCTGCATCTGGCTGATGATCCGTCCGCCCGACTTGCGGACGGCCTCGGCGACCGGCTTCTGGCCGGTCTGGATCTGGGTGCGCCAGGCATCACGGTTGGCCGGCGTCACGGCAGTCCCGGACTCCTCGGCATCGCCGACGCGGCCGGCGATCGGCTCGTCGGTCAACTCGATCATGACGTCCACGACACGCGCGGGATCGATCATGGCCGGTAGTAGCTTGGGATCGACCTTGCCGATCTGAACCCGGCCGAACCGTTGGCCGGCTGAATCTGCGGCCGCGACGGTGGCCGGAAAGACCGCTCCGGCCATCAGGGCCGCAGAGGCCAACGACACCAGTAGACGACGCCTCATTCGATCCTCCAGTCGATGCTGTGGCGAGCGCGACCACATACACGGTGCGGCCCAGCAGCTCACCGTTGACGTTCGATGGGGGCGGGCCAGCATCCCGCCCGGCACGAGATCGTGCAAAGTACCCCTGAGGCCGCTCAAGGTCAACGGGAGAATGGGCGTAGCGGCAGCCCGTCTCGCGGTAGACACCAGCACCGCCGACTGGACGTGTTTCGGGCCACTCGGGCTGCGTATGATTGGCGCTGGCTTGATGGCACGGAGGCGCCGCGATGACCGACTGGCGAAGGGACAACGACAAGACCGCCGGCCGACCCGGCCAGGATGCCGGCTCCTCTGCGGCGACACCCCCTCCGCCGCCCGCGGCCCAGTGGCCGCCGCAGCCGCCGCCCGCGGCCCAGTGGCCGCCGCAGCAGAACACCTGGCCGCCGCAGCAACCGCCGCCGGCCCCGTGGTCGCCGCAGCAGAACGCCTGGCCGCCACCGCCGCAGCAGCCGCAGCAGAACGCCCAGTGGCCGGGAGCGTACGGCGCGTACTCGACCCCCGCCCCCGCGTCCGGCCACCACCGAGCGCTGATCGGCTTCGCCGCCGTCGCGGGCGTCATCGCCCTCGTTGTCGCCGTGGCCATGGTCGTTCGTTCGAACGGCGTCACGTCCACGTCCACTCTCGAGGCGGACGCCGGTACGCTGATCTACTCCGACGACTTCACCGACGGCAAATGGCAGGACGTCACTCTCGACGATGGCTCGTCGTTCGTATATGGACCGGCCGGCTACGTCGTCACCGGCCGCAGCTACACGGATCTATCGGCCGAACCGCCGAAGCACTTCGCCCGCCGGCAGCTGAGTGTGTCGATCACCGCCAGCCAGGCGGATTCCGGGCCCGAGACCGGCTTCGGAGTCCTGTGCTACCGCGGGCATCAGGACGACATGCTGTCCTACGAGTTCCTGGTGCTGACCGACGGCAGCTGGTACATCCAGCGCCGCGCCGGCGCCTTCGACTCGAACTCGCGCCCCGCCGTCCTTGCCTCCGGGAGCGGCGCCCCTCATGCCGGCTCGACACCCCTGACCGTCGTGGGCGTTTGCGCCGCGCTGAACGAGGACACGACGCGGCTCGTCATGTTCGTCGGTGGCGAGCAGGTAGCCGACGAGACCAACACCGGCGACTCGCCGCCGACCGGCGCCTGGCTGGGCGGCATCATGGTCACGGCCGTTGAGGACGGCCCGGTTGTCACCTTCACCAGCTTCGAGGTGCGTGACCTCGCGAAGTGACGCACTGCGAGATGCAGCCCGTGGCCAGCCTCAGAGTGGATCGGCCGACGCGCTCGATTGCCGGGGCCTTGCCCTGCTGAGACAGCGGAACCGAGAGGCCCCGGCGTCTGCTGCCGCTAGTTGCCGACGCACACGTACGCCATGGTGTCAGTCCAGCCGATGGCGCCGATGCGGAACTGAGAGCCGGAGATGTATGTCACCGTGAAGCTGCCTGTGTGGTTGTTGCTGGCAACGCACTGGTAGCTCGTGGCGCTGCTGAAGACGGCGCTGCCCGTCAGCGTCACGGTGACGGACGTTCCGCTCGAGGTCACCCGGCCGATCACGGTGTGCGGGTTGGACACGACAGTGCCGTCGGATGTGTACACGGGGTCGCCCACACCGGTGGCACCCTGGGGCCCGGTGGCACCCGTAGCGCCCTGCGGACCGG
>CAZFLI010000016.1:15030-22581 GCA_964519845.1 uncultured Anaerolineaceae bacterium | reverse complement strand
TCACGCAGGCCTTCGGCAGCGGCCACTTCTTGAGGATGGCGGCCATGCCGATGGCGTCCGAGACGATGACGCCCTGGAAGCCCATCTCGCCCCTCAGCAGATCGGTGAGGATCTTGTAGGAGAGCGTCGCCGGGTAGTCCTTGTCGAAGGCGGGGAAGATGGTGTGGGCCGTCATCAGGGCCTTGGCGCCGGCATCGATTCCCGCCTGGAAGGTGACCAGCTCGACTTCTCGCATCCGCTTGAGGTCCCCACGGCAGACGTCCAGCACGTCGTGGGCGTCGGTCGCCGAATCGCCGCGGCCGGCGAAGTGCTTGACGGTGGCGACGATGCCGGCGTCCTGGTAGCCGCGCACGGTCGCCTCGACGAACCTGGCGCAGACCTGCGGGTCGTCGCCGAAGGAGCGCACGCCGATCTCAGGGTTCAGCGGATTGATGTTGACATCGCAGACGGGGTGATAGAACTGCGTCACCCCGATAGCGGCCATCTGCTTGCCGAGCGTGTTGGCAACTTTGTAGGCGAGATCGAGATCTCCGATGGCGGTCATCGCCATGGGCGGCGGGAACTGGACGACGTGACCGGACGTGAAGTCGTTCTTGAAGTCGCCCTCCATGTCGATGGTGACATGCAGAGGTATGCCCGAGGGCCGGGTCGTCGCGATCTCCTGCAGCCGGTTGAGCGCGCCGGTGAGCTCTTCCGGGGTCACGCTCACGCCGAAGCTGCGATCGTCGAAGTAGGTGCTGGCGATGTCGAAGTAGTCCTTCGGCTTGGCGAAGTTGGGGTCGACCTGCGACCGGCCCCAGTACATGTTCTTGCTGGTCTCGAGTGCGTAGGGCTCCAAACACAGGCCGCCGGCGTTCAGGCGGGTGATCTGCTCTATCCCCGAGGGCGTGATGTAGGCCCCGCGCCAGGTGAAGGTGAGGACCTGGCCGCACTTCTCGGCCAGGGTCATCTTCGCCAGCCTCGCTGAGACAAAGCTGTCCCGTTCCTTCGACATCGAGAGTCTCCTCAACAGGTATTGGGGGGATTGACCGGCCTAGGTCCCCGGCCGGTCGTGGGTATCCAGGGGCGCCGGACCCGACGAGTCCCGGAGGGCCAGGTCCGGCTTGAGGATCCGCAGGGTGACTGCGTTTGCGCCGCCCTGCTCCTCCACGGCCGCCTTGACTCCGGCTGCCGCCATCTGGGCGATTGGCATATGGACGGTGGTCAGCGCAGGCGTCATGTACGCGGCCATCGGCAGGTCGTCGAAGCCCACCAGCGAGACGGCACCCGGAACGTCGATGCCCATCCGGCAGGCAGCGTGCAGGGCCCCGATGGCCAGCACGTCCGTGGACGCCATGACCGCCGTCGGCCGGACCGGCAGGGCCATCAGTTCCCGGAAGGCCTGAGCCCCTCCGGCGAGAGTGTTGGCGGCGTCTCGGACGTAGCCGTCGAGGACCTCCAGGCCTTCCAGCGCGGCCCGCTCCAGGTAGGTGGCTCGACGCTCGCCGAGATCGCCAATCAGCTGGCCCCCGCTGAAGACGCCGCCGATGAAGGCGATGCGCCGGTGGCCCAGACCCATCAGGTGGGTCATCAGGCCTTCGATGCCGGCTCGGTTGTCTACTCCCACGACCGATAGGCCGGGTGTCGGCCGGGTGCCCTGCCACAGGCCCACCACCGGGACGTTGCTGTCGCGCAGCTCCTCCATCAGGCGTGGCTGATCGCTGGTGTCCCCGACCAGGAGGATGGCGTCGCAATGCCGCGTCTCGAGGACGGTGCGCAGGGCGATCGCTTCTTCGGTGCGGCCGTGAGCGTGGCCCAGAGCAACGTTGTAGCCGCGCCGGTTGGCCTCGGTCGAAATTGCGTCGATGGCGTCGGGGAAGAACGGGTCGGTGATTTCGCGGACGATGACACCCAGGAGCATCGTCCGTGCGCCCCGCAGGCCTCGAGCGAGCGGATTGGGGCGGTAGCGCATCTGGCGCGCCACCTCCAGGATCCGTTCGCGTGTGGCCGGGTTGATGGGGATGGCGTTGGGGGCGCCGGTCAGGACGCGAGAGACCGTGCTCTGCGAGACGCCGGCGGCGTCGGCGATATCCTGCATGGTGGGCGGGCGGCCATGCCTGGCGGCGGCAGCCACCGAGGGATCGGCCGACGCAAGCGCGGACCGGGCATCGCTGCGAGCGCTCTCGCGCCGGCCGCGTGTGGCGGTCTTCCTGGGCGAGGCGGACATCAGCGGCCTTCAGCAGCGAGTGCGACGAGTTCGATGGTGGCCATCGAGCAGGGCGGCATGCTCACGGCGAACGTCCCATCGCCGCGGGCGTCGACGGCCAGTGGCCGGGGCGCCACTCGATCCGGTTGGGCGGGCGAATTGACGGCGTCGGGCGCCTCCGCCGCCAGAATCGTGCTCGTCGTGGGGCGGCCGGCAACCTTGATGGCGGCCTGAAGCGTCCGGCTGTAGTCGCGGTTGAGGAGGGTGACGGCCAGCGAGTTGCCGCGGCTCGAGGCGGTGGCGGTGATTGCCGGAATGCCGGCCGGCCCGGCCGAGTCGCTCTGCACTTCCACCCGCAGCGCTTCGGCGCCCATGTGGGGTCGGTGCAGGGAGAACGCATGGTACGTGGGCGTCTTGACGCAGGCCGGCCCGTCCGTCAGGAGCACTGCCTGGAGGACATTGACGACCTGGGCCAGATTGGCCATCGAAAGGACGCGGCACTGCCGGTGAAAGCCCTCCAGGGCGATCGCCGCA
This sequence comes from uncultured Anaerolineaceae bacterium, assembly GCA_964519845.1. Taxonomy (GTDB): domain Bacteria; phylum Chloroflexota; class Limnocylindria; order Limnocylindrales; family CSP1-4; genus Fen-1039. The sequence continues at coordinate 19,862 of CAZFLI010000016.1, read as the reverse complement.
GCCAGCGCGTCGCGCATCGTGCAGGCTTGCTCGAAGGTGACGGGCGTGCGTCGCGGGACGTCGCCGGGGCCCCAGTCGCGCGCTTCCGGATGCCAGACACCCCATTCGTCCAGGGCGATGCGGATTGGCCGGCCGGAGCCCGCGGCCCGAGCGACCAGACCGGCTGTGCGTTCGATCAGCGCCTCCGTTCCGGCCGCATCCTCCAGCAGGGCGTAGTAGTCCGCCTCGCCGAAGCCGGTCTCGGGTCCACCGCGGATCCAGTAGCGATGGATCGACAGGTGGTCCAGCTGCGCTACTCCCGAGCCGAGCGCGGCCAGGAGCTTCTCGTTCCACTGCGGATCCATGCCGAATATCGGCAGTCCGTCGTCTTCCATGCCGACCGCTACCAGTTCCACGGTCGGATCTACGTGGCGGATCATGGTTGCGAAGCGCAGGTACTCGCTGGCGTAGGAGGCGGGGTCGAAGCGGCCGCCGCAGTCCCAACTCTCGTTGCCGACTCCCCACAGCCGCACGCCCCAGGGCTTGTGCCTGCCGTTGGCGGCGCGCTCCCGGACGAGATCGGTCGGCGCCGTGCCGTTCACATACTCGACCCAGTCGCAGGCCTCCTGGACGGTTCCGGAACCGACGTTGAGCGCCAGGAACGGCTCGGCGCCCAGGTCCTCGCACAGGCCGAGGAACTCGTGAGTGCCCAGGGCATGGGTGTCGGCCACGCGCGTGCCGCAGGAGGCGCCCAGAGTGTGAGGCCGCGAGGCCGGAGCGCCGATACCGTTGCGCCAGTGGTAGTGATCCGAGTAGCAGCCGCCCGGCCAGCGAATCAGCGGCGTCCCCAACTCGCGCAGGGCGGCCACAACATCGGCTCGGAAGCCGTCGCCGGCCCACAGGCCGTCATAGCAGCAGCGCCCCAGATGCTCGGCGAAGTGCCCGTACAGGCGCGGTGAAATCGCGCCGATCGCCTGGTCCAGGACGACCACCGATGCCTCTTTCACGGCGCGCGACTGCTCCTCCTCAACGAACCAGGAGACGAGAGCCGGGTCACCCAGACAGGCCCGGCAATCGTATGTAGCATACCATGCCCGGCATGACGTCAGGCGCCCCAGGTGCGTTTCGCGGCGAGTTGGAGCCGCCCGTTGCAGCCCGGCAGAACCTTCCGTTCGACACTGGCGCGACGGAGCGGAGACGGGCAGGCTGAGCCCATGCAGGACCTGCAACCGGCCGAGCGGACCCTGTTGCTCGAGTTGGCCCGGGCTACGGTCGAGGCGACCGCTCGCGGCAAGGGGCTGCCGGCAGTGGACCCGGCGACACTGACTGCCGGAGCGATGGCCCCGGGCGCGGCGTTCGTCACGCTCCGCGAGCGCGGCGAGCTCCGGGGCTGCATAGGGGTGCTGGCCCACGACCGGCCGCTGTGGGTCAACGTCCGAGACTCGGCTGCTGCGGCGGCCCGGGCCGACCCGCGCTTCAGGCCGGTCGAGGCCGCCGAGCTGCCGCGGCTCGAGCTGGAGATATCGGTCCTGGAGCCGCCGCGGCGCATCCTCGAGCCGGGCGAGTTCGTGGCCGGCCGCCACGGCATCGTCATCGAGCGCGGCCTGGGTCGCGGGCTGCTGCTGCCGCAGGTCGCGACCGAGCAGGGCTGGGGCGAGGCCGAGATGCTCGAGGCCGTATGCCGCAAGGCAGGTCTGCCCCCGGATGCCTGGCGGGATCCGGGGGCTCGGCTCTACGTCTTCGAATCCTTCTGCTTCGGCGGCCTCGAAGGAGCGCCGGGGAGCCGGCCCGCCGGCTAGGTGCGGCGCCGACCGGGCGACGCGCCGGTCAGCGGGCTATGTCCCGCCGACGTACGCCCCACGCGCCGAGGGCCAAGCCGCCCAACCCGATGGCCAGGCAGGCCACGACGCCCGTCAGATCCCACCGGCCCATCATCGGCTGGCCGAAGTGAGCCGTCAGGGCGAGCTGGTGGAACCAATCGGGCAGGTTGAGCGGCGGCGCCAGGAGGTCGACAAGATACGTGGCGAGCACCACGAGCGCGGCGATCTCGGCGGCGAGCGAGGTCCGCCACAGCCCACCGACGGCGACCCCGATCCCGGTGATGGCAACAGCGAACAGACCCAGGGACATCGAGCCAAGGATCGCGTCTCCGGCGTCCACGTCGCCCGACAGGCAACCGACCCAGATGCCCGCGGCGTAGATCACGCTCATGGTCGCGACTGCCAGGAGGGCGGCGATCCCGCCGGTGACTACCCACTTCGCTCGAGCCAGCGGAGTCGCCAGGAGCATCTCCAGCCGACCGGCCGTCTCGTCGGAGGCCCATTTGGACACGAAGGTCGCGCCCGCGAATCCGGCGGCGATGTAGAAGAGCTGGACATAGAGCTGCAGCCAGCCCCCCGCGGTCTTCAGGTCCGCCGACGGGAAGATGCGGTCGAAGGTCGACGTCAGGGTGTCGTCCTTGCCGATTTGCTGGGCCAACGGCCCGACGAGCGAGGCCAGGAGGCCGCCCATGATCGCCATCCCGATGCCCCAGGCCAGGGCCCTCGGCAGCTGCTCGCCGAAGGCGCGGTTGAGGGGGCCGCGCACCCCGAGCACCGCCGCGGGCAGTCCGGGCAGGGACAGGCCCGACGTCACCCCGAGGTCGCGCCGGGTGAACGTCTCGAGACCGACGAGCAGGAGGATCGCGGCGGCCACGCCGACGAGTGCCAAGCCGGGCCAGTCGTATTCGCCCGCGAGAGCCACGTGGTTGAAGGTCCAGCCGAACGGGCTGATCGCCGACACGACCGGGACGTGGAACCCGCTGGCGACCCAGAGCGCCATCATGACTGTGCCGGCGACTCCCGCCGAGCCCGAACGGCCGAGCAGGGGGCTCAAGGCGAAGGCAAGCCCGCCGAAGAACAGGGCGATGAACCCCACCCAGAGCGCGAAGCCGATCGCCGACAGCGGCGGGATCAAGTCGCCGAGGGCCGCGTCGCCGAAGACATTGGAGCTGACCACGATCATCACCGTGAGCACTGCCATCGCCAGCCAAAGCATCGTCAGATGCGCGGCCAGCTTCTCCAGGGCGATTCGTCGCTTCCCGAACGGAGCGGCGGCGACCAGGTCGAGGCTGCCCTTCGCGGCCTCACCGGCCAGCGTCCCCGAGAGGGCCAGGATCGACCACAGGGCCGTGCCCAGCGCGAAGGTCGCCCCGTACTTCCAGCTCATGTAGCCGCCCAGCGTGTCCAGCCTCTCCGGCTTGCCGAACAGGTCGATCATCGACGCCGGGATGGCGCCGATCACATTGTCGATGGCAGTTCGAGCCTGGGGCGTGGGGAAGACCTGGCCGATGGCTGCGCCCATGACGAGGGCCATGGCGCCGAAAAGGCCGGCGGCGATGATGAAGGCCAGCCGGGAGTCGCGGATCGTCTTGCCGTAGATGCTGCCGAAGCCGTACATCCGCCGGTGCAGCGGGATCGAGGGAAGGGGCGCCGCCAGCGGCGGCGTGCCCGCCTTCACGGCCATCACTCCACCTCCGCCGACTCGCGGCCGTACTGCGCCAGGAACGTCTCCTCCAGGCTGGGCTCGCGGCTGAGGAAGTCCGTGATTCCCAGCTTGGCCGCGGCCTGGACGACCGGCGTGATGGAACCCAGGACTCGCATGCGCAGGATGTGGTCTTCGATCGCGATGTCGCTGACGCCCTTGATCTTCCTGAACTCGGTCTCAGGCGGCTTGCCCGCAAAGCGCAGCTCGACCTGGTGATGGGCCAGGTCGCGAAGGGCGTCGACCCGGTCGACGCGAACCAGCAGGCCCTCGCGGATGATGGCCACGCGGTCGCAGCTGCGCTCCACCTCGGACAGGATGTGGCTGGACAGGAAGACCGTCGCCCCATCCTTGACGTGCTCGCGCAGCAGGCTGAAGAAGGTCTGTTGAACCAGGGGGTCCAGGCCGGCCGTGGGCTCGTCCAGCATCAGCAACTCGGGCTTGTGCTGCATCGCCGCGACAAGGCCGACCTTCTGCTTGTTGCCCTTGGAGTACTCGCGGTAGCGCCGGCTCGGGTCGAGGTCGAAACGCTCGATCAGCGAGGCCTGGTAGGCCTTGTCCACCCCGCCGCGCAGGTTGCCGAAGTACTCGAGCGTCTGGCGTCCGGTCAGGCGGTCGTACAGGGCGAACTCGCCGGGCAGGTAGCCGATGCGCCGGTGGATGGCCACAGGGTCCGCCGAGGATTCGATGCCGAAGACGTAGGCCTTGCCGGATGTCGGCCGGATCAGGTCCAGCAGCACCCGGATGGTCGTCGTCTTGCCCGCGCCGTTGGGACCGAGGAAGCCGAAGACCTCGCCCTGCCCGACCTCGAGGTCGACCTCGATGATGCCGCGGTGCGAGCCGTAGTTCTTGGTCAGCTTCTCGGTCTTGATGACTGAGGCCATGCTGTCCTCCGGTCGTCTGCGCCAGTCCGTGATTGAGACGCGATTCTGCTCCTGTGGGCCATCCTTGCCAACAGAAATCGGAACCGAGTGGACGGGCCGGACGCCGGGTGCCCGGTCGCCGAGTACCGCCGCCGAGCGACGGCGGCCCGTTCCGTCAGGTGCCGGGCCGTTGCGCGACGCAGGCCCGTATCGCCGGCCCGGGCTGGCCGCAGGGACAATCGCCGGACGCTGGCCCTCGGCGTCCCCCGGATCACCGGGCAGAGAGGCCGGCGCTCGAGGAGCGAGATGAGAGAATCCGCCGAACGCGCGCGCCCGACTCGGGTCGCCGGGCTGAGTCTTCTGGGAGCAGCCCTTCTGGTGGTGGCGGCCGCCTGCGGTTCGGTTGCCGCGACGGCCGCACCCGCCGCATCGGAGACCGTGGCCGCCGCTACCGTCTCACCGACGCCC
>CAZFLI010000016.1:5640-14930 GCA_964519845.1 uncultured Anaerolineaceae bacterium | reverse complement strand
CCCGCCCACCGCCGGGCCGACCGCGGCCGCGACACCTTTGCCGCCGCTCGCCGTGGGCCTGTGCACTGGGTCCCAGCTCAAGCTGACCATCACCGCCTGGTACCCCGACGGCGGCTCGGGCGTGTACGCACACGTCACCGCGACGAACAAGTCCGGCAAGTCCTGCAACATGCGTGGCACTTCCGAGGCCCGCATTGCCGACGGTCACGGCCTGATCATCGGCGATGCCGGAGCGGCCGCAGCCAGGGTCCAGGCCGGCGACCCGGTCTACGCGCTGGCGCCGGGCGGCGAGATCTACACCATCGTCAAGTGGTTCAACTGGTGCAAGGCCGATCCGCCCCAGAAGGTCTTCGTGGCTATGGTCCAGCCGTTCGGGCTGGGAGCCATGATCGCGGCGCCCCTGGGCAACGCACCCATTCCCGAGTGCTGGCTCTCCGGCCAGAAGACCCAGGTGAGTTCGGAGGCCTGGCTGCCGTAGCCCGGGCATGACAAGGCCCCTCGCCGGAGCTCTGCGGGCTCGGCGAGGGGCGAGTCGAGGATCAGGCCACGCGGGCGGGGGACCGACCGGGGACCAGGCCGAGCTGGATCATCATGCCGAGCTGATCGGCGATGCCCCAGTGCTCGACGACCTTGCCGTCCTCGAAGCGAACGATATCGACGACGTCGACCTCGACGGTCCGGCCGGTCGGAGGGTTGCCCATGACCGAACCGGTGTTGACGCCTCGGGCCCGGTTCAACGACCAGACCTTGTCGCCCGCGACGGCGACGTCGACGATCCTGAGCTCGAAGTCGGTCATCCACTCGTGAAGGGTCGCGACGGTCTTCCTGGCTCCTTCGACCCCGGACAGGTTGCCGCGCTGGTGCTCGATGCAGTCGGGCCCGATCAGGTCGTCGATGACGCTCAAGTCGCCGGCCGAGAAGCCCTGCTCGATGAGCCGGCGGAAGCGCGATAGGTTCTCTTGCTCTGACACTGCTATCTCCTTGGTGGCGTCTTCACGCGGTAGAGTGACACTCTATTGACTAGAGTGGTACTCTACCGCCATGACGGAGGTCAACCACCGGCCCACGCTGCGAGACGAGCAGGCCGAGCTCACGCGCCGGCGGATAGTCGAAGCCGCCCGCGCCCTGTTCCGTTCGCGTGGATACGGGGCCACCACCTTGCAGTCGATCGCCACCGAGGCGGGCGTGGCCGTCCAGACCGTCTACGCCGTCTACTCCTCCAAGGTCGGCCTTCTCCGAGCGCTGAGAGAGGCGGTCCTCGTGCAGCCGGAGGCCGAGGCTCTCTACCGCGAAGCGCTGGCGTCCGAGTCTGCCGGTCGGAAGCTGGAGTTGTTCGCCCGGTCGATCAGGCGGCGCTGGGAGTTCGGCGCGGACATCGTCAGGATCCACCTGGAGGCCGGATCGACCGACCCCGGCGTGCGCTCCGAGGTGGAGGAGATGCTGGCGCGGCGCAGGGCCGGCATCGACGCCCTGGCGGGCGCCCTGGCCGGCGAACTGGCTGCGGGGATGGCCGCGGCCCGAGCTGCTGCCATCATCGACGCCCTGACGCTGCCGGAGGTCTATGCGGAGCTGGCCTCGGTCCGGGGTTGGACGCCCGACGAGTACGAAGCCTGGCTGGCGGAGGCTCTGGAGACCCAGCTGCTCGGCTGAGTCGAACCTCCTCCTGCTCGGTGCGGTCCATCGGTGGAACGCCGTCGCCGGGCGTCGCTAGACTGACCGCCAGCGGGGAAGAAGCGGCGATCGAGGAGGATCGATGTTCGCTTTCAAGGTCCATCCGGCGGCCATCTCGGTTACGGATGGCATCCAGCATGCGTTCGAGTACCTGGGGGAGAGCTGGAGGTCGTGGCTGCCGATCGTGCTGGGCCTGGCCGCCGCCAATCTCATCCTGTCACTGATACTGATCTCCATCGTCGGAGACGGGTTGTACTACGTCGACCGATTCACGAACGAGATCGAGCTGGCTCCGGATGCCGCCGACAAGCTGCTGCGGATGGTCCCCGTCGCCATCCTGTACTTCGGTGCCACGGTGGTTGCGGGATGGGCCCTCACCGGCATAGCGATCGCCGGGCTTCGCGGCTGGAAGCTCACCGCGTCGGTAGTGGTGCGCCGCGGCCTGGTTGTGCTGGCCTCCGGCCTGCTCGTTCTCGCCGTGGTTACGGGCGCCATCCTGGTCATGGTCGTCGTGACCGTCGTGGTCCCCCCGGTGGGTATCCTGGCGCTCCTGGGTCTCATTCCGGTAGCCATCTACATGTCGTACCGGATCTCGTTCGCCACGTATGCGATCTTCGATGGGTTCGGCCCCTTGGGCGGCCTGCAGGAGAGCTGGCGGTTGTCGGAGCGGGCCGTGCTGCGGATCTTCGGTTGGGGGCTGATGGCCGGCCTCATCAGCGGCGGAATCTCCATGGCGGCCAGCTCGGGGGCCGGCTTCATGTCCGGCTCGGACGCGTTCAGTGCGGCGGTGGCCCAGGGAGTCTCCGGGGGAGTTGGCGGTTTTGGGACGGCCTTCTCGACCTTCTTCATCGCCGTTCTGTACGAGAGCCAGCGGGCCCGTCACGATCCGAGCCTCTACCCGGTCCCGGCCTATCCCGTCCCGCCGGCCTATCCCTATCCCTATCCCTATCCCGTCCCGCCCGGATCGTGGCCCCCTCCGAATCCCTATGCTCAGCCGGGTGGCCCCGCGGCCGGGGCTCCGCCGAACTGGCCGCCGCAAGGCGGGCAGCGGTAGGGCCGGCGCGAGGAGAGACCTGCTTCTAGCCGGGTCCGGGGTTCAGGTGGGCAGTTCGAAGGTGATGGCCGTGCCGCCGTCCGACGGCTGTTCGGCCCGAATCGAGCCGCCATGGGCCTCCACCAACCGGCGGGCGATGGCCAGCCCCAGGCCCGAGCCCCGCGAGTCGGCCGACTTGACGAAGCGCTCGAAGAGGTGGGGCAGCAGGTCCGGCGGAATGCCCGGGCCGGAGTCGACGACGGAGACTGCGACCCGGCCGGCCGGGCCACTCACTCGACTTCCCGTGACTCGCACCGACGACTTCTTCGGCGCATAGCGCAGGGCGTTCGAAACCAGGTTGCCGAGCACCTGGCGCATCCGGATAGGGTCGACTTCGAGCAGCGGCAGGTCGTCCGCCATCTCCACCTTCAACGTCACGCCCGCCGAGCGAGCCAGCCCTTCGAACCCCGAGCACGCGTCCTGAGCGAGCATTGCCAGATCTGTCGGCTCGCGGTGCAGGGCGAGCGTGCCCGCTTCGGCGAGGGTCAGGGTGCGCAGGTCTTCCACCAGCTGCTCCATGACCCGGATCTCGTCCAGGGCCGCCGCAAGGTGGGTCTCGTCGGCCGGGTGGACGCCGTCGACCATGGCTTCGAGCTGGCCCTGCAGCACTGCCAGCGGCGTGCGCAGCTCGTGGCTCACGTCGGCCAGCAGGGTCCGGCGCTGCTGCTCGTCCGCCTCGAGGCGTGCCGTCATCTCGTTGAAGGCCCGCGTCAGGGCCCGCAGCTCATAGGGCCCCTTGTGACGCTCGCTCACCCGAACCGAGTAGTCGCCCTCCTGGACGCGCCCGGCCGCCTCGATCAGGTTGCCCAGCGGGACCGCTATCCGCCGCGCGCCGCCGGCTCCGAACACGACCGCCACCGCGACGATGAACAGGACGACGCCGCCGAAATAGACCTTGCCGGGCGATTGGACATCCGCTACGTCGAGGGCCAGCCACAGCACTGCCAGCGGCATCACGACCACGAAGAACGTGATGATCAGGGCGGCCAAAGCGACCCTGAAGAAGACGCGGCGGCGTAGCTGGTCCGACGGCGGGCCGATCGGCGGCCACGGCTCGTTGGCCGGCCACCACCCCGGGCGGCCGTGAGGCCGGCGGCGCATCGGACCCGGCCCGTAGCGGTGCCGGCGCTCCCAGCGGCCTTCGCGTCCGTACCGGTCGCGGCGGCTCACGCCGGCTCCTCGGCGAAGCGGTAGCCCACGCCGTAGACCGTCAGGATGTAGCGCGGCCGGCTGGGGTCCGGCTCCAGCTTGCGGCGCAGGTTCTTGACATGGGCGTCGATCGCCCGCTCGTAGGACTCGAAGGCCACGCCGTGGACCGCGTCCAGTAGCTGCGATCGGGTGAAGACCCGGCCGGGCTGACGAGCCAGCGCGGTCAGCAGCTGAAACTCGGTGGCCGTCAACTCGACCACCCGGCCCTCGACCTCGACGCGCATTCGAGCCACCTCGATCGACACGCCGGCGGCCTCGATCCTGTCGCCCGGCTCGGCCGGGCGGTCGACCCGGCGAAGGATGGCCCGGACTCGGGCGACCAGCTCGCGCGGGCTGAAGGGCTTGGTGACGTAGTCGTCGGCGCCTATCTCCAGACCCAGGACGCGGTCCAGTTCATCGTCGCGCGCGGTCAGCATCACGATCGGCAGATCCGACTCGCGGCGGATGGCGCGGGCCACGTCCAGGCCGTCCATGCCCGGCAGGCCCAGGTCCAGGACCAGCAGGTCCGGCTTGCGGGTGCGGGCCGCCTGCAGGGCCGAGGGGCCGTCGGCGGCGGTCAGCACCGCGAAGCCCGCGTGCTCCAGGTAGTCGCGGGCGAGGTCCACGATTCGGGTTTCGTCGTCGGCGATGAGGATCGTCTTCACGTCGTAGTCATGCTAGGGCAGCGCGGGGCGCGATGGACGCCGCCCCGCAACCCGCCGACGCTCTTCAGGCTGTCGTGGCCCCCACGCCGCCGGCCGTCAGGCGGTCGGCCGTCAGGCGGCCGGGAGCGACGGCCAGCAACCCCAGCAGCGCGACGTCGATGACCAGGCCCATGACCGACTCGGGCAGGCCCAGGACGCAGAGTCCCAGGGACACCAGCAGCAGGGTCAGGGCGAGCGATCGGCCCAGCGGACTGCGGCGCCACAGCAGCGCCGCCGTCACCAGAAGAGCCGCGGCGGTGGCCAGCCAGATGAGGCCGAACACTCTCGTCCCCATGTCGCCGATCTCGACGTTGCCGTTCAGGAGGGCGGTCGAGTACTCGACGCCGCGCGGCCCGCCCATCTGCCAGGCGACCGTGAAGCCGATCGCGTGGACGGCTCCGTGCAGGGCGAAGAAGAGGGCGAAGGCTCGCTGCGTCACTTCGCTTTGCCTTCGGGGGCTTTGAGCGAGCCGGCCGCCGGGGACGCGGCGTCCGTGCTCGAGCCGCTCTCGCCGTGGGCTCGGCGGTGCCATTCGTCGAACATGGAGTCGGCTTCCTCGCGCCGGTCGTCCTCGTACCAGCCACCGTGCCAGACGCGCCCGTGCCGCCCGTGCCGGCCGGGCCCAGCATAGTAGGCGGGGCCGCCCTGCCAGCGAGGGCGGAAGGCGGAGGCGATCAGTCCCAGGAGCGCGACCACCAGAAAGAGACCGAACAGGCAACCCAGCAATCGCGCGCCGGGGAAGTAGGCGCCGCCGTGAGGATGCGCCCACCCGGTGCCGAGCGCTCCGCCGTCCGCGGCAACGCCGGCGCCAAAGGCCAGGCTCATCAGCGCGCCGACCGCGACCACGACCACCAGCATCCTCAGGAACCAACCAGGACCGTATCTCATCTTCATCTCCTTGCGCCCCTGCGACTGTGGCATCCGGCCGAAGCGCCGCGCCGGATCCACTCGTGAGGTTGGGCCGGGCCTGTGAAGCGAATGTGAACGAGGCTGGGAGGAGTGGCGCGCCACTGCGTTGCGCGGCCTGATACATAACTACTGCGCTTGCCATTGACCGCTAGACTCGCTGCCGTTCCGGGTAGACGAAAGGACCGCCGCGGTGCGAGCGAAGCCGGGCCGGATCGCGGCCCTGATCTCGGTTGCGATGCTGGTCATGGCGGCCTGCGGGTCGTCGTCGCCGTCGTCGGCCGTTGCCTCCCAAACGCCGGCCCCGACGGCGTCACCCGAGCCCGTCGTTCCCACCAGCGAGGACCTGATCGGCGCCGCCCTGGCCGACGGCTCGATCACCTACGAAGAGTCGTTGGTCGATCGCGCCCTGGCCCTCTACGACTCGCCGGACCTGCCCCAGCAGTTCCGCAGCGCGGTGCCGGACATGCACGCCGCCGGCGCCCTCCTGCAGGAGATCCGCAGGAACGAATCGAAGCTCAGCCCCGCGACTCTGGAGAAGCTCGCCCCGTACCGCGCCCGCCCGTCCGACCCGATCAGCATCTTCAGCGCCCAGCCGGCCGTGGCCCGGGCCGCCGGCGCGGCTCTCGCCGTGGGCGCCCTCGCCGCCCCGACGGCCCCGGTCTGGAAGAGCCAGTCCGCAGCCGGAGGCAAGGCGCGCGTCTGGGTCAAGGACTCGGCCGATGCCGTTGCGCAGCTGACGACCCATGCGGCCGACGTCTCCAAGATATGGGCGGCCTTCCCCGGCATCTTCACCTACCCCAAGGCGGATCAGGCCAAGGATCCATCGGCCGCCGTGAACCCCGACGGCGCGATCGACTTCTACTTCGTCGACGCCACCGACATCGACCCGCGCCGGGCCGACTGCGCCAAGGACCCCACCATCGAGGGCTGCGTCTACGGCAAGGGCAACGCCGGCTACGCCGACCGCGCCCCGGCCTACACCGGGATCACCTCCTCGGGCTACCTCGTGATCGACGAGAAGGGCAGCGGCGACAGCCTGCTCGACACCATCGCCCACGAGCTGGCTCATGCGGCCCAGTTCGCCTACGACTGGGACGACACCTCCTGGCTCATGGAGAGCACGGCCACCTGGACCGCCTACAAGGTCATGAAGAAGATCGGCGCCAGCCCGGATGATGCCTACGCCTGGCTGCCCAAGCACTTCAAGACGCTCGACCAGTCTCTGAACAGCGAGTCCAACTACCATGCCTATTCGTCCTGGCTGTTCTTCCAGTACGCCTCGATGCAGAAGGGTGACGGCATCGTCACCGACATCTGGAAGGCCGCGGGCCAGGATGGCGTGAACGGCGAGAAGGCCGTGGACCAGGCGTTTCCGTTTGCCGCGAACTTCGCCGGCTTCGCCGTTCGCGACTGGAATCAGGATCCGGTGACGCCGCTGTATGAGAGCGTGGACGACACCTTCCCCGGCGGGTACCAGCCGCCGATACGCAACACGGTGACGGCGATCGCCGGAGGCAAGGAGGACAGCCTGGACGTGAGCCTGCCGCTCCTGGGCAGCTCCTACTTCGACTACTCGTTCGAACAGTCGGCTCGGGCGGTCACGTTCGAGAACAGCCTGGTGGGGCTCCCAGATGCGCATGTCTGGGCTATTGCTCAGATCGGCGACGAGTGGCAGCCGCCGGTGGATTGGACCGGCCTGAACAAGAAGAAGTTCTGCCGCGACGCGCCCGAGGAGGACGTGACCCGGCTGGTTCTCGTCGTGGCCAACTCGAGCCTGACCGGCAACCTGACCGCGCCCCAGTCGCCCAAGATCGCCGGCGACGCCAAGGGCTGCATCGGCTGGGCCGGGACGATGAAGGGCACGTACTGGTGGAGCTCCGGCGGCGTGAGCGGCACTTCGACCGGCACCTTCAGCGGCACCTGGGTCGTGGACGATTCGATCAACACCAACGGCTGCAAGCCCGGGGCGTGCATCCGCTACATCCCCGACGGCTCGATCGCCTGGACCTGGGACGCCAGCGGCTATATCGGCCAGAAGAAGTGCCAGCAGACAACCTCCGGATCGCTGGCTGCGGTCGACCAGTTCGGGCTGGGCGACCAGCAGTACCTGCACCTGACCGTCGTCGATTCCGATCACTACCGCTATTGGGGTCAGGGCGCGTTCTACCTGAGCCAGGCCGTGCAGGATTCGATCACCTGTTTCGGCTTCATCGGCGATGGGCCGAACCGCTACCCGCCGGCCTTCTTCAGCATCGACGAGGGCTCCAGCAGCTCGAACTCCGACGGGGGCGGCAACACCTGCTTCGCCGACGACTGGATCATCGAGGCCAAGGCCACGACCATCGCCGGCAGCTGCTACACGTTCAAGACGGACCGCAACTACCACCAGATCGAGTGGAACTTGACGAGGCTGGGCCCGCCGCCGGGCAGCTAGCCGTGTGCCGCTCGATCCATCCGCTCCACAACTACGAGCCGCCCGCGTCGGAGGGCGAGATTCGCGAGGCGGCGATCCAATACGTCCGGAAGGTCGGCGGCATGCGCGAACCCTCGGCCGCCAATCGCGATGCGTTCGAGGCCGCCGTGGATGAGGTCGCCGCCGCCACTCGCGTCTTGCTGGATGGGCTCGTGGTGGCCGGGCCGCCCAGGAACCGCGATCTTGAGCGGCTCAAGGCTCGAGCCCGATGGGAGAAGCGGGCGTCCCGCTCTGAAGCCTCGAAATCGCGCTGAAGACCTTTCGGGGCTCCCGGGCGCATAATCGGGGTATGGCACGCCACCACAAGGTCGGCCCGAAGCTCACCGCCGCCGCCCTGGCGATCATGGTCGCCGTCGCGGCATGCACCGGCGCGGCCCTGGCAGAACTGGCTTCGCCGGCCGACTCGGCGCTCGTGGATTCTCCGACCGCGACCCAGACGCCGACGCCCACGCCGACCGCGACTCCCACGCCGACCCCCACGCCCACGCCCTCGCCGACGCCCACTCCAGCGCCGACTGCCACCCCCAAGCCCACCCCCGTTCCGACGGCGCGGACCTGGATCTACAACGTCTACGACGCCCGTGCCGTCCGCTGGCAGGACCCGGACAGCAGCGCCTGTGTCGCCGCCTCGGCGCTGATGATGCTCAACATGGCCACCTACTGGCGCGACTACACGGCCGCCGAGGGTCAGCCGAACCCGCGGCCGCAGCTCAACGGCTGGAAGCCCGACGTCAGCTACGCCAGGATGGAGGAGCTGCTGGCCTACCAGCGCAAGACCGGCACGATGGACCTGCGCGATCCGGGGTCGGATGCGCACGGCTGGCGCAACTCGCTCAACTACTACGGCTGGGGCGGCATCGAGGCCGGCGTCTACCGCGACATGACCTTCACCTCGTTCGAGGACGCGGCCCGGGCGACGGTGCTCAGCCTGGCCACCTATCGCAAGCCGGTCGGCGTGTTGGGTTGGGCCGGCGACCACGCCCAGATCATCACCGGATACAAGGTCCTGGGCGACGATCCGCGGGCCGGGCTGACCAAGTTCACCATCCTGGGCGTGTACCTTACCGATCCGCTCAAGGCGGACGGCTACCGCAACTACTACGTCCCGCTGGCCACCTGGAAGTCCGGCCCCAGGACGATCCGCTTCACGCCCTACAAGATGACCAACTCGCCCAATCGGGACCCCATCGACGGCATGATCGCCAACGACGAGTGGTACAACAAATGGGTCATCGTCGCCCCGGTGGCGTAG
>CAZFLI010000016.1:0-5540 GCA_964519845.1 uncultured Anaerolineaceae bacterium | reverse complement strand
GAACTTTCGGGGGATGGCCCAGGAGCGCCGCTATCGGGGAATCTTGCAGCAGCATCACGGGCGCGCCGTCTGCCCGAGGAATTTGCCTTGCCATTCACCAGCATCCTCTACGACAAGCCGGATGAGGCGAGCCGTCAGGACCCCGAGGCCACCGGGGAGCTGCTGCGCGACCTGAACCTCAACCAGGTCTTCGACGCCACCCGGGCCGGCCGCAGCGAGTACGACCTGGAGGCTCTCTTCCGCGCGCCGCTCGACAGCGTCGAATCGATCCGCTATCGGCAGGACGTCATGCGGGATCTGGAGGCCGACGGCCTGGTCCGAGTGATCCGTGCCTTCGGGGCGGGGATGCGCACCATGCGCACCCGGCTGGCGCGTGGCGAGGCGCTCCACCACCACTACCAGAAGAAGCGCTGGCTCATGGAGGCGGCGGTGGCCTATGCCGACGCCGTCTCGGCGCTGGCCCACGGCCTGGGCGCGGCCACGCTCCGCTCGGCCGGCTTCATCGGCCTGCGCGACTACATAGCCGGCTACCGCAAGTCGGCCCGCTTCGCGGACCTGCTGACCGACGCGGCAGCCGTCACCTCGGGGCTGGACGACGTCCGCTACAACCTGCACATCAAGGGCAACAGGATCAGGGTCACCAGGTTCGCCGGCGAGGTCGACTACGGCGCTGAGGTCGAGCGGACCTTCGCCAAGTTCGCCCAGCGCGAGGTGGGCGAGCGGGAGTTCGCCTTCCGCCAGGAGCCGGACATGGACCAGGTCGAGAGGGCGGTGCTGGACATGGTGGCCCAGCTCCACCCGGACGCGTTCGGTGCGCTCGATGGGTTCGCCGAGCGCCACGCCGACTACCTCGACCCGGTCGTGGGCGCCTTTGATCGCGAGATCCAGTTCTACCTGGCCTACCTGGAATTGCTAGATCCGCTCCGCTCCGTCGGCCTGCCCTTCTGCTACCCGACCGTACAGGACGCCAGCAAGGAGATGCTCGTTCATGGGGCCTTCGACCTGGCGCTGGCCCGGAAGCTGCGCCATGAGCCGGCCTCGATCGTCTTGAACGATCTCCGGCTCGAGGGCCGCGAGCGCGTCCTCGTCGTGACCGGCCCGAACCAGGGCGGCAAGACTACGCTGGCCCGCATGGTCGGCCAGCTTCACTACCTGGCCCGGCTTGGTCTGCCGGTTCCGGGAAGCGAAGCGAAGCTCTACCTGTTCGACCGGCTATTCGCCCACTTCGAGCGCCGCGAGGACGCCGGCCACCTGACCGGCAAGCTGGAGGACGATCTGCGACGGATCCGCCACATCTTCGATCAGGCGACCGGACGCAGCCTGGTCATCCTCAACGAGAGCTTCAGTGCCACGACCGTGGAGGACGGCCTCTTCCTGGGCCGGCAGGTGCTCGACGAGTTGATCGAGCGGGACATGCTGGCGGTCTACGTGACCTTCCTGCACGAGCTGGCTTCGGCCGGCCCTTCGACCGTGAGCCTGGTCAGCGCCGTCGATCCCGCGGATCCGGGGCGGCGCACCTTCCGCTTCGAGCGAGGACCGGCCGAGGGGCTGGCCTACGCACTTGCGATCGCCGAGAAGTACGACATGACCTATGCCGGACTGAAGCGGCGTCTTCCCGGGACCGCGGCATGAAGGTCCATCTCCTCTATCGCGACGCCGACTTCGATCTCGAGACGCCTCCGGCCGCGAACGAGGCCGACCTGGTCGCGGATCTGAGTCTCGATCCGCTGCTCGCGGCCCTGGCCAAAGACGACGAGTTCCTGGGGGACGTGGCCCGCTCCGTCATCCTGCACGGCCTGACCGAACCGGACCGGATCCGCTACCGCCAGGCGATCCTGCAGGACTGCCTGGACAACGAGTCGGCAATCCGGGACATGTACGACATCGCGGTCGGCGCCATCGAGGCCGAGAAGCGGATCTGGATGGATGCCCACGCCCGGCATCCTGGAGGCCTGCTGCAGCGCTCGATCGAGTTGCTCACGACCTTCTTCGACTCCCTGGAGAAGCTGCGACGGATAGCCGAGGAGAAGAGCCCGGCCGTCAAGTCGGAGGGGATGAAGACCCTGTTCGCGATGCTGATTCGCGAGCTGGACGATGAGTACCTGCGCAGCGTCGAGGCTCAGCTGGCCAGCCTGGCGTTCCGCGACGGCGTGCTCTCGTCCGCCTCTCTCGGAGACGGCAATTTCGGCAAGGACTACGTCCTCCGCCGCAGGGACAAGCAGGGCTGGCGCGAGACGCTCGGCGAGCGGACCGGGCTCACCCTCGACGTCGACGAGCGCGACAGTCGGGCGGCCGAGACGCTGTCGGGACTGCGCGACCGCGGGCTGGCGATTGCCGCCACGGCTCTGGGCAAGTCCACCGACCACGTCCTGAGCTTCTTTGTGGCCCTGCGCTTCGAGCTGGCTTTCTATCGCGCCTGCCTGAACCTGCGCGAGCGACTGGCGCAGCTGGGCGAGCCGATCTGCCTGCCCAGAGCTGAGCCGCCGGACGGCCGCCGCCTCTCCTGCCGGGGCCTGTACGACATCCCCCTTGCCCTGACCCTGGGCTCGCGGGTGACCGGCAACGATGTCACCGGCGACGGCAAGAGCCTGGTCGTCATCACCGGGGCTCACCACGGCGGGAAGACGGCGTTCCTGCGCAGCCTGGGTCTGGCCCAGCTGATGATGCAGGCCGGCATGTTCGTCCCGGCCGACAGCTTCACGGCCAGCGTCTGCGGCACGGTCTTCACCCACTTCCATCGCGAAGAAGACGCCTCGATGACGAGCGGCAAGCTGGACGAGGAGCTGGCCCGGATGAGTGCGATCGTGGACGCGATCGGGCCCAACGACCTGATGCTGTTCAACGACTCGTTTGCCTCCACGAACGAACGGGAGGGCTCTGAGATCGCCCGCCAGCTGGTGCGCGCCTTCCTGGAGTCGGGCGTCAGGGTGTGTTACGTGACGCACCTGTACGACCTGGCCCATGGCGTCCTGCGGGCCGGCCGTGACGACGCCCTGTTCCTGCGTGCCGAGCGCCTCCCGGACGGGAAGCGCACCTACCGGTTGATCGAAGGCGAACCGCTGCCGACGAGTTACGGCGAGGACCTCTACCGCAGGGTGTTTGCCGACCGAGCGGCAACCGAGGCGCCTCGAGCAGAGCCCGCGGCGTAGGGCAGCCGGGCGAAGCTAGACGGGCAGCAGCACCGCGACGATGCCGGAGGCAAGGCCGATCAGAGCCGCAGCCAGGCTGATGCGCACCGACCTCGCCCGGTCCCTGGCTCGAGCGGCGGCATCCATGACCGGGGTCACCTTGCCCAGCTCGCCGAAGTTGTAGACGCCGCGCGAGCCGTAGGCGGCGCAGAAGCGCAACCGGGCCTGGATGTACCCGGTGGCGGCCCCCGCGACGGGCAGGGCCACGATCAGGCGGGCCAGGGGAGGTGCGTGGAGGACTATCAGGAGGACCAGCAAGACCAGCCCCACGACCAGCGCCACATGGCCGAACAGCCGGCGCCGGGCGACCTCGGCCGGCCCGATGTTGCACGCCCCGGCCTGGTAGGGTGACTCGATCGCGACAGGCTGGAGTTCGGCCAGGTTCCGGCCGAGCAGCACGGGCTTTCGCTTGGAAGCAGGCATGGCGCGATCTTACCGCGACTTGCCCCTCAGCTCGGCCGCGATGCCGTCGGCCCAGGCTTCGATGTTGGGCCAGTCGCGGAAGTCGGCGTCGGGCAGGCTGGCTCGGCCGGCCGGCATGAGGTGGACCAGCCGCTCCCAGAAGCCGATCGGCTTGTTCTTGCGGTCCCAGGCGCCCCAGAAGACGCGGTGCTCCCGCGGGCCCAGACTCGAGCGCAGATCGTCCAGCTCGCGCGGGCCGGAGATCTCCAGCTTGTTCCTGCCCTCCTTGTCGAGCGGCTCGGGTCCGAAAGGCCCGCTGCTGAACAGCCACAGCGGTCGGGCCGCGAGGTCGGCCCGGTGCCGGCCGGCGAACGACTTCGCCTCGCCCATCCAGTGGAACATGTAGACAGCGCTGCCCAGGACGACCGCGTCGTATCTCTGGACGTCGCGCACGTCGCCCACCGGAAGCGCCTCCGCCTCCAGGTCGGCGGCGCGCAGCCGCTCCGCGATCCGCTCCGCGATTTCCTGCGTTGAACCGTGTTTGCTGGCGTAGGCAACGAGTATCGACATGGCCCGAGTCTACCCGGCCGGGTGGGCGTCCACCAGCCGGTCAGCCGGTGGCTGGCCGGTGTAGCTGGCCCGACCCGCCGGCGGTGATATCCTGCCCCAACCCCTGCGACCGGCGTCCTCGGGCCGGTGGCGAGGAAACCACCAGCGGGGTGCTCATGGTGGGTGGGTCCGCGGCCCATGCCGCCCGGCTCCCCGCCCCGGTGACGGCCCGGCCCAGCCGCGGTCCGGTTGGCCCTACTGCGCGACCCGGCTGAGGCCTAGGCTCCAGGAGATGCCGCTCTGCGGGCCGAGTGCCTGCGCCAATCCGCGGAGCACGACCACCCCCTGGAGTACTCGATGGCTGACGGACTGGCACCGGCTTTGCCGCACCCAGAAGACCAGGATCTGATCGACCGGATCATCGGCGATCGGGCCGGGCGGCCCGGCGCGCTGCTCGGCATCCTGGAACAGCTCCAGGAGAGCAACCGGCACAAGTACCTGCCGATGGCCACGCTGGAATACGTGGCCCTGCGCACCGGCGTCCCGCAGTCCCAGGTCTACGCCGTGGCCACCTTCTACGCCCTGTTCAACCTCGACCCGCAGGGCACCCACACGGTGGCCATCTGCCGCGGCACCGCCTGTCACACCCGCGGCTCGAGGGCGTTGCTGGAGCGGGTCAAGCTCCAACTCGGCCTGCAGGAAGTGAGCGACGAAGCCGACAAGCTGACCCTGACCACGCCGGACCGCCGCTTCACAATCCGCACCGTTGCCTGCTTCGGCCAGTGTGCGCTCGCCCCGGTGGTGGAAGTGGATCACTCCATCCGCGGCCACGTCAAGGAGCAGGCGTTGATTCGCGAGGTCGAGGCCCTGCGCAAGGAGAGCGGCCGGTGATCGTCCACGACCTGGCCTCGTTCTCCGCCGTGCGCGAGGCCGGCCTGGCCAAGCTGCTCCCCGGCAAGCCGCGCATCGCCGTCGGCACCGGCACCTGCGGCTCGGGCAACGGCGCCGAGGCCGTGTACACCGCCTTCGCCTCGGGAATCGCGGCCCGTGGCATGGACGTGCAACTGGCGTCCGTCGGCTGCTTCGGCTTCTGCGCGGAAGAGCCGATCGTCAACGTCTGGGTGCCCGGCCAGCCGCTGCTGATGCTGCACCGCGTCCAGCCGCATCACGTGGACGCCATCCTCAACGGCCTGGGTCAGGGCAACCTGCCCCCAGCCGAGACCGTACTCTGCAAGATCGAGGAGTGGGACCACCTCACCGGCCATGTCAAGTACGGCGCCGGCTACCCGGACGTCCCGAGCTGGGACGAGGTCCCGTTCTTCAAGGGGCAGGTCAAGATCGTCCTGCGCAACTGCGGCCTCATCAACCCCGACGACATCGAGGAGTACATCGCCGTCGGCG
>CAZFLI010000015.1:0-23218 GCA_964519845.1 uncultured Anaerolineaceae bacterium | reverse complement strand
TGCTGGTGGAGATCAAGGCCCGCTTCGACGAGCAGGCCAACATCACCTGGGGTCGTCAGCTGGAGCAAGCCGGCGCTCACGTCGTCTACGGGATGGTCGGCCTCAAGACGCACTCCAAGACCGCCCTCGTCGTGCGCCGCGAGGGTAAGATCTTGCGTCGCTACGTCCACATCGGCACCGGCAACTACAACCCCGGCACGGCCCGCCTGTACACGGACCTGGGCCTCCTGTCCTGCAGCCCGGAGCTTGGCGAAGACGTCCAGGAGTTGTTCAACGTCCTGACCGGCCTCTCGCGACAGCGCCGCTACCGGCGCCTGATCGTCGCACCCCGGAACTTGCGCCCGTGGGTGCTGTCGATGATCGAACGCGAGACGGTCAATGCCCGTCAGGGGCGGCACGCTCGGATCGTGCTGAAGCTCAACTCGCTGGTCGACCGCGAGTGCATCCGCGCTCTCTACGAGGCCTCACAGGCCGGTGTCCAGGTGGACCTGATCATCCGCGGCATCTGCTCGCTCTGGCCGGGGGTCGAGGGTGTGAGCACGGGCATCCAGGTCCGCTCGATCGTCGGCAAGTACCTGGAGCACTCCCGCATTCTGGGCTTCGACAACGACGGCCGGCCGGAGTGGTACATCGGCTCGGCGGATCTGATGGAGCGCAACCTGGACCGGCGCGTGGAGGCCCTGGTGCCGATCGAGGACCTGGAGGCGAAGGCCAGGATCGCCGCGATCATCGACGTGCTGCTGGCCGACACCCGCCGCTCCTGGCAGCTCTGCGCGGACGGCGAGTACCGCCGGACCGAGGAGCTGAACGGGGCGCCGGGCAAGGTCGACGGCTTCCAGGTGCTCCAGGCTCGGGCCCGGGCCTCGGTCGTGTCCGAGGCGTCCGATTCGGGCGGCCGCCACAGAGCGCACGGGTCGCTCGACCCGCGCGCCTAGGCCGGGCAGAAGCGACATGGCGCGCCGAGGCAAGGTCGAGACCGAGCTCAAGTACCGGGTCGTCGTGGACGGCGCGGCCGACGCATACCTCGTCGCGCCGCAGTTGGGCCCGTTCACGGCCGAGGGCCGGGTGCGCTCGGTCACCGTGGAAGACCGGTACGTCGACGCGCCCGACTGGGCGCTGGCCCGGGCCGGATATGCCGCCCGCTTGCGCCGCTCCGAGCGCGGCACCCGGATCGAGCTGAAGGGCGGCGCTGGAGGGGCGACCAACGGCGGCCGGCTCCACCGTCGTGAAGAGCTGTCGGGCCCGGCTGATCCCAACGTTCCCCCGGCGGAGTGGCCCGACTCGCCGGTCCGCTCGGCGGTCGTGGCCGTGTGCGGCGAGGCTCCGCTGGCGGAGCTGGTCACGATTCGGCAGTTGCGCCGCAAGCGCCGCCTGTGGGCCCAGGAGGGCGACGCGACGCCGACACGCGCTGAGCTCTCGCTCGACGAGGTGGAAGTGCTCCTGGGTGGGCGGACCATCGACCGCTGGCCGGAGCTGGAGATCGAGCTGACTGCGGGACCGGACAGGCCGCTCCACGGCGTGGCGGATTCGCTGGATGCCGCCGAGGGCCTTCAGCGAAGCGCGGAGTCCAAGCTGGAACGGGCCGTGCGGGCCGTTCGGGCGGCACTGCCGGCTCAACCGGCGAGCGTGCGGCGGCGCTGGCTCGACGCCCCGGAGGAGATCCCGGCTCGCAAGCCCTCGCCGGCGGGCGACCGGGCCGCGGCCGGCGCCACCCTCGCGGACGGCGTGGCGGAATCGGATGGCGCCGCGGCCGCTGAAGCGGTCGAAGTGTCGGCCGCCCTCGGCGACTCGACCGGGCCGTGCAGCATCGGCGTGCTGGCAGAGGACAGCCTGCCCGAGGCCGCCCGGAAGGTGCTGGCCTACCATTTCGCTCGGCTGCGAGCGAAGGAGAAGGGCATCCGCCGGGATGCGAACCCGCACGACCTGCACGACATGCGCGTCGCGGCTCGGCGAATGCGGGCCGCCTGGCGCGTCTTCAACGAGGCATTCGAAGGCGGGGCCACTCGCAAGCTGCGGCAGCGCCTCCGAGTGCTGTCCGACCGCCTGGGGGTCGTCCGCGATCTCGACGTCCTGATAGTGGATCTGGAGGCCTACCGTGACGGACTGGACGAGGCAGACCGGTCCGGATTGGAGCCGCTCCTCTCGCTGTGGCGCCGCCAGCGCGAATCGGCCCATCAGCAACTCGTGGCCGAACTCGACTCGGAGGGCCACGCTCGGCTGCTGACCGACATGAGGGAGTTCCTCGAGGGCGGCGCGAACGCAGCCGCGACCGTGGCCAGCCCTACCCTGCCCCACCGCGTGCGCGACTGCGCCCCGTCGCAGATCTGGGCCGCCTACGAGGCCGTCCGCGCCTACGACCCGGTCCTGCCCTGGGCCGATGTGGAGACGCTGCACCGGCTGAGAATCGCGACCAAGTGGCTGCGCTACGACCTGGAGTTCTTCGGAGAGGCGCTGGGCTCGGACTCGGCCCGGCTGATGGACCGCGTCGTGGCCCTGCAGGACTTCCTCGGCTGCCTGCACGACGCCGACGTGGCGGCCAAGCTGACACGCGACCTGCTGGTCGCCCGAGCGGGCGAGCTGTCGCGCCTGGAGACGGAGACGATCGGGGCCTACCTGCACTCGCGCGAGCGCGAGGTCGCCCGGCGCAGGCGCGCCCTGGGCTCGGTCTGGCGGGCCGTCACCGGCGCCCCGTTCAGGCGAGCTCTCGGCCGAGCCGCAGCCGCGCCGTAGGTCGCCCAGGCGGGGCGGCTGTAGACTCGCCGCCATGAACCTCATCTGGATCGGCCTGGGCGGTTTCGCCGGGGCTATCGCCCGCTACGTGATCGACGGTTGGGTCAGCGGCTCGACCAGGGCGGGCGCTTTCCCTGCCGGCACATTCGTCGTAAACGTCACCGGCGCACTGGTGCTCGGCATCGTGTTCGCGCTGTCGGTCGAGAAGGCCGCCATCGACCCGCGCATCCGAGGACCGGTCATGATCGGCCTCCTCGGCTCCTACACGACCTTCTCGACTCTCACACTCGAGTCGTGGCGACTGGCGGAGGACGGCAGCTGGGTCATGGCGCTGCTGAACCTCGGCGCCTCGGGGATACTCGGGATCACAGCCGTGTTCGTCGGGCTCACGATTGGGAGGGCTATCTCGTGAAGCTGGAAGGCACCGGTCTCCTGGTCCGCATCTACATAGGCGAGAGCGACAGCTGGCACGGTCGGCCGCTGTACCAGGCGATCGTCGAGTTCCTGCGCGAGCGGAAGGTGGCCGGAGCGACCGTGCTGCGAGGCATCGAAGGCTTCGGGGCGAAGTCGCACCTGCACACGACGCGGATCCTGCGCCTGTCCGAAGACCTGCCGGTGCTGATCGAAGCGGTAGATGAGGAGGACCGCCTGCGGGCGGTGCTGCCGGAGCTGGACGCGATGGTGGGCGACGGACTGATCACTCTCGAGAGAGTCGAGATCATCGCCTACCGCGGCACGGCGCCGGCCGAGTAGGCGACATGAACGTCCAGGTCCAGCTTCACCTGCTGCGCCACGCCCATGCCGGGGATCCGATGAAGTGGCGCGGTCCGGATGCTGCGCGCCCGCTGTCCGATAGGGGCCGCCGGCAGGCGGAGAGGCTGGGGGCGTTCCTGGCCGGGGCGGGCTTCGACCCGGACACCATTCTGGCCTCGCCCAGGCTGCGGGCCCTCGAGACAGCGCAGCTGGTCGCCGAGGCGCTCGACGCCGACGTGACCCTGTGCGAAGCCCTGGCCGGGCCGCTGACGCTGGACGTGCTCGACCAGGTATTGACTGGGGCAGGCGATCCCGCGCGGCCGCTGCTGGTGGGCCACGACCCAGACTTCAGCCAACTGGCCGGGGCCCTGACCGGGGCGCTGGATCTCCCCCTGCGCAAGGGCGCTCTGGCCCGCATCGACGCCGCCAGACCGCTGGGCGAGGGCATCGGCGTCCTGCGTTGGCTCGTGCCGCCGGATCTCCTGGGGGTCGACTAGAGGCCGCGGCCAGGACCCACGCCGTAGCGCCGGCCTTGACCGTGGGCGGCCCAGCGCTATGCTCGGCCCGTCGCCGTCGCACGGCCAGCGAGCCCGCTGATCGCGCCGCGACCGGACGAGGAGGCATGGGATGGCGAAGGACGGCGATCGACCGGCCGATGGGGCGTCGAAGGAGACGCGGCGGGCGATGAAGCAGCTGAGCAAGCACCTGAAGCGCCTGCAAGGCGAGTTGGCCGCGGCATCCAGGGCTGAGGCCAAGCGGCTCCGCAAGCTCGAGAAGGCGCGCTGGCGCAGGCAGCGCATCGAGGCCTTCATCGACGAGGCCCGGGCCATCGCCGAGATGGAGACCGGTCCCTCCGGGCCTACGGCGCCACCGCCGGCTGCTCCTCCTCTCAAGGCCGCCCCCCGGCCCGCCCGCGCCCCGAGGCCGGCGACAGGCGCTACGAAGCCTCGCCCCGCCGCGCCCGGGAAGCCCGCTCGCTGACCTTTCGCGGCCGGCCGGCAGGCGGCGAGATCGGTATGGCGAAGGTGAAGGTCGATCCCTCGCCCTCCTCGGACTCCACCCAGATGCGGCCGCCGTGAGACTCCACGACGTGGCGCGCAATCGATAGCCCCAGGCCCGTGCCGCCCCTGCCCCTGACTCGGGCCCGATCCACCTTGTAGAACCGCTCGAAGATGCGCCCCCGATCGGCTGCCGGCACCCCCACGCCGTGGTCCTTCACCCACACCAGGACCTCGCCGCCGTCCGAGCGCACCCCGACCGTGATCTCTCCGCCGCTGGGACTGAACTTGACCGCGTTGTGGAGCAGGTTGATCACAACCTGACCCATGCGATCCTCATCGCCTCGCACCGGAGGCACACTCTCGGGCACGTCCAGGCCGAGAGTGACTCCCTGGCGCTCGGCGAACAGACGCAGCCGCTCGGCGGTGGCCCGGGCCACGCGCGCCAGGTCTACGTCGTCGAGCAGCAGCTGGACCGATCCGCTCTCGATGCGTGAGAGATCGAGCAGCTCGTTGACCATCTGGGTCAGATGGCCGGTCTCGATCTCGATCTTGGCGATGCGATCGCGCAGGCGCGGCGAAGCCTTCTCGGCTTCTCCAGCGGCCGTCTCCGCCAGCAGGCTGATGGTGGACAGCGGCGTTCGGAGCTCGTGCGACAGGTTATCGATGAACTCGGCCCTCATCCTCTGCAACCGACGCAGTTCGGACACGTCCTCCATGACCAGCCACACTCCCGACACAGGCGAGCGGCGGGCTCGCACCATCACCGTCGGGCCCTCGTTCGTGTGGACCGTCAGTTCGCCGCTGGCCGATCCCTCCTCCATCGCGGTCCGGCCGATTCCCTCGATGCGCGAGTCAACGAAGGCCTCGAGCGCCGGCCGTCCGATCATCGACCCGGGCTTGCGATCGAGCATCGCATGAGCCGCGCCGTTGGCCGATTCGACGGTCAGGTCGTCGCGGAGCCTGACGATGCCGGCGCTCAGCAACTCCGTCAGGTAGCGTGAGTCAAAGGCGGTCTGCTCGGCCTGCCAGCGGGCCTCGTCGGCCCCGTCCAGCGCCGACCGGACGCGCCGCTCGACATCCTGCGCGTCCTCGGCCCCGGTAGCGTCGCCGATACGGTCGATCAGCCGGCCTCGCGAGATCGAACCGGCCAGCACCCAGCCCAGCACGACCACCAACCCGGCGATGAAGAAGACGGCGGCGACATCCACGGGTCGAATATGGCACATCGCCACCCGCTCGACAGCCCGGCGGGCGGCGGTGCCGGGCCTCGGGCGCTCAGCAGCCGGTCGCGCCTGCGGGTACCCTTAGCGCCGCAGACTCCGGCCTGTCCCGAATGAGCGCCGCCTCGACAGGCCGACCCCGGAGGTACAGGTGCCGTCCTTTCGACTGATCCCTCGCGAAGAGCGCTTCTTCGACCTGTTCGTTCAGGATGCCGCCAACGTGCTCGACGGCGCTCGACAGCTGGAGGCCATGCTCCGGTCGTACGACAACATCGACAAGGCCGCCAAGAAGATCCGTGAGGTCGAGCACCGGGGCGATGAGATCAGCCACGACATCGGGGAACGCCTCGAGCGGACGTTCGTCACGCCCTTCGACCGCGAGGAGATTCACGCCCTGATCAGCGGGCTGGACGAGATCCTCGACAACATCGAGCAGGTGGCGGACACCTTCGTGCTGTACCGGATCGGCTCGCCGACGAAGACGTCCGTGAAGCAGGCGGTCCTGATCGTCCAGGCCTGCGAGACCATCCACGACGCACTCAGCCACCTTCGCGGCTTCAAGGACATGGGGCGCTACATCACCGAGATCCGGCGAATCGAGCACGAGGGCGACAGGCTGTGCCGCAACGCCATTGCCGGGCTCTTCGACGACGGCGCGAAGACCATCGAGGTCCTCAAGTGGAAGGACGTCTACGCCCTGCTCGAAGACACGATCGACAAGTGCGAGGACGTCGGCGATCTCATCGGGCGGATCGTCGTCAAGCACGCCTGACGGCCGCCGGGCGCGGCACATCCCTCCGGGCGCATCGCCAGAAGCGTTAACAACACGCCAATGCCGCGTTAAGCGCGTCCTCCGAGCATCTACTCCGGAACCTGGGAGAAGGCTGCAAGAGCCAGCCGATCCAGGGTAGCGGAGGAACTGTGTTGAGCGGAGCTCACCGCCTCGCAGCACTCGTCGTCGCAGTCGTGGTCGCGGCCTCAGCCTGCTCGTCATCCGGAGGTACGGCTTCTCCGGCCGCCTCGGGCACAACGCCCGGCCCCGGCGCTCCGGGCGATTGCACGACCGGCAGGATTACCATCTCCGGCTCCACGGCACTGCAGCCGCTGGTCGCAGCCGCAGCCAAGCAGTACACGGCCGCCTGCTCCGGGGCCACGATCGTCGTCAACGGCGGAGGCTCGGGCACCGGGCTGAGCCAGGTCTCCCAGGGAGCCGTCCAGATCGGCGACTCGGACGTGACGGCCGAGAGCAAGATGGCCACCCCCGACGCGAACAAGCTGGTAGACCACGTCGTGGCCAAGCAGGGCTGGATCGTGGTGACCAACAAGGACGTCGCTCTCACCAACCTCACGACGCAGCAGAACATCGACATCTGGACGGGCAAGGTCACCAACTGGAAGGACGTTGGCGGGCCCGACTTGCCGATAGTCCTGATCTTCCGGCCGCAGTCCTCCGGCACCCGGGCCACCTTCAGGAAGCTGGTGCTCGGCAACGCGAGCGAGGCGACCGGCGGCCAGACGCTGACCGAGGATTCGAACGGAACGGTCACGCAGGCCGTCAGCAAGACCGACGGCGCAATCAGCGTCATCGGCTTCGCCTACTACGACGACCCGGCCAACAAGCCGCTCCTCAACGGCCTTGCGCTCGACGGCGTGGAGGCGACCATCGCCAACATGACCGCCGGGACCTACAAGCTCTCGGCCGAGGGTCACATGTACACCCTCGGTGAGCCCTCCGGGCTTGCCGGGTCGTTCCTCGACTACATGCTCGGCGACTACGTGCAGCACACCCTGATCCCGAGCCTGTCCTACGCACCCGTCGCGTGACGTCCGGGACCGCCGCCCCAGGGTCGCCCCCGGCGGCGGCCCGAGGCCCTCTCCTCCGGCGACAACGACGGACGAAGGATCGCCCATGACCCGAGCGACCGCCAACCCACGCCTGATCGGACTCCGATCAGGCCCTCGGCTGAGCGACCGGATAGATCTGCCGCGCCGGATCGTCTTCGCCGCCGCCGCTTCGACAATCGTCCTGGTGGCCCTGCTGCTTGTCTTCATCGGCTGGCAGGGCATCGCCCTGTTCACCAGGGACGGCTACGCTCCGACCGACATCCTCTCGCCGACCTGGGATCCATTGGCGGAAGGGGGGCCGCAGTTCGGCTTGCTCCCGTTCATCGGCGGGACGGTCGCCGTCACCGGTCTGGCGCTCCTCCTCTCGACGCCTCTGTCGGTCGGACTGGCCCTGTTCCTGTCCGAGGTTGCACCCGGCTGGGCCCGGGCCATCGTCCAGCCGGCCCTGGAGATATTCGTCGGCATCCCCAGCGTCGTCTGGGGCTGGCTGGGCATCACGGTACTGGTGCCGTTCCTGGCCGACAGTCTGCCCCGCCAGATCACGGTCTCGCTGCCGGTGGTGGGCCAGGTGTTCAGCATGCCCGGCTTCCTCACCGGATTCTCCTGGCTGGCCGGGTCGCTCGTCCTGTCGGTGATGATCCTGCCCACCGTGACCAGTGTCTCGTACGACGCCCTGCGAGCGGTGCCTCTTGAGCTCCGAACCGGGTCGCTGGCCCTTGGCACGACACGCTGGCAAACGATCCGCCACATCCTGATCCCGGCGGCCCGGCCGGGAATCCTGACCGCGGTCGTGCTGGGCATGACGCGCGCCGCGGGCGAGGCGCTGGCCGTCCAGATGGTGATCGGCAACGCTCCGGTCCTCCCGGCGGCGATCACCCAGCCGGTGACGACGCTCACTTCGCAGATAACCCTGGACATGGGCAACACGGTCTTCGGCGAGCCCTGGCAGGACGCGCTGTGGACCATGAGCCTGGTCCTGCTGGCCCTGTCCGTGACCTCGGTTGTGCTGGTCAGGGTCATCAACAGGCGGGGCTCAGTCGCATGACCGCCCCCGCACCCACCCGAAGCCTCAAGAAGATCGGAACGCGGGCCATCGTCGTCGACCGGGCCGCGACTCTCATCCTGTGGGGCACCGGGGTATTCGTGCTTCTGCTCCTGGGGTCGATCATCCTTCACTTCCTGCTGGCGGCCTGGGGAGTTGTCTCGCCGGGCTTCGTTCTCGGCGACCCAAGCGACGAGGAGCTGGGGGGTGTCCTGCCGTTGCTGTGGGACTCCGTCTACATGCTCGTCCTGGCAATGCTCATCTCGGTTCCGATCGGAGTCCTGGGCGGGATCTACATGGCCGAGTACGCGCCTCAGAACGCCGCCACGGGCGCCATCCGCTTCGCCCAGGAGGCGATCAGCTCAGTGCCCTCGATCGTGGTCGGCCTGTTCGGCATGATCCTGTTCGTCAATACGTTCCGGTGGGGCTTCACGGCCCTGGGCGGGGCGCTGGCGCTCACGTTCTTCAACCTGCCGCTCATGACCCGGCTGGCCGAGCAGGCATTCCGGGCCGTGCCGAGCGACGAGCGGAGCGCCAGCCTGGCCCTGGGTGCGTCGAAGTGGCAGACGATCAGGCATGTAGTCGTCCCGTTGGCCGTCCCGGGCCTGGTCACGGGAGTGATCCTGACCGCCGGACGCGTCTTCGGCGAGGCGGCGGTGTTGCTGTTCACCTCGGGCATCGGGACCCCGTACCACTACGACTTCGGCAACCTCGCCCTTACCGATCCGAACTCGCCTTGGAGCCCGCTCCGGCCGGCGACCACTCTCTCGGTCTATGTCTGGAAGCTCAACTCTGAGGGGCTCGGAGCGCATGTCAGGCAGGTCGTCGACGGCTCGGCCGCCGTACTGATCGCGCTCGTTCTCATCTTCAACCTTGGAGCGCGCGGCGTCGGCCGCCTGCTCACCAGACGACTGACTTCCTCGTGACAACCGGAGACGAGATGACAATCGCGACCCTCGATCAGCCTCTTGCGAACCAGACCGCTGCCACCCGGCCGTCGACCGCGGGCACGGCCGCGGCGGACGTGGCGACGCCCGACGTCAAGGTCTCCACCGAGCACGTGACGATCTCCTACTCCGGCAGGGTCGCCGTGCGAGATGTGACCCTGCAGGTGCCGGACCGTTCCATCCTGGCCGTCATCGGCCCGTCCGGCAGCGGCAAGAGCACCTACCTGCGCTGCTTCAACCGGATGAACGATCTGATCCCGGGCGCCTCGACGAAGGGTGATGTCTTTCTGGACGGCGAGAACGTGAACGACCCGGACGTCAACGTGGTCGAGTTGCGGCGCCGGGTCGGAATGGTCTTCCAGCGCCCCAACCCGTTCCCGATGTCCATATACGAGAACGTGGCCTACGGACCTCGCCGGCGCGGCCAGAACGAGCGGCACCGACTCGAGGAGATCGTGGAAACCAGCCTGCGGCGGGCCGCCCTGTGGGACGAGGTCAAGGACGACCTGCGACGCAAGTCGGGTCTCGCCCTATCCGGCGGGCAGCAGCAGCGCCTCTGCATCGCCCGGGTGCTGGCGACCGAGCCGCAGGTGATCCTCATGGACGAACCCGCCTCGGCGCTGGATCCCGTTTCCACTCTGCGCATCGAGGAGCTGATGCGCGAGCTGCGCCAGAACTACACCATCGTCATCGTCACCCACAACATGCAGCAGGCAGCCCGAGTAAGCGACACGACGGCCTTCTTCACGATGGCCGACGACCGGGCCGGATACCTGGTGGAGGCCGGGCCGACGAACCGCATCTTCACCCAGCCGAACGAGCGCCTGACCGAGGACTACATCTCGGGGCGGTTCGGGTGAGCGCGCCGCGCGACAAGGAGCAGACCATGGACCTTGGAAACCGGGCGGAGGCGAGTCCCCCGCAGCAGGCCCGAGAACTCGACACGGCGGCCATCGCCGAGCATCATCCGAGCCACATGCGCGGCAGCCTCGACTCCGAGATGCGAGACGTGAAGGACGGCGTCCTTCGCATGGGCGGCTACGTTGAGGAGCAGATCCTGGCGGCCCACGACGCGTTGATGAATCGGGATGCGGATCTGGCGAGGAAGGTGATCGCCTCGGACGGCCGGATCAACGAGACCCAGCGCGGAGTCAGTGCCCTGGTCGCGATGGCCATCGCCACGCAGGCCCCGGTGGCGCGCGACCTCCGGTTCCTGCTGGCACTGGACCGCGTCACCTACGAACTGGAGCGCATGGGCGACCACGCGGGGTCGGTGGCAAAGCAAGCTCGCAAGCTGGCCCGGACAACCAGCATGGCTGCCTACGATGAGCTGACGCCCATGGCCACGCTGGCCGCCCGGCAGGTCCGCGACGTCGTGACGGCCCTGGTGGACATCGACCAGGAGCGGGCCCGGTCGGTCGCTGCTCGCGACGACGAGATCGATCGGCTCTATCACAAGCTGTTCGACGACGTCCTGGCGGAGATGCGGTCGGATCCGTCCAAGGTGGAGCCGGGCACTCGAATCCTGTTCGCCGCCCACTACCTGGAGCGGATCGGAGATCGAGTCACCAACATCGCCGAGGATGTGGTCTTCCTGGCGACCGGCGAGATCGAAGACCTGAACCCGTAGGCTCGTCAGCGCTCGCCGCCTCGCCGGGACGGCACCGGCATCGAAACGGCGACGGCCTCGACCTGCTAGCCTCTCAGCGGCGGAGCCGCCGCCGCAATCCATGCCATCCGAGGACGCTGCAGCTTGGCCGAGAGTGCCCTTCCGGGGTTGATCACCATCTTCGCCCTGGCCGTACTGTTCGACTACATCAACGGCTTCCACGACACGGCCAACGCTATCGCCACATCGGTGTCGACGCGGGCGCTCAAGCCTGAGTACGCGGTCCTGCTCTCCGCCACGGCCAACTTCGCCGGAGCCCTGATCTTCGGCGTGGCCGTGGCCAAGACGATCGGCGGCGGGATAGTCCAGGACGATCTGATTCTTGGCCACGGGTCGACGGTCCTGATCTCCGCCCTGGTCGGAGCCATCGCCTGGGATCTGATCACCTGGCTGCTGGCGATTCCCAGCTCGAGCAGCCACGCACTCATCGGCGGGCTGATCGGCGCCGCTGCCGCCGCGGCCGGACCGAACGCCGTCCAGTGGGCCAATTTCGCCGCCAAGGTGCTCTTGCCGCTCGTGACCTCGCCGGCACTCGGCCTCATCCTGGGCTTCGGCTTCATGGTCATACTCCTCAACCTCATCGGGCGCGGATGGCCGCGCCGGAGCGGCGCCTTCCTGCGTCGGAGAGGCGGCCCGGCCTCAGAAGACGACGCCGGCACGAGCCCGAGTCGCATCAACGAGCGGTTCCGGCGCATCCAGGTGGTTTCGGCCATGTATATGGCCCTCAGCCACGGCTCCAACGACGCCCAGAAGACGATGGGCATCATGACCCTGGCCCTGATCAACGCCGGGGCCTGGACCGACAAGGCGCCGCCCCTGCCGGTCATCCTGCTGGCCGCCACGGCCATGTCGCTGGGGACCGCAGCCGGGGGCTGGCGGATCATGAAGACGATGGGCCAGCGGGTCGTGAAGCTCGATCCGGTCCACGGCTTCGCCGCCGAGACCGCAGCCGCGTCGGTCATCCTGGGGGCATCGCACTTCGGCATGCCCGTCTCGACCACGCACGTCATCTCCACTGCCATCATGGGCGTGGGGACGTCGGACCGCAGCAAGTCCGTCCGATGGGGAGTGGCGGGCAACATCGTCACCGCCTGGATCCTGACCATTCCGTGCACGGCCGCCCTATCGGGCGCGACATACCTGGCCCTGCACCTGCTCGGCTTCTAGCCCTCTTCGGGGCGCCGTAGCACGTAGCCGACGCCGCGGACGGTCTCCAGGTGGACCGGGCGGGCGGGATCGTCTTCGATCTGGGCCCGCAGCCAGTGGACGTGGACGTCGACCGTTCGGGTCTCGCCGGCGTAGTCATAGCCCCAGACCTTCTCCAGCAGCTGGTCGCGCGTGAAGACGTGGCCGGCGTTGCGCAGCAGGAAGGCCAGCAGCTCGAAGGCTTTCGGCTTGACGGGCAGGACCTCCAAGCCGCGCAGCAGCCGCCTGCCGGCCAGGTCCACGGTCAGCCGCCCGAGCCGCACCTGATCCATGCCGGGCGCCTCGCGCTGGGCCTCGGACCTGCGCAGCAGGGCGCGGATGCGGGCCAGCAGCTCGCGGAAGCTGAAGGGCTTGGTGACGTAGTCGTCGGCCCCGAGCTCCAGGCCGACGATCTTGTCCACTTCGGCGATCTTGGCCGTCAGCATCAGGATCGGGACGGTCGATTCGGATCGGATCACCCGGCAGACCTCGGTCCCCGAGAGCTCCGGGAGCATCAGGTCCAGCAGGATCAGATCGGGCTTGTGGCGGCGGAAGGCCTCGACGGCCTCGCGCCCGTCCGCCGCCTGTATCACGGCGTAACCTTCGGCCTCCAGGCTCTCGGACAGGGTCTCCCGCAGGGTGCTCTCATCGTCGACGACCAGGATCGTGCGCGCCATCCTGCCTCCCGTCTCAGGCGCCCAGCGCGTCCAGCCGTTCGATCGCCCGATCCAGCCGGGCCAGGGTTCTCTGGTAGCCGAGGGCGACCATCGTGTCGAACAGCGGCGGTGAGACGGCCCGGCCGGTGATGGCGACGCGAATCGCCATGAACAGGTCGCCCGCCTTCCAGCCGCGCTCCTCCACCAACCGGCGCAGCGGAGGTTCGATCTCGTCCGCTTCCCAGGACACCCGGCCCAGGTCGGCTATCAAGTCGCGGGCTCCGCGCAGGGCGGCAGCGGTGGTGGGGCCGTCCCAGCGCTTCGGCACGATGGCAGCCGGGTCCACCTCCAGTTCGTCCAGGAGCAGGAAGTCGATCAGCTCGCCCACGGCCCCCAGGGTGGGCAGGCGCTCCTGGACGACCGGCAGCAGGGCTCGCAGTTCGCCCTCGCGGGGCAGGTGGTCGATGCGCCCGGCGGCCAGCTCGGCCTCCAGGAACGGCCGCAGGCGGTCGATGAGATCGTCCGGCGCCAGGCGGCGGATCCACTGGCCGTTCAGCCATTCGAGCCGATCCCGCCCGAAAACGGCGCCGGCGCGATTGACGGCCGAAAGCTCGAATCGATCGACCAGTTCGGCCAGCGACAGGACTTCCTCCTCGGTGCCGGTCGACCAGCCGAGGAAGGCCAGGTAGTTGACGAAGGCCTCGGGGATGAAGCCCTGGGCCCGGTAGTCGGCCACGGCGGTCTGGGTCTTTCGCTTGCTCATCTTGGTCCGGTCCGGATTCAGGATGAGCGGCAGGTGGGCGAACTGCGGAATCTCGGCTCCCATCGCCTCGAAGAGCAGGATGTGCTTGGGCGTGTTGGAGAGGTGGTCCTCGCCGCGGATCACGTGGCTGATGGCCATCGCGGCATCGTCAACGGCCACTGTGAAGTGGTAGAGCGGCGTCCCATCCGAGCGGACGATAACCAGGTCTCCGCCCAGGTCGTTGGTGTCGATCTCGACGTGGCCGCGGACGATGTCGTCGAAGGCGATCTTGCGGCCGGCGGGGATGCGGAAGCGGACCACCGGCTGGCGGCCCTGTGCCTCCAGCGCCACGCGCTCCGCTGTGGTCAGGCTGGCGCAGCGCCCGCTGTAGCGGGGCGACTGGCGGGCCGCCTCCTGGCGCTTGCGTTCAGCCTCCAGCTCGGCCGGCGAGCAGTAGCAGTAGTACGCCTTGTCGCCGGCCAGCAGCCGGTCGGCCACCTCGGTGTAGCTCGCCAGGCGCTGCATCTGGCGGTAGGGACCGTAGGTGCCGCGTTCCTGCTCGCCGCCGACGCCCGGACCCTCATCCCACTCCATGCCCAGCCAGTGCAGGCCGTCGATGATGTCGCGCTCGAAGGCCTCGCTCGAGCGAGCCTGATCGGTGTCCTCGAGGCGCAGGATGAACGTTCCGCCGGTGTGCCGTGCGAAGAGGTAGTTGAACAGCGCGGTCCGGGCCGTGCCCAGATGGAGCGGCCCGGTGGGGCTCGGGGCGATGCGGACTCGGATGTCGGCCATGACCTAAGTGTATGGCAGCCGCGCCCGGGGTCGACTCGCCGCCACCGTCCGGTCCTCAGCCCAGCAGCATGTCCGGGCGCCGCAGCTCGAACTCGGCTACGGCCTCCGCCACGAGCCCGCCGCGCGGGTCCAGACCGACCGGCCGCCGGTACCCGTCCAGCGCCTGGGCGGCGGCCGGGTCGAGCGCGCCGACCCGGAGCAGCGCCTCTATCGAGGCGGCCGAGACTGCCCGTTCGAAGCCCGCGCCGTCCTCGATCTTGAGCGCCAGACCGGTCGCCGGGCGCCGCTCGGTCGCGCGCAGGCCGAAGCCGCGCAGGCCCTCCGATCCGCCCTTGGCCAGGATGTGGCCCTCGGCCGCCCTCATGATCGCCGTGTCCAGTCTCTCGCGCGCGCCGGCGACCATCTCCGGGTTGGCGAGCATGGCGTCCCTGATGATCGTGAGGGCCGGCGCCAGGCTCGAGCGCGGATCCGTCCCGCCGACGGCCTCCGGCTCGGCCAGCAGGGCGAACGCCCGGGCGACCTCGCGCAGCGGGAAGGCGAAGGTCGGCACGCCGCAGGCGTCGGTCGAGGTGATCAGCAGGGCCGGGCTCGTGTCGAAGACCCGGGCCACGGTCTCCGCATAGAGCCGCTGGACGGGGTGGTCGGGCCGCCAGTACTCGGCGAACGGCCAGTCGTTCATCCGGCACAGCAACAGCAGGGAGGCATGCTGGCCCGAGCACATCTGGCGGATGGCGCTGGGCTTCTCCCCATCTCGCGCCAGCCGGGCGGCCGTGAGCGGGTCCAGCGGTGCCTTCTCCGACCCGCAGGCCAGCAGCTGCTGCGACAATCCCGCCCGCCGCAGCACCGCCTGGATCGTCCGGACGTGCAGATCCTCGCCGGAGTGCGAGCCGGCCATGACGGCCAGTTCGGCCGGTACGAGATCGAAGGTGTCTATGCCGCCGTCCTCGACCAGCGCGACCAGGCCGAACGGCTTCACGGTGGAGCGCAGGTTGACCAGGGTCTCGGCGTCGCCGGCGGCCTGGATGATCGTCCCGTCGACGTCCGCCTGGACTACGGAACCTCGATGGCGGCTTTCCTCCACTCCGCCGCGAAGCTGGCGGACGAGGATGGGCGGGGGCATGTCGAGCGACTCACTCACGCCCTTCCGGGCAGCCTGCTGCGCCGTCGCCGGGGTCCGCCCGGATCGGCGGCTCTGCCGGCTAGGAGCCGCTTCCGCGTCGCTTGTGGCCGGACTTGCGGGGGCTGCGGGGCTTGTGGGTGCGGCGTGGGACGGGTTGTTCGGCTGGCTCGACTCGGGCTCGTTCGGGAACAACCTCCTGGACCTCCGATCCGCGTTCCTGGCGAGGATACTCCGGCACCGCCGCCAGGAGGGCCGCCACCTGGCGCTCGGCCACCCGGCGCGCGGCATCGCGTCTGGCGCGGCTCGCGCGCGCCTCCGCCAGCCAGGGCACGAAGAGGGCCCAGCCGCAGGCAGCAGCCACAGCGACCAGGCCCAGCTGTTCGACGGACAGTGGCCCGAGCACCCTGCCATCACGCCAGGTGAACGCAACGCCGAAGCGAACCGCAGCCCACAAGCCCAGGGCCGTCAGGAACCGCCGGTAGCTCGTCAGAAGGCGCCGCTGCCTGGGGAACGTGAGGCGCAGACCGGGTCGCGGCCGAAGCTCCAGCCGCAGCCTGAGGAGGACCGGCGCCGCCACCAGGCAGGCCAGGACAAGCAGCACCAGGCAGCCCTCCAGCACCTGGGAGGGGATGGCCGCCTCGGCCGGGTTGAGGCTGCCCCAGCGTCCCGGGACGACGTATGCCGTGGCCCATGAGGCGTCCGAATAGGCACCCTGACCGCTGCCGCCCAGGGCCATGGCCAGCTTGCCGAGGCCCAGACCCAGCAGCAGGGGCAGGGCGACCAGGTAGAGCCAGGCCCGCAGCGGAGCTCCCACCAGCCGCGCCACGGCCACCGCCGTGACCGTGCCCAGGAGCAGGGCCGCGGTGAGTGACAGGCTGCCTTTGCCGGGGTCCAGCAGCGCGCCGGCGTCCCGCAGGTAGTAGTCGAGATGAATCAGGCCGTAGCCCAGCCGCCCGCCCACGACGGCGCCCGGTACGGCCCCGAAGGCAATGAGGATGAGGTCGTCGCGCCTGAGCCCGGCTTCCTCCGCCTTGGGGTCTTCGCGCTCGGCGTGGGCTCGGGCGCGTCCGGCCATCAGGGCGGCTACCACCAGGACGACCAGGATGACCCCGGCCAGGGCCAGCGTCTCGAGGCGGACGCTCAACCCGAAGGCCGATACGGCCGGGTCGAAGTCGAGGCGGATGGCGTGTAGCACGCCCCGAGTTTACCGGCCGGCCGGGCAGTTGGGGCCGCGGTGCGGCAGCGGTCCGACTAGGATCCGGACTTGCCTTTGGCCATCGTCTCGACCAGACCTCGCACCGAGGCAGCCGAGGCATGCAGCGCCGCCTTCTCCTCCTCGGTCAGTGAGACCTCGATGATCCTCTCGGCGCCCATGGCGCCCAGGACCACCGGCACGCCCACCACGGTGCCATCGATGCCGTACTCACCATCAAGCAGCACGGCGCACGGCAGGACGCGCTTGCGGTCGTTGAGGATCGAGTCGACCATGTGCAGGACGGACGAGGCCGGCGCATAGAAGGCACTTCCGCTCTTGAGCAGGGCGACGACCTCGGCCCCGCCGTTTCGAGTTCGCTGCACCAACTCCTCGATCCGCTCCGGCTTCATCAACTCGGGCAGCGGGATGCCGGCAACGGTGGAGTAGCGCGGCAGCGGGACCATGGTGTCGCCGTGGCCGCCCAGCACGAAGGCCGAGACATCCGACGACGAGACTCCCAGGTCCTGGGCGATGAAGGCCCGGAAGCGGGAGCTGTCCAGCACGCCGGCCATGCCGATGACCCTCTCGCGGGCGAACCCGCTGGCCTCGATGGCGACATGAACCATGGCGTCGAGGGGGTTGGTCACGACGACGATGATCGAGTCGGGCGAGTAGTGGACGGCCTGGGTCACCACCTTGCCGACGATCGCGGCGTTCTTGAGAAGCAGATCGTCACGGCTCATGCCGGGCTGGCGGGCCAGGCCGGCGGTGACCACGATGACGTCCGATTCGGTCGTGTCCGAGTAGTCGTTGGTGCCCAGGATGCGCTGGTCGTGGTGCTGGAGCGGCGCCGCCTCGGCCAGGTCCAGGGCCTTGCCCTGGGGCATCCCCTCCACGACGTCGATCAGA
This sequence comes from uncultured Anaerolineaceae bacterium, assembly GCA_964519845.1. Classification (GTDB taxonomy): domain Bacteria; phylum Chloroflexota; class Limnocylindria; order Limnocylindrales; family CSP1-4; genus Fen-1039. Next base: position 5,412 of record CAZFLI010000015.1, on the reverse strand, counting down.
TAGACGTCGGCGACGCCCGCTTCGGCGATCCGCTGGGCGGCGGTGGCGCCCACGTTCCCTGCCCCGATGACGGTGACCTTGCGACGGCAGACTGGCATCAGGACCTTCCTTCACGCGCTACCGGACTGGCGACGCCCACTCGCTGGACGCCAGCGCCGAATGGTACCTGGGGCCGGCACGTTTGTGTCGCGGCCATCGACGAAAACCGCCCGGCGGTACGCCGGCGACCCGAAGCCCTCAACGCGCCGGCCGGCGCGGCCGCCCTACACCGCGACGGCGGCCTTGAGCTGGGTCAGCCGGGCCGCCAGCTCGGACGGCAGCTTCGAGCCGAATTTCGCGTAGTGCTCGCCGATGGCCTCCGCCTCGGCAACCCAGGCGGCCGGATCGACCGCCAGCAGGTCGGCCATGTCGGTCTCGTCGATGCTCAGTCCGCTGGTGTCCAGCGCGCCCGGTGCCGGCAGGAATCCGATCGGCGTCTCGACCGCATCGTTCTCGCCGGAGCAGCGCCCGAAGATCCATTCGATGACGCGGCTGTTGTCGCCGAAACCCGGCCAGATGAACTTGCCGTCGGCGTTCTTGCGGAACCAGTTGACGAGGTAGATGCGCGGCAGATTCGCGCCCTGCTTGCGCCCAATGTCGAGCCAGTGGGCCCAGTAGTCGGCCATGTTGTAGCCGCAGAACGGCAGCATGGCGAACGGATCGAAGCGCAGCTTGCCGACGGTGCCGAAGGCGGCGGCGGTCATCTCCGAACTCATGATCGAGCCCAGGAAGACGCCGTGTTCCCAGTCGAACCCCTCGCGGACGAGCGGCACGGTAGAGGCCCGGCGGCCGCCGAACATGATGGCGTCGACCGGCACGCCGGCCGGATCCTCCCAATTGGCCGCGATCGCCGGGTCCTGGCCGGCCGGCGCGGTGAAACGGGCGTTGGGGTGAGCGGCCGGTGTCTCGGAGGCGGGCGTCCAGTCGTTGCCCTTCCAGTCGATCAGGTGGGCCGGTGGCTCCTTCGTCAGGCCCTCCCACCACACATCCCCCTCGTCGGTCAGGGCGCAGTTGGTGAAGATGCAGTTGGCATACAGCGTCCGGATGGCGTTGGCGTTGGTCGAGTCGCTCGTCCCGGGCGCCACACCGAAGAAGCCGGCCTCGGGGTTGATCGCGTACAGGCGACCCTGGGGGCCGAACTTCATCCAGCAGATGTCGTCGCCGATCGTCTCGACCTTCCAGCCGGGAAGCGTCGGCTCGAGCATGGCCAGATTGGTCTTGCCGCAGGCCGAGGGGAAGGCGCCGGCCATGTGCTTGACCTCGCCCGAGGGCGAGGTGACCTTGATGATCAGCATGTGCTCGGCCAGCCAGCCCTCGTCACGGGCAATAGCCGAGGCGATCCGCAGAGCAAAGCACTTCTTACCCAGCAGGGCGTTGCCGCCGTAGCCCGATCCATAGGACCAGATCTCGCGGGCCTCGGGGTAGTGGACGATGTACTTGGTCTTCGAATCGCACGGCCAGGGGACATCCTTCTGGCCGGGCTCCAGGGGCGCCCCGACGGTGTGGACGGCCGGCACGAAATCGCCGGTCCGTACGACCTCGTCCAGGGCCGCCTTGCCCATACGGGTCATGATCCGCATGTTGACCACGACGTACGGCGAGTCGGTGATTTCCACTCCGAGACGTCCGATCGGGGAGCCCACCGGGCCCATCGAGAACGGGATCACGTACAACGTTCGGCCGCGCATCGAGCCCCTGAACAGCGGCTCGAGGGTGGCTCGCATTTCCGCCGGATCGCACCAGTTGTTGGTCGGGCCGGCGTCCTCCTCCTTCTCCGAGCAGATGAAGGTCCGGCCCTCGACGCGCGCGACATCGGACGGGTCCGAGCGGGCGAGGAAGCTGTTCGGCCGCAGCGTCGGGTCGAGGCGGGTGAAAGTGCCGGCCTCCACCAGCTGCCGACAAAGGCGCTCGTTCTCCTCCTGCGAGCCGTCGCACCAGTGCACGGCGTCGGGCGTCGTCAAGGCGGCGATCTTCTCAACCCAGACCGCCACCGCGTGGTCGGCCGGTACGTTGTGCGGCCGCCCCTGGGCCCGTGCGTCCGTGAGTGCCACTTCTCTCCTCGCTTCCGGCTGCTCCCGGCGAGTTGCCGCGCGCCATCCGCTCGCAGCCGTCCGCCGTTTCTGTCTAGGGTCGTGACGATATTCCGGGGAGATTGTACCGGCTGGCAGGCGATCGAGGCGAAGGCCGTCCGGCCCATGGCCCCCGGCAGGTGGCCCAGCCTGGGCGGGCGTCATGGCCCCCAGGGGGTGCCCGTCACGCCGGTGAATGGCATAAGCCGCAGGTGAGCCGCGGATAAGCCTCAGGTGAGCCGCTTCCGATAGCGTGCCACGGAGGGAGGCCGGACATGACGAGATTGCGATGGGAGAGCGCCCTTGACGGGCCCCCGTTTCGGGGCCGGCCGGGCAGGCGCTGGTAGAACCGCTCAGGCCTGGACGGACGCTTCGGCTGCGGGTTCGGTCGCTTGCTCGGAGTCGGGCTCGGCGATCGGGTGCCTGCGCACCCACGCGTGCCTGACCAGGATTGCCAGGACGGCTGCGACGCCCGCGCCCAGGCCCACGAGCTGGGCCACCGGGATGCCGAAGAAGGTCCAGTTCCACCCGCCTCGCAGCGTCTCGAGCAGGCTGCGCTCCAGCCCATACCAGACGAAGTACAGCAAGCCCACGTCGCCGGCGATCAGGATGCGCCCACGAGCCGTGAAGTTGTTCCACAGCCAGAGCAGGACGAAGATGCCCAGCAGGCTGAGCAGCGATTCGTACAGGAAGAGCGGGTGGAAGTGGGCGTTCACCGCAGTCGTGCCGCCGTAGGCCGGGCAGGCGTACTCGGCCACCCGGTACTGGCACTCGATGGCGATCCCCCAGGGCAGGTTGGTCGGCGGGCCGTACAACTCCTGGTTCATGAAGTTGCCCCAGCGGCCCACGGTTTGGGCAGCCAACATCGATAGGACGATGAAGTCACCCCAGCGCCAGAAACTCACCTTCCAGCGGCGGGCGAGCCAGATCACCACCAGCAGCCCGGTGAAGATGCCGCCGTAGACCCCCAGGCCGCTATAGGGAGGCAGGACGATGTTCACCAGATGGTCCTTGTAGTAGGCCCACTGGTCGATGACGTGGTACGCCCGGCCGCCGATGAGGGCCGCCGCGGAGACCGCGATGAGGCCGTCGACGAGGAAGTCGGTGCGCTCCCCTCGCCGCTGCGCCTCGTGCATGAGCACCCAGAGAGCGACCAGGATCGCGGCGATGTAGGCGATCCCGTACCAGCGGATCTCGAACGAGCCAAGCGATAGGGCGATCGGATTGGGGGTGAAGTCGATCATGGCTGGGTCAGTGTAGCGGCCGCGCGCGCCGACCACCGGACGGCCGACGCCACGTCGCGCCGGGGCGCCCGTACCTATACTTGGCCGGCAACGTCGGGGCGCCGGCGCCACGCCGGACGGTCGACGAAACCCGCCAGCCGAGGACCGCAGATTCATGACCGCAGTAGACACTCCCTTCTACGCTTTCTTCGGCATCATGGGCCTGGTCGCAGGCGGCCTCATCGTCTGGCTGATGATGGTCGAGCGGCCCTTCGAGAACCCGGCGGTCCGAGGTGGTCCGGTGGACGCGGTGGAAATCCCCCTCTTGGTCAGGACCCTTGCCGAGGACGGCAGGACGGTCGATGAAGAGACGGTGCTCAAGCTGCTCGAACTGCATGCCGCCTACTTCGACGGCCGCATCCGGGACACACTGGCCGCCGCGGAGGATGCGCGCCTGGAGGCCGAGCGGGCCAGGCTGGCGGCAGCCCAGGCGGCCCGCAGAGACGCAGCCCGCTGGGCGGCTGAGGCGGCGGAGGCGGCCAAGGCGAGCCCAGAAGCCGGCGATGCGGACGCCAATACCGCCGGGCCGGTCCGGCCGAAGCGGCGCCGCCGCAAAGCCGACCCTGGGGTCTAGGCCTGCGGCCGCTCCCCCACCTCGCCCCGGTGCAGGGCCACCGTGCCGAGCCCCATTCGCCGGTATGTCACGTTGCGCAGCCCGATCCCGCGCATCGTCTCGGCCAGCTCGCCCGCGCCGGGAAACCCCTCCAGCGAACGGGGCAGGTAGGCATAGGCATCGGCCCGGCCGTGCAACCGGCCCAGGGTCGGGGCGGTGAGCCGGAAGACCGCCAGGTAGGCTCGGGCCGTCCATCGCGGCCGCGGCCGGGTCAGCTCCAGACACACGACTCGACCACCCGGACGGACCACGCGGGCCATCTCTCGCAGGCCGCCCTCGAAGCTGGCAAGGTTGCGCAGCCCGAAGGCTATGGTGGCCGCGTCGAAGGAAGCATCCGCAAAAGGAAGGGCCAGGGCGTTGGCCGGCCGGTATTCGACCTGGACAACCCCGGTGCCGGCGGAGCGCGCCTCGTCGAGCATGGCCTCCGAGAGATCGACACCCACGACTCGCCCCTTCCGGCCCACCGCGCGCGCCAGCTCCAGGGTCAGCTTGCCGGTACCACAGGCCACATCCAGGACCGAATCGCCGGGCGCCAAGCCGGCGGCCCGAACCGCCGCGCGGCGCCAGCCGCCATCGCGGCCGGCCGTCATGACGGTGTTCATACGGTCGTAGACGGGGGCGATCGAATCGAACATGGAGGCCACTCCGGCCTCAGGCACGGGGTTGCCCGACCGGCTCTCCGCCCGCTCGCCCCCCTCCCGGCCGGGGGTGCTCACGAATCCGACTTGGCCGCTGATCCGTTGCTGGGGAGCCAATGCCCGGAACTCGCCGCGTAGCCGGGTCCGCCGTTGCCGGCCGGCGAGCCCGCGTAGACGTGTCCGGGCGCGGTGGGGAGGTCGCGGGCTGGGCGCAGAGGGCGGCGCTCGAAGGCGCTGGAGAAGACCACCTGAGTCTCGGTGGTGAAGACGTGAGGCACGGCCTGGATCTTGTGCAGGATTCGCTCGAGGTGACGGGTGTCGGTGGCGCGGACTTTCAGGAGGTAGTCCGCCTCGCCGGCAATGTGGTGGCACTCCTCGAGCTCGTCGATCTCGGCGAAGTTGCCGGTGAGATCGGTGGCGATGGTGCCGGGCACCTGCTTGATGAACATGAAGGCCAGGACACCGTAGCCAAGCTGGGCGGGATCCACCAGGGCGACATAGCCGCGGATGATGCCGCGCGCCTCCAGCTTCTTGACCCGCTCGTGAGCCGAAGGGCCGCTCATGCCGATCGACTGGCCGACCTCGGCGTAGGATTCGCGTCCGTCGCGCTGCAGCAGCTCGAGGATGCGGGCGTCGGTTTCGTCGATGCGTTCGGGTGAGCCCATTGTGCTGGATCCTGAGCGCCGATTGACCCCGCGCCGCAAGCGCGGGCACCGCTTGGGCGGCGATGCAGTTTCAGCCTAGCCTATCCGGGCAGATTCGACATGCGG
>CAZFLI010000014.1:0-24220 GCA_964519845.1 uncultured Anaerolineaceae bacterium | reverse complement strand
CGTCGCCCACGCCCCAGGCGTCGCCCACGCCCCAGGCGTCGCCCACGCCCCAGGCCACGGTGGCCTCTCCGGTCGCGGTATCACTGGTTTACGACCCGATCTCCGGCCTCAGGTCGCTGATCCGGCGGTCGATGCTCCTGCCGTCGGTGGATCCCACCGGGACGTACCTGGTCTACTGGGCGGGAAGCGTGGCCTTCAACTCCACCAGCGGCCTCTGGGAGGCGCGGCAGGGAGACCTGTACTTCGAGTCCTGGTCGAACCTGGCGCTCATGCCGATCGAGGCCGACCAGCTGTCCAGCGCCGCGGCGCTCAACCTGCAGCCGAGGGTCGGCCAGCTGCTGCCGGTTGGATCCGGGCTCGGCCCGGTTCAGCGGTGGGTCGTGCGCTGGGATCCGCAGGGCCGCAACGTCGCGGTGTGGGTCGGCGACCCGGGCACCGGCGACTCCGGCCGCGTGACCCTCTTCCGAGTGGATCAGGTAGCCGGGCGAGCGGAGACGGGTACGGTCCTGCTCTCGGCCGTGGCCCGCTCCAACGTGGCCTTCGACAAAGCGGACCTGGTCTACACCGCGCCCGGCGACGACGGCAAGACCTACATCGTGTCCGTGCCGGCGCCGTCAGCCACGCCGTCCTCGACGCCCGGCTCCGAGACATCCGGTGCCTCCAAGGACAATGATGCTCCCCCGGAAGACGGGTCGATCAAGAGCCCTCCGGGCGGCCCGCAAGCCGGGGCGTAGGGTACCCGAGACAACTCCTCACGCGGCCCTGCCCGGCTCGTTCGGCGCGCCCCGGCTGGGCGCGAGGGCGAATGCTGTATCCTTCCCCACAACCTTTAACGACCGGCACCGTGAGGCCGGGAAGGAGGACAGGCCTGTGGTGGGCAGCGTTCGATGACCGACCGGCAGATCATGACCGGCGACGAGATCAGGCGCGCCATCGTCCGAATCTCCCATGAGATCGTCGAGAAGCAGGCCGGCACCGAGGGTCTGGCCCTGGTCGGCATCCAGCGCCGCGGCGTGCCACTGGCCCAGCGCATCGCTACTGCCATCGAGGAGCACGAGGGGATCCGGCTCCCGGTTGGGGCGTTGGACATCACCTTCTACCGCGACGACCTGTCGCTGGTCGCTCAGCAGCCGATCGTCAAGGGCACGGACCTCCCCTTCGACCTGAACGGGACCACGGTAGTCCTGGTCGACGACGTGCTGTACACCGGCCGAACCATTCGCTGCGCCATGGACGCGCTGATCGACTTCGGGCGGCCGCGCGCGATCCGGCTGGCGGTTCTGATCGATCGCGGCCACCGCGAGCTGCCGATCCGGGCCGATCACGTGGGCAAGAACGTGCCCACCTCGCGCGAGGAGATCGTCCACGTCCACGTCGCCGAGACGGACGGCTCAGACGAGGTCACGATCGCTCGCAAGGTGGACGCCGGCGAGGCTTCGGGCCAGCGATGAGCAAGTCGGCCGGCCCCGCGGACAGCCTCCGCAAGGATGCCGCCCCCACTCAGGATGTGGCCTGGCACCACCGCCATATCCTCGACGTGGACGTGTTGACCTGGCCCGAAATCGAGCTGGTCATGCATACCGCGGACGAGATGAATGGCATCCTCGCCCGGCCCATCCGCAAGGTCCCGGCCCTCAACGGCCGGCGCGTCACGACTCTCTTCTACGAGGCCTCCACGCGGACCCGGGTCTCTTTCGAGACGGCGGCTCGGAACCTCTCCGCGGACGTGGTGAGCATCGCCACGGCGACATCGTCCGTGACCAAGGGCGAGTCCCTGGTGGACACGATCCGAACCCTTGAGGCCCTGGGCGCCGAGATCCTGATCATGCGCCACTCCGTTTCCGGTGCCCCGTACCTGGCGTCGCAGGTCTTCGGCGGGCACGTCCTGAACGGCGGCGACGGCTGGCATGCCCACCCCACTCAGGCGCTGCTGGATCTCTACACGATGCGCCAGCACCTTCCCGGCGGCGGGTTGCGCGGCCGCAAGGTGGCGATCGTGGGCGACATCCTGCATTCGCGCGTGGCGCGGTCCAACATCTGGTCGCTGACCGCGGCTGGTGCGGACCTGTGGCTGTGCGGCCCGGCCACTCTCCTGCGGGGGTTGGACAGGTGGGCCACGGCCTGGGAGGGCGGCTCGGTGCCGGGCCACGGCCGGTTCCAGGTAACCAGCGACGTGGCCGCGGCCGTGCGCGACGCGGACGTGGTGATGGCCCTGCGAATCCAGCGCGAGCGCATGCAGAGCGGCCTGCTGCCGTCGCTGCGCGAGTATGCGGCCCGTTTTGGGTTGAATGCGGAGCGGGTTTCGCTGGCCCGGCCGGAGGCCATCGTCATGCACCCCGGGCCGATGAACGAGGGCGTTGAGATCTCGCCGGACGTGGCCAGCAGCGGTCGCTCGGTCATCACTGAACAGGTGTCGAACGGCGTCGCGATCCGAATGGCTCTGCTCTATCTCCTCGCCGGAAGCCACGATGGCTCCGGCCCCGGGATTGTCCGATGAGCCCGCGGCCCGACAAGTCCGAGATGAAGATCGGCCAGGTCGTCGAGCGCCTCGAGATCGAGAAGGCCTGGCTGGTGGATCCGGTCTCCGGGCGCGAGGGCCCCGGCGAGATCGTGGTCTCGGACGGGGTCCTCGAGTCGGTCGTGTGGCTCGAGGGCGAGGACGCGAAGGGGGTCGAGGACGGCGGCGTGATTGTGGCCCCGGGCTTCCTGGACATCCACGCTCACTTCCGAGAGCCGGGCTTCGAAGACGCGGAGACGGTCGCCACGGGCTGTGCCGCAGCCGCCCACGGCGGTTACACGATGGTGGCCGTCATGCCCAACACCCAGCCGGCCCTGGACGAACCGGGTGTGCTGGAGCGGATCCGCGCCGCCGCCCTGGCCTCAGGCTCGCCGGTTGAGGTTCTGGCCTACGGCGCGGTGTCGCTGGGTCGGGCGGGCGAGCAGCTCTCCGCCATGGGTGAGCTGGCCGACGCCGGCGTGGTGGGTTACTCGGACGACGGCTATCCAATCCGGACGCCGAAGCTGCTGCGCAGCGCCCTGCTGTACGCCGGCATGCTGGGGCTGCCGATCGTGGACCATTGCGAGGACGCCGAGCTGACCGCGGGCGCGGAGGCGAACGAGGGCTACGTGGCCTCCGTCCTGGGTCTGGCCGGGTGGCCGGTGGCGGGCGAGGCCAACGCCGTCTCACGGGACATCGCCGTCCTGGCCGATGCTTTGCGCGACGAGCCGAAGGCCCGCCTTCACCTGACGCATCTGTCCACGGCCGCCTCTCTCGAGGCTGTGCGCCGGGCGCAGGCCGCCGGCTTGCCGGTCACCTGCGACGTCACGCCGCATCACCTGGCCTTCACCGATGAATGGATCGCCGGGTCGCGACGCTGGTCCTGGGAAGCCCTGGCCACCGACGGGACGTCGCGCGACCCGTGGACCGATGGCGCCCTGGCCGCCGCCCCCTACGACACCTCGCTGCGGGTGAACCCGCCTCTGCGCAGCCCCGCCGACGCCGCGGCCTGCCTGGCGGCTCTGGAAGATGGGACGGCTGCCGCGGTGGTCACCGACCACGCCCCACACACCATCGTCGACAAGGAAGTGGAATTCGGCAAGGCCCTCAACGGCATCAGCGGCATCGAAACCGCCCTGGGGGTCCTCCTGTCGCTGGTCGATGCCGGCCGGCTCCCGCTCGCCCGCGCCGTGGCCCTTCTGACCACCGGGCCCGCGGGCGTGCTGGCCGGTTGGAGCCGAGTGGCCGGCACTTCGGCGGCCCGTCCGCGTGGCCTCGTCGAGGCGAGCGCGGCCGATCTGGTCGTCTTCGACCGCTCCGATGGCTGGCAGGTCACTCCGGAGTCGCTGCTCTCGAAGGGCAAGAACTCGCCGCTTCTTGGGTGCCGCATACCCGGCCGCGTCCTCCTGACCGTCTCCGCCGGACGTCTGGCCTACCAGGACTCCGCCGCGGACGAAGGCTAGGCCGGGCCGGCCCGCCGCAGTTCTCCACAGGCCCCTGCCGGCGTCCGCACTGGCGAGGGCCTGCTTCGTGCGAGAATATGGGGCCCGCGGCCGTGCCGGGCGGCAACCCGCCGCAGGCAGCCGCAGTCAGAAGCGAGGAGAGCAGGAGCCGGTGCCAGTCCTAGCCACGTTCTTCTCGGTCCGCCGGGGCCGTGACCCGTTCTTCAAGTTCTTCATGAAGACACTGCTGCCCAGGCAGATGAAACAGTACGAAGAGAAGTTTGGGATCAAGTTCATCGGCTGGTACAACGTCGCCCACGGCTGGGACTTCGACAACGTAATCCTGCTGGACCTGCCCGACTACGCGGTCCTGGACAAGCTCGAGCGCGACGAAGCCACGCGCGCCCTGGGACATCGCGCCGGAGAGTGGATGTTCGAGCGTCACCACTCCATGTTCCTTCGGGAGCGCATCGGCTCGGACCTCACCTTCAAGGGATAGGAGTCGCCGCGATGGACACGAGTCGCAACGACCTGCTCGGCGAGATCGCCTCGGGCGCCGATGTCGAGCGCGCCGACTTCCTCGCTTCGGCGTCGTCCCAGCTGAGCCGCTTCCTGGACGCAAACGAGAGCCGGATACGCGAGCTGGGCGGTCTGGTTCTCATAGACGACGAGGTGGACTACCTGGCCATCGCCGAGGACATGGCGTTCAGCAGCCGGAACCGCTTCCTGGACGAGGCCACCGGCCAGTGGATCAGCGAGACAGAGGTGATCGAGTCCGTCTCCGAGCTCGTCGAGCTGTACAACCCGGCCGACATCTTCGCCGCCTTCGCCGAGGCCACCAGGCTCGATGCCGGAGGCGGGGTCGAGCCCGGCGCGCCCGAAGAGGCTCCCGAGACGGCGCCGGCGCGCACCGGCTCGCTCTACGCCGAGGCTGCCGACGACTGGGCCGCCGGCAACGAGTACGGCGGGGCTCCCGAGACTGAGGATGAGGCTGCCGAGCGGCTCTACGATCTGGCCCTGGCCTTCCAGGAGAAGAGCCAGCAGACCGAATCTCACCTGTTCGAGCAGTTCGAGTCCGCGGCTGCCGAACTGGCGGCGACTCTGGGCGAGTTCATCGTCATCGACGACGATGACGAGCGGTTGACGCTGCGCGCCACCGGCTGCTTCTCCGCCGAAGTCCTGCCCGAGGAGGCCAGCCCGCCCGGTGAGTGGCGCAAGCTCGACAGTCCTGATGCCATCGTCGAGTTCTACGATCCCACCGATGTCTTCGGCGATCTGGCCGACGCCCTCGCTGAGGCCTTCCCCGAACTGGCCGGCGAAGTGCCCCCGAAGGGGGAGGTAGGCGAGCCCGCCGCCGACCCGGGAGGCGAGCCCGCCGCCGAGCCGACCGAAGCCCCCGAGGGGGATGTCGACAGGCAGTGACGATGCGCCTGGTTTCGGCCGAACTCGTCGAGTCGCGGCAGATTCTGCCGGAACAGTGGCTTCAGTCGTTCCACGCCCCTGAGTTGGCCGCCGGCGCGCGGGCCGGCCAGTTCGTCCACGTCCGCACCGGCGACTACTCCGGCCTGGTGCTGCGGCGGCCGTTCTCGGTCAACACCTCGGACCCGGCCACGGGCATCGTGACAGTCCACTTCCGGACGGTAGGCCGCGGCACGGAGTGGCTGACGCGAGCTCGTCCCGGTGACCGGATCGACATGCTGGGCCCGCTCGGCCGGCCCTTCGAAGTGGATCCACGCAGCCACAATCTCCTGCTCGTCGCCGGAGGTCTGGGCATGGCGGGCATCCGCCTGCTGGCCGATGAGGCGATCCGCGACGGCCGCAAGGTAACCGTGCTGTTCGGGGCCGCCGACGCGGCGCACGTCTACCCATCGAGCCTGCTGCCCGATGAGATCGAATACGTGGTGGCCACCGACGACGGCTCACTCGGCCACCGGGGGTTCGTGACGGAGCTGGTGCCCGACTACGACTCCTGGGCCGATCAGGCCTTCGCCTGCGGCCCTCATCCCATGCTCAAGCGCCTGGCCGAACTGGCCGCCGGGCGGCGCGAGAGGCTGGGTGTGGCCCGCCTGGGACGCAAGGGCGGTTCCGGGAGGTCCGACCCCCTCGGCTCGACGGCGGCCCGCCGCAAGGCCTTCCTGCAGGTCTCGATGGAGCAGACGATGGGCTGCGCGGTGGGCGCCTGCCTGGGCTGCGCCGTCATGGGGGTCGATGGCCCGCAGCGGGTCTGCCGCGAAGGCCCCGTCTTCGCCTCGGAGGAGATAGCCTGGGAGTCGATCGCATGAAAGCCAGGCGCAAGGTCGTCACCTCGCCGGATGTTCGGCCGGTCAAGTCCAGGCGAACGCCCGCCGTTCGGTCGCCCAGGAGCGCCATCACGCCGGTCGATCGATCGAAGGCGCGTCCGGCGGCCGGCCATAACGAACAGCCGGCCCCCGCGCCGGCGGAGCGGGAGGCGCTCGATCGCATCGATCTCTCGGTTGAGCTCGCCCCCCAGCGCGGCCTGCGCCTCGCCAACCCGATCATGGTCGCTTCGGGCACCTTCGGATACGGCGTCGAGTACGGCGAGGTCGTCGATGTGCAGCGCCTGGGCGCCATCTGCTGCAAGGGGACGACCCTCCGCCCGCGGGCCGGCAACCCGCCGCCGCGCGTCATCGAGACACCCGGTGGGATGCTGAACTCGATCGGCCTGCAGAACCCCGGCGTGGACGCCGTCATCGAGAGGTACGGCCCGATCTGGCAGGGCTGGCAGGTGCCGGTCATCGTCAACGTCGCCGGCGAGTCGATCGAGGATTACGTCGAGGTGGCCCGCCGGCTGGACGGCGTGCCCGGCGTGGCCGGTATCGAACTGAACATCAGCTGCCCCAACGTGGGCAAGGGCGGGCTGCAATTCGCGATCGATCGGGACGCCGCGCGGGCCGTCACCGCTGCCGTGCGCCGCGCTACGGATCTGCCGCTGCTGGTCAAGCTTTCGCCCAACGTGGCCGACGTGCGGCCCATCGCCAAAGCGATCGAGGAGGCCGGGGCGGATGCGATCACCGCCATCAACACCCTGTCGGGTCTGGCGGTTTCCGCCGATCGCCGCCGGGCCTTCCTGGGCAACACCTACGGCGGCCTGTCGGGGCCGGCCGTCAAGCCGGTGGCCCTGCGGGTGGTCTACGAGGTGGCCCAGACAGTATCCATCCCCATCGTGGGCATCGGCGGCGTCACCAACCTCGACGACGTGCTCGACTTCATGGCCTGCGGCGCGACGGCGGTCCAGGTTGGCACCTCTCTCTTCGCCGATCCCGAGCTGCCGGTCCGCCTGGCGGAGGAGCTGCGGGTCGAGTGCCGCAGGCGCGGGCTATCGACCTGCGAGTCCCTGATCGGCACCGCCCTGCCAAAGCGGAGTGGCCCGCCTTCGGTCAAGGGCGTCGAGTACAGGCCGTAGCGCCGGGAGGAGACGATGACGACAATTCGCTCCGCGGCCGAGATGGCCGCGAACGCCGCCATCGCCGCGCGCACTGAGGATCTCTTCCGGCGCTCCGGCGCCCTGCGGGAGGGCCACTTCCTGCTCAAGAGCGGCAAACACTCCGAGCGCTACCTGGAGAAGTTCCTGGTGTTGCAGGACCCGGCCGCCACGAGCGAACTGTGCGGGTTCTGGGCCGGCCGATACAGGGACGAGAGCGGCGCCGCGACGGTGGGGCTGGTGGCCGGCCCGACGACCGGCGGCGTGGTGCTGGCCTTCGAGACGGGCCGCCAGCTGGGGGTGCGGGCCATCTTCGCCGAGGAGGTCAAGGCGGCCGACGGGACCGCCCGCCGCGAGTTTCGGCGCGGCTTCACGATCGAGGCGGGTGAGCGGGTGCTGCTCGTGGACGACATCCTGACCACCGGGGGTTCGCTGCTGGCGATGATTCCGGCCGTGGAGGCGCTGGGCGGCGAGATCGTGGGCTGCCACGTCCTGGCGGACCGCTCCGGAGGGCTGGCCACGTTGACCTCACCGGTCAGCGGCAGGATCTACCCGCTGCGCGCCCTGTGGCCGCTCGATCTGCCGACCTACGAGCCGGGCCCCGACACCTGCCCGGCCTGCAGGGCCGGCCTGGCCCTGTACGCGCCGGGGAGCACCGGCGCGGCCGCCGGCTGAAGCCGTGGTGCGCCGTCCTACTTCGGCCGGCTCTCGTCCAGGATCAGCTCCATCTCCAGTTCGTCGGTGATTGGGATGTCGTATTCGCCGACCATCGGAATCTCCGGCTTCAGTTCCCGGCGCGCCCGGGTAACGGCGTCTCGCCGGAGTTGCGCCAATCGCATCCCGCGGCGCTGGTAGAAGCGCAGGGCGTCGGTGTTGTCGTTGGTGGTGACCAGCCACAGCCGTCGCGCCCCGGCGCTGCGGGCGATCTCCACGACCGATTGCAGGAGGGCGGTGCCGGTCCCCCGGTGTCGCTCGAAGGCCTCCAGGGCGACCAGCTCGCACTCGTCGTCGTGGAGCCGGTAGGCCGCCAGGCCGAGCCATCGCTCACCATCCACCGCGACCAGGCACGGCAACTCGGCGACGCGATGCAGCGCCCCTCGGCTGGCAACGGTCTCCGAGCCCCACTCCTCGCGCAGGATGCGGCCGATCTCCGGCAGCTCATCGGGGCGGGCGGGACGGACCGCGGGCCTTTGCGCGAAGGCCGGCGTCATCGGCGGGGCCGTTAGTCGAGGACGACGCGCTGGCGCCAGTGGGGGACGAGGATTGGCAGGCCCAGGGCGGCGATCTTCGGCCCGATCAGTTCCTGGGCCTCGGGGTCGCCGTGGATGATGAAGACGCGGCGCGGCACGCCCGGGTCGCCGGCCTTGCGGCCCTCGATGAAGTGGCCGAGCCAGGCCAGGATCTGAGCCTCGTCGGCGTGGGCCGAGAAGCCCGAGATGGAGCGCATCGCGCAGCGGACCTGGTACTCCTGGCCGTCTATGCGGGCCGACTTCGCGCCCTGCTGCAGCCGCGCGCCCAGCGTGCCCTCGCCCTGGTAGCCGACGAACAGGATCGTGGCCCGCTTGTCGCCGATCAGGCGACGGAGATGACCCAGCACGCGGCCGCCGGTCAGCATGCCGTTGGAGGCGACCACGACGTACGGCCTGCGGGAGCGCTCGATCTTCTCCGAATCGGAGGCGCGCGTCGTCTCCATGGCCGCGTCGTACTCGATCGGTCCCTCGCCGCGGCGCAGGTCGGCCAGGGCGTCGGCATCGTAGTAGTCGGGGTGAGAGCGGTAGATGGCCGAGGCCTTCGAGGCCATCGGCGAGTCCAGGTAGAGGGGAATGCGTGGGATCTGACCCTCGTCGAACAGGTAGTCCAGGGTCCAGATCATCTCCTGCGTCCTCCCGATCGCGAAGGCCGGAATGAGCAGCACGCCCTTCTTCTTGATCGTATCCAGGACGGCCTGTCGGAGTTCGTTGATGGCCGTCTCGGGGGGCTCATGGTGGCGCCCACCGTAGGTCGACTCGACAAAGACGTAGTCCGCGTCTCGCAGGACGGCGGGGTCGCGCAGGATGGGGGCGGTGGACCGGCCAAGGTCCCCCGAGAAGACAAGGGTCCGGGCCGGAGTGCCGCCGCCGGCAGCCACCCGTAGCTCCACGATGGACGAGCCGAGAATGTGGCCGGCGTCGTGGAAGACGGCGGTGATGCCCGGCGCGACCTGCACCTCGGTCTCGTAGGCCGCCGAGCTGAATTGTCGGAGAGAGGCCGCGGCCTGGTCCTGGTCGTAGAGGGGTTCCTCGAGCAGGAGGTTCGGCTGGGCCGGATGACCACCCATCGCCGCCGAGTAGTCGGGGTGCCCGACCGGCGGGTAGCCCATGCGGATGCCCAGCGCCTGCTCGTCGTAGAGAGCCAGTTCGTCGAGGCCGGAGGCCACCACGCTCCCGTCTGGGAGCACCTGGCCGGCATGACGCCCCGACAAGGCCTCCGCCGGCTGGCCGCTCTGCCCCTCGGCCTGCTCGGCGATCTCAACCTGCTCGGTGATGGCCTCGATGCGCCGCTGCTCCTCCTGCTCCGCCTTCTCCGGGTGGCGGGCCGCCCAGCGCAGGTGCCGCTTGGCGTACTCCGCCTGGAGCTTGCCCGAATCCAGGAGCACCACCGCGGCCAGGTCGGCCGTTCCGGCGGTGCAGTAGATGGGCCCCTTGAAGCCCTCGGCCACGATGAGCGGGATGAGGCCGCAGTGATCCAGGTGAGCGTGCGTAAGCACGATCGCATCCAGGGTGGCCGGGTCGTAGGCGAGCGGCACACGGTTGCGCACCACTTCGTGGGCCCCGCCCTGGAACATTCCGCAGTCCACCAGGATGCGGGCCTTGTCCGTGATCAGCAGGAACTGCGAGCCGGTGACCGTGCTGGCGGCGCCGAAGAAGTGAATCTCCATGCGCGCATACTGCCACCCAATCGGGAGACGCGCGCGGCAGGGGCCCGATCGGGCGGCCGGCGTGGGTCCGTGGCCGACGCCCGCCGCCGCGCGTCAGTCGGCCAGGTCGATGTAGACGGGGGCGTGGTCGGAGGGCAGTTGGCCCTTGCGGGCGTCACGGTCGATCTCGGCCGCGGTGCAGCGCTCCGCCACGACGCGAGTGGCGTAGACGTGGTCGATCCGCATGCCCAGGCCCTTGTGGAAGTTGCCGCCCCGGTAGTCCCACCAGCTGAACTTGCCCGCCTCGGGGTGGTGGAGCCGGTAGGCGTCCACCAGTCCCCAGTCTCGCAGGGCGGCCAGAGCGGCTCGCTCGGGCTCGGAGACGTGCGTCGAATCGGCGAAGAAGGCCGGGTCGTAGACGTCGGCGTCTTCGGGCGCCACGTTGTAGTCACCACCGATGACCAGGGGCTCGGCCGGATCGCGCGTCTCGCGCAGCCAGCGGACGAGGCGTTCGAACCAGGCCAGCTTGGCCCGGTAGAAGGGCGTCTCGAGCGCCCGACCGTTCGGGGCGTAGATGCTGACCACCCGAACGCCGCCGCAGACGGCACTGATCATGCGGGCCTCGTCTCCGGTAGCCAGCGAGGCCTCCGCGGCCACCGCTTCGGCGATCGGCTCGACGGCCGCGTTGTGCAGGAGCGGCCCGTCGCCGAAGTTGGCCACGATGTCCTCGATCCCCACGCGGCTGGCGATGGCGACGCCGTTCCAGCGCCCCTCGCCGTGGTGGGCCAGCTCGTAACCGGCCAGGCGAAACGCCATCTCGGGGGCCGCGTCGTCGGAGAGCTTGGTCTCCTGCATCAGCAGCACGTCCGGCTCGCGCTGGGCGAGCCACTCCTCGACCCGCGGCAGCCGGGCCTTGAGGGAGTTGACGTTCCAGGTCGCGATGCGCATCGGGGCCTAGTAGCGGCGGCCCTTCTGGCGAGCCAGATCGAACTTGGCGGTGTCGGCGATGCCCATCACGGCCATCGTCCCGGCCTGGACCGGATCGGTCACCACCAGGTCCGCCACGTCCGGCACGGTGCCGGCCATGTTCAGCGAGATGACCGGGATGCCGGCCGCCTGCAGCTCCTGGACGGCCCTGGTGATCTCGCCGCCCATGATGGAGCCGGCCAACAGCAGGGCGCGGGCGCGATCGAGGTCCGCTACGGCGCGGACGGCCTGGGCCAGGTTGTGCTCGCCCACCAGGGGGATCGTGTCGACGCTGATCTTCTCGCCGCGCAGGTTGTGACGATCGGCCTCGCTAACGGCGCCCAGGACGGCCTGGGCGATCTGGGCCCCGCCGCCGATGACGATGAGGCGCTTGCCGAAGACCTTGTCCAGGGCGGCCGTCAGGCGGCATGCGCGCAGGTCCGGCAGTTCGGCGAGGATGCCGGTTACGTCGCCCTCGGCCAGCCCTTCGACCTCCAGCTCGACCTCCACCAGAAGCGAGCCCTCGGCCTCGGTCCAGCGGCGAACGGTGCTCAGCGTGCGAACGATGCCGCCGGCTCTGGAGATTCGCGTGGCGATCTCGGCGATGGCGTCCGGCCGGTCGACGTAATCCAGCCGAACGGCAACCGTTGGGGCGGTGGGTTCGACGCGGCCCATCAGGATCGACCCTTGGCGTCCGGGAGCGACAGGTCGGGCTCGGGGTCGTGCTCCTCGAACTCGAGACCCAGTGACTTGAAGGCGATCCGGGTGCCCTCGGCATCGCTCGTCGCGAGCATCAGCGTGCTGTCCGTGTCCTCGGCGACACCCACGATCGAAGTGATGTTGATGCCCTTCTTGGCGAGGGCGTCCGCCATGCGCGCCAGGGATCCGGGCTTGTCCTCGAGCTGAACAGTGAACCAGATCACGCCGCACCTCCTGTGCTGATGGTACCCGACGGGATCGCCGCCCAGTAGCGACCTGAAGAGGCCGGCAGTTCAGGACTCCGGAACGTCCTCGTCTCGCCGCCTGGCTGCCGTTTCGACCACGCCCCCCAGGCGCTCGAGGGCCTCGATGCCCTCGGCAGCGAGGCCGTAGATCCCGGGCGCCTCCCGAACGAACCAGCCGTAGTAGTTCTTCGCCAGGATCGAGCCCGTCTGAGGGCAGCCCGTGGTGCGGCGGATCTCGCGAACCGCCAGCGGGCCGGCATCGCGAAGCTGCCCGGCGATGAGCAGGGCCGACTCACGGTAGGCGGTGATGCGTGGCTCGCGGCTGCTGCCGCCGACGTTGTGGTCGCCGGAACGGGCTCGGAACTCGCCCAGAACGCGGGCCCGCCCGGCCTTCGACCGCCTGGGCTTGTAGGGCTCCGGTTCGGCCACCACCTCGACGCCGCTGCCGATGCGCGCGTTGAGCCTGACCGTCAGCAGGCCCAACCCGACCCGCCGGCAGAGCTGGATCGTCTCGGACCAGCGGGCCAGCTGGGTGCGCTTGGGCGCGGGCACTGCCAGGTAGACGAGATCCGTGAGCTTGAGGCGGTCGATTCCCTGCAGGACCAGGGCCAGGTTCATGGCCATCTTCAACTCGACGACGACCATTTCTTCGTCGCGGACGGCCACGACGTCGCAGCCGCGGACCTCGCCCCGCACTTCGAAGCCGCGCTCTTCGAGAAAGCGCTTCACGGGCGCGTACAGGCTTGTCTCGCGGGGGGCTGACCTCTCACTCGGCACGATAGGAGTCTGAACGATCGCCGTCCGATCGGCCATCATTCGCGCATGCCCGCGCCGCCCAGCCTCACCGTCCAGGTCTTCGGTCTCGTTGACTCGCGGCCCACGCAGGCCGCCCAGCGCTTCTTCAAGGAGCGCCGCGTGGCGGTGACGTTCGTGGACCTGCGCCGCAAGCCGATCGCTCCGGGGGAGCTGCGCCGGTTTGTTGAGCGGCTGGGTGCGGAGGCGCTGCTGGACACGGAGGGGCGCCGGTACAAGGACCTCGGCCTGGCCTACATGGGCCTGGGCGGCGACGAGATCGTGGCCCGGCTGCTGGCCGACAACGCCCTGCTGCGTCTGCCGCTGATCCGCTTCGGCAACTCCTTCACCGCCGGCCCGGCGGAAGCCGTCTGGAAGGACTGGCTGGCGGTGGGCAAGGGGTAGGGGAGGGCCGGGACGTCCGTCCCTGCGCGCCGCCGCCGCTGTCGTGGCATCCTCTGGGGGTACAGGAGTCCAAATGACCAACAACCAGAACGGGGCCAACCGCGAACGGCGTCGCAGTGGGCGCGTCACCTACCGCCCCAAAGCCGCCGAGATCCTCAAACCCGAAGTTCGAACCGAAGATGAGCGCCTGCTCTCGCCGCGCCACCGGCCGGCCTTCCTGGACTCGGACCCGTGGCGATCGCTGCGCATCCTGGCGGAGTTCGTCGAAGGCTTCGACGCCCTGGCCGGCATCGGCAAGGCCATCACCATCTTCGGTTCGGCCCGGGTCGAGGAAGGCGACCCCTACTACGAGAAGGCCCGTGACCTGGCAACGCGGCTGGTCCACGAGGGCTACGCTGTCATCACCGGCGGCGGCCCCGGAATCATGGAGGCCGCCAATCAGGGGGCCCACGAGGCCGGCGGACTTTCGATCGGCTGCAACATCGAGTTGCCGCACGAGCAGTCGGTCAACCAGTACGTCGATCTGGCGGTCGAGTTCCGCTACTTCTTCGCCCGCAAGACGATGTTCGTCAAGTATGCCGACGGGTTCGCTATCTTCCCCGGCGGCTTCGGGACGCTGGACGAGCTGTTCGAGTCGCTGACCCTGATCCAGACCGGCAAGATCCGGCACTTCCCGGTGGTCCTGATCGGGACCGAGTACTGGGGCGGGCTGCTTGGCTGGATCCGCAAGGAGGTCGTCGCCCGGGGCGCCATAGCACCGGATGACCTGGACCTGATCCAGGCCACCGACGACATGCGCGAAGCCTGCCGGATGCTGGCCGAGGGCTCGCGGCGAGCGGAGGCGGAGGCGGAGGCTGCCGGCAAGGCCAAGACCGACAGGCGGCCGAAGGGTTCGAGGGCGCCCGAGCGCCTCTAGCTCGAAGCCAGATCCTCGGGGGTCAGGGCGTACATGGCGCAGTCGATCGGCCGGCCGTCGCGGCCCTTCTCCCAGTTACGCGCCACGCCTTCGTAGCGGAAGCCGGCCTTCTGGGCCACAGCCTGCGAAGCCGCATTGCCGATAAGCGTCCACAGGGCCAGCCGTTCGATGGCGAACCGCTTGAAGCCCCAGTCGGCCATGAGGCGCAGGGCCCGCGTGGCCACGCCACGGCCGCGCGCCTCGGGCGCGACCCAGTAGCCGATGGAGTGCCGGCGGGCGTTGGGCCCGAGGTGGATCCCGATCGATCCGAGCAGCTTGTCGGTCGCCGGGTCAACGATGGCCACCTCGGCCGAGCTGCCTTCATGCAGCGACTTGAGGGTCATCAGGACGTAGCCGCGGGCCTCCTCTTCGCCGTAGGGCACTGGGATCAGCGGGATCCAGCGCTGGATATCGGCGTCCTGGCAGGCCGCCACGATGGCCGGCACGTCGTCGGAGCGGAAGGGCCGCAGGGCGACGGCGCCGTCCGAAAGGGGCGGGTCCGGAAGCAGGATCGGCTCGGGCATGACGGAAGTATGGCGCAAGAAGAAGGCGGGCCGGTGAGGGGGAGCCGGCCCGCCAAAGGTGATTGCGAGGGGTGGTCTGCCGGCCTCCCTCCGGCGACTCGGGAAGTCTAGCGGCCAGCGAGACTTCTTGCAGCAAGGGTGCGCGATTTCGCGCCCGGAGGCATCATCCGTTCGCACCAATCGCGCCCGTCGGTCGCCAGATTGCCGCTCGTTCGGGCGCGAGCCAGCGGAGGCGGCCATGCGATTCGCGTTGATGATCGAGCCCCAGCAGGGCCTCAGCTACCTCGACCAGCTCGAACTGGCCCGCCTGGCTGAGCGACTGGGCTTCGAAGCCTTCTTCCGCTCCGACCACTTCATCGGCTTCCCCGGCCCGGCCGACATGCCGACGACCGATGCCTGGACCGTCTTGGCCGGCCTGGCGCGCGAGACCGAGCGCATCCGGCTGGGAGTGCTCGTTTCGCCGGTCACGTTCCGCCATCCGGGGTCGTTCGCCAAGGTCGTGACCACGGTCGACGAGATGAGCGGCGGACGCGTGGACGTCGGGGTTGGGGCGGGCTGGAACGAGTCCGAGCACGCCGCGCTGGGATTGGCATTCCCGCCGATCAAGGAACGTGCGGATCTCATGGAAGACCAGCTCGAGATCCTGCACGGGTTGTGGGAGGAGCCCGACGGCTGGTCGTATCAGGGCCGGCAGGTCCGACTGGAGGGCGCCGCCTTCCACGCGCGTCCGGTTCAGCGCCCGCATCCGCCGATCATCGTCGGGGGCGAGGGGAGCCCGCGTTCGCTGCGCCTGGCCGCTCGCTACGCCGACGAGTACAACATGTCCGGCTCGGGGCCCGATGCCTGCGCCGAGGCCTTTGCCCGCCTCGATGAGGAGTGCCGCAAGATAGGGCGCGACCCGGCCACGATCGTGCGCTCCGTGATGGCCGGCTTCCTGATGGGCTCCGACGAGGCCGACGTCGCGCGACGGGCAAGGGCCCAGGTGGCCTTCGTCCAGGACGCGGAGAGCGACGCCGGAGCCTGGCTGGAGGTGCGCCGTCCGCGCTGGGTGGCCGGCACGCCGGATCAGGCCCGGGCCATGGTGCGGGCCTTCGCCGCCACGGGGGTGCAGCGGATCATGCTCCAGGATCTGATGCCCCGCGACCCCGAGATGATCGAGTTGGCCGCGCGCGAGCTGATCGGGCGGGACTAGGAGTCCGGAGGACTCTCGAGGGCGGGGCGGCGGGGCCGGCGTATCAAGCCCAGGCGGTGTGGTGGCCAATAACGCAGCCAGACCCGCGCCACCAGGGCCTCGCGGGCCACCGGGCCGTACTGCCGGGAGTCCACCGAGCGGCTCTCGTCGTCGCCCAGCAGCCAGGCCTCGTCCATGAGCCGGACACGCTTGCCTCCGGCGAATACCGTGTCGCCGGGTCCTGCCGCGACCCGCTTGACCACCAGCAGCCCGGTCCCGGGCTCGCGCACGACCACGGCGCTGCCGCGCCGCGGCCAGCGCCGGACGAGCGGATCCAGGAGCAGCCAGTCGCCCGGCAGCAAGGTCGGGCTCATGCTCTGCTCGGCCACGGCTACTCGCCACGGCCTCCGCGGCGAGCCCGGCCCCAGCTGCGCGGATCTCATGCCGCGCCGGCCCCCTTCTACTTCTTGGTCGACCAGAAGATGTCCGAGAACTCCTTGACGGCGGCTTCCAGCTCAGCAGCCGCAGCAGCGTCGATGTTCACCTTGTTCTTGCCGGCCAGCTTGAGGATCTTCCAGACGCGGTCGTGCAGATCCGGGTAGCGCTCCACGTGCTCGGGCTTGAAGTAGTCGCTCCAGATCACCTGGATCTCGCGCTTCACGATCTCGGCGTGCTGTTCCTTGACCGTGACGCAGCGAACGAACTTGGCTCGGTCGGCCTCGCTGGGGTTCTCCTTGGGCAGCTGCCCGATCAGCTCCACCATACGGGCCACGGTTCGGGCGGCCAGTTCGGCCGCGTGCGGATCGTAGATGCCGCAGGGGATGTCGCAGTGAGCGTAGACCGTGATGCTGGGCTTGAGCCAGCGCGTAACAGGGGCCATCGATCTCCTCCCGATGCGGGGTCATGGACGAGGCAGGGACGTCAGGCAGACTCGCCGTGGCCTCGGCCGCGTGCAAGTGTTAGCGGCCGCGTGCGCCGTGTCAATCGCGCCTGAGGTCCGGACCACGGCGCGGGCCCCAGCTGGACCCGAGCCGGGTCCCTGGACCGCCCCAGGCGCAACCAAAGGGCCCGTCCTTGCGGACGGGCCCTTGAGTGCTGCCAGCGCCTGTCTAGGGCGCCCAGGAAGTCATCTGGATGTCGCCGGAGATCGTCCCGGAAGATCCGCCGCATGAGGGTACGGCTCCCACATCCGAGCCGGAAGCCGGGTCGACTATGACCAGACCGGTTACGGGGAACATGAACGCGACCCGAACGGGGGCCACGATCGGCGCCGCACCACACAGGTTGGACGTCTGAACGGACGTCTTCAGGACCGCTCCCGGATCGATCATCAGGTTTCCGGCATCGCCCGGCACCGGGCCGGCAAGCAGAATCGAGCCGTCGCCGTTGATGAGAAAAGCCTGGTTCTTGGACTTCACGATGCAGACGCCGGGGCCGCCGTTGCGCATCTCGACCGTGGCCACCTGCTGACCGGACGACGTCTGCCAGGCCGAACCGGCCACGACCTTCAGCGAAAGGGTGAGGCTCCAGCCGACACAGGGCCCGATGGTGGGGACGGGCGTGGGCGAAGGGGCCGCCGTGATCTCCGGCGTAGGCGTCGGCTCCGGCGTAGGCGTCGGCTCCGGCGTCGGTTCCGGAGTCGGGGTCATGTACAAGATCTGGGGCGTCTTCGCGGCGCCGGCGCAGCCCACGAGGGCGAACCCCAGGACCAGTGCGGCGAAGATGCCGAACAGGGCCGGGCGCGCACTCCTGCGTCGGGTGGTGCGAGTGACCCGATTTGCTGCGGGCATCGTGTCCTCCTCGAGAGTTGACGGCCCACAGGGTAACGCAAAGATGGTTTTCACTACTGGAGCCGGTACAGGGCCCCTTTGGCCGTCACGGCGTAGATCTCCCCATCCGAGCCCTCACCGAAGCCGGTGAAGCCGAGCCCGGAGGCAAGAACCAGCTGCGGCGTCTGCGGGCTGGGCCCGGCAGCGGAGACGTCCCAGACCCTGCCAGAGCAGTAGTCGCCGAAGAAGTAGCGCCCCTGCAGGTCAGGCCGGGCGGCGCCGCGGTAGACGAAGGCGCCGATGATCGAGCAGCCGGTCGAGTCGCCCGAGCCGTGGCCGTACTCGGCCAGCGGGAGCACCTTGCCGGCCGTCTTGCAGCCCGACCCCGGGTAGTAGCAATGGTTTCCCTCCATCGTGTTCCAGCCGTAGTTGGCCCCCCTGCCCAGGCCGTCGGCCAGCGTGGCGCGGTCCACTTCTTCCCACTTGCCCTGGCCCACATCGGCGATCCAGAGGTCGCCGACGGCGCGGTCGAAGCTGAACATGTAGGGGTTGCGCAGGCCGTAGGACCAGATCTCGGGCTGGGCCCCGGCCTGGCCGACGAAGGGGTTGTCGGCGGGAATGGCGTAGTTGCGTCCGTCGGAAACGTGGTCGACGTCGAGCCGCAGCAGCTTGCCCAGAAGCACGCTCAGCTTCTGGCCGTTGCCGCTGGGGTCGCCCCCGCCCCCGCCGTCGCCGGTGCCGATGTAGAGGTATCCGTCCGGCCCGAAGGCGATGGCCCCCCCGTTGTGATTGGCGTGGTCGCGATGACGGATGGTGACGATCTGCTCCTCCGAAGCCGGGTCGGCCAGGTCCGGATTCGAGGTGACTTCGAACTCGGAGATTCGCACGTCGCCGGTGGTCTTGTCGGTGTAGCGGACGAAGAACCGCCCGTTCGAGGCGTACTGCGGGTGGAAGGCCAGTCCCAGCAGGCCGCGCTCGCTGCCGGAGCTGATACGCGCCCCGATGTCAAGAAACGTGCCCTTCACCGCGCCGTCCACGACGATCTTGATCTTGCCGGTCTGCTCCACCACGAACAGGCGGCTGTCGCCCATGCTGGCGACGGTCACCGGCCGCGAGAACCCACTCAGGACCTTCACGAAGGCGATCTTCGCGCCCGGCAGGGGATAGGGGGCAGCGGTCGGGGTGGCCGGCGCCTCGGGCGATGGAGATGCCGTTGGAGCGGCCGTGGGCTCCGGCGTCGCGCTCGAGAGAGCGGAGGGCTGGGACGTGGCGACGGGCGATGCCGTCGTGCCGGTGCTGCCGCAGGCTGCGGCGAAGACGGCGACCAGCATGCCCGCGGCAAGGCGGAACGAGCGGCCCGACCGGCGATTGATGAAGCGCATCGGACGATCTCCCGGCGGCGATGGCGAACAGCCGCATTATCCGCCGACCCGGTCGCCCGGCCCGGACGTCACCCACTCAGGCTCACCGGACGAACCGCCGGACGAACCGCCGGACGAACCGGCGGGCCAACCGGCGGTCGGCCCGGCCGGGGTGCGGCGCGCGGCCGACCCGGCCTGCCAAGACAGGTCATCGGCGCCACGGGTATGATCTCGCCGATGAGCGAGGACACTATGTCGTTTGGGGAAGGCAGCGCGGCTTGCCCGTTCCTGGCTTTCGATGACGACAGAGACCACCGAGCGGACTACGCGGACAGCCGGCACCGATGCTACGCGGCCGCCGAGCCCGCGGCGCTCGACACGTCCCATCAGGAGCGGTTCTGCCTGTCGGTAGCCTTCGCCGCCTGCCCGGTGTTCCTCGAATGGGCTCGGGCCGAAGCCGCCGGGGTCGTCGGTGGCGCTCCCGCCGGAGCCCCGAAGGGGAAGGGCTCGCGCACCCCGGCCGGGCTCCCGCCGTTCCCCGGCAGCGCCAGCCGCACCACGCCGGCGGAAGCCCTGCCTGTCACCTCCCACGCCGCCGACCCGGGCTCAGGGCTGTGGGGCTTCGAGGGGGCCCCCAAGCGCATGGTTGCACCGCCGGTCACGCCGCCGGTGGCGGTGCCGGGATCCGCGTCGTTGAGCGCCCCTGCCGTTTCCAAGCGCCAGATTACCAAGCCGGACTGGGAGAACCCGCCGCGCTACGACAATTTCCCGCGCCTGCGCCCCCGGGACGACCGGAGCGGCAACCAGACGCTGCTCCTGGCAGCCATCGGCGTGGCCGCCGTCCTGGTGTTGTTGATCCTGGGTCCGCTCTTCGCCCCCAAGGGCAGCTCCGCCACGCCCAGCCCGTCGTTCCTGGCAGGGTCGCCGAGCGCCTCGGCCTCGGATCTGCCCACTCCAGAGGCCGACCAGACCTTCAAGACATATCCAGTCGCGCGGGGCGATTCCCTCAGGGGGATCGCGGCCGCCAACGGCATCACCTTCGAGCAGCTGCTCGCCGCCAACCCCCAGATCACCAACCCGAACCACATCGAGGTCGGCCAGATCATCTACATCCCCTGGCAGACCTGGGTTCCGCCGGCCTCGCCCACCCCGACGCCCACCCCGACGCCCACCCCGACGCCCACGTCTCCCTACTAGGCCGGGCCTCGCGCGGGCTAGGGCTGCCGCGGTGGCGGCCCCGATTCGCGGTCAGCGCGGCGTCAGGTTGATGGCCGTGATCTTGCCCGCCTCGACGCGGAAGCTGGCGTCGAGCTGCTGGACCTGCGCGCCCGGCCGCACCACGAGCAGGTTGGCCTGGTAGGTGTTGCCGATGTCACGCACGTCTCCGGGGATCATGCGCAGGCCCGGCTCGGCGCGCAGGAACCAGCCGCCCACCTCGCGCAGGCCGCGCAGCGTTCGGGCGTTGCCGCCGACGTGAACCCGCATCTCGGCCTTCTCGTCCATGAGGGCCACGGCGCCGTCGCGATCACCCGAGTTGAGCAGCTCAAAGAAGAGCTCCATCGTGTCGACGGCACCCATGGTCGCTCCTCCTTCGTTGCGGCGGCCGGGCAGGAACTGGCCGCCCGCCGAGTGTAGTCGACCCGTTGCCCCGGCGCGCGCGGGTCGGATGAGGCGCTAGAAGCCGCCTCCGGCCCCGCCGCCACCGGAGCTGCCGCCGCCACCGAAGCCGCCGCCGCTGGACGAGCCCCAGCTCGAGCCACCGCTCGACGAGCTGCCCGATGACCCGGACGAGGAGGTCCAGCTGGATCCGCCGCGGCTCGGCGGAGACGGAGGCGAAGCCAGCGACCCCAGAGCGGCGAAGATGGACCCCGGGTCGGGGAACGGCGTGGACGAGAACAGGCCGGGCGAGATTCCGCCCCCGTGGCCCGACTCGGCCGCGCCTCCGCTTCCGCCGTGGGCGGCGGCCGGCTGCCACCAGGTCGGCGACCAGGCCGCGGCCGAACCGGCGAGCGCACCGGACGCAGCGGCCGAACCGTCGGCGGCCGGCGCCACGATGGCCGAGCGGGCCAGCAGCGCCTCCAGCTCGTCCTGCAGCCCCAGGGCCAACCCCCAGGCCATTGCCTGGTCGGGCGTTTCGACCCACGGCAGCGGCTGTTTGGCGACGACCTCTACCAGCGAGCGCGACTGTCTCATCGTCGCCACCAGAGTCCGCCGGTAGGCGCCCAGCATGACCTTGAGTTGCGCTCCCTGGCGCGTTCGGGCCGGCATGAAGGGCGTCAGGATCGCCGTCCCGGCCCCGGCGATGGCCAGGCTGGCCGTCAAGGCGAAGAGGAAGCTGACGGGGAAGATGAGCCAGAAGAAGCCGGTGCATACGGCCGCCGTCAGCTGCGAGCCCGCGACCGCGCCCCAGCGCGTCTTGACCGTGCTGGGAGCCTCGACAAGCCAGTGCTTCTCGACGGCCCCTTCTTCCAGGTCGCTCTTGAGATCCCGCACGGCGCTCCATAGCTTGTGCATCTTGCCCGGCGCCACGTAGTCCTTCGCGTCCGCGGCCCGGCGGATGCCCTCCAGGAGCCGGCGCTCTGGATGCTCGGATGGACTGCCCTGGCCCAGGGAGACGATCCCGGCCCGGGATTGGCCGCGCAGGGTGTCCTGGCGGAAGGCGATCAAACCCCGGGCCGCCAGGTCCACCAAGGCCGCGGCCGCCGTCCGCTTCGAGACGCGCTGGTCCATCAGCAGCGTGGCCATGGCCGGCGTCAGGCCGGCCGGCGGCCCCGGCATGTAGACCGACGGGTCGTCCAGGAAGAACGGGTCGCGACCGCGCACGAACCAGCGCAAGAGGGCGATCAGCAGGAGCATCGCCCCCACCAGGGCTCCCGCGACGATGATCAGGGCGTTGATCTGGCGACCCCGCTCCAGGTTCGCCGCGTGCTCGGGGGTGGCGTTGGCATCCACCTTGGCCAGCGCCGCGAGCAACGCTCCGTCCATGTCGCCCATCCGGAGCAGCGGCAGCATGTCGTCATCGAAGACCGCTTGCCGCTCTTCGTTGCTGAGAAACGCGGCCTTGTAGCCGTCTCCCGCATAGAGGGAGATCTGCCCGTGCCGCAGGGAGTAGTCCATGTCGAACAGGATCACCAGGCCGTCGTCGAAGCCCTTGCGGCCCACGCCCCACTGGTTCATCAGGGCCATCGCGTCCGCGTCGGCCTCGTCGCGAGTGTCGCTCTCGGGCTTCAGTTGGGTGTAGACGACGACTTCGGCGCCGGTCCGCTCCTCGATGGCGTCGATGGTCGCCTCGGCCGAATTGATGGTCTCCGTCGAGAACAGGCCGGCGTAGTCGTAGACGGCCTGATTGTTGACCCAGTCCGGGTAGGGCGGGCCGGCGGGAGGCGCCGCCGTCGGTGCGGCGCTGGGGGTTGGTTCGGGCGCGGGGCTGGGGGTCGGCAGGGCGAGCTGCACGGCCATGAGCGCGGAGATGAGCGCCCCATCGAACTGCTGAATCTCGAGCAGCGGCAGCATGCGCTCGTCGAAGACCGCCTGGAGCTCCCCGTAGCTCATGTAGGCGGCGCTGAAACCTGCCCCGGCGTACAGCGAAACCTGACTGTGCGTCAGGGTGGCATCCATGTCGAACAGGATCACCAGGCCGTCGCGGTAGCCCTGGCGGCCCACGCCCCACTGGTCCATCAGCGCCCGGGCATCAGCGTTCGCCTTCTCGATCGTGTCGCTCTCGGGCTTGACCTGCGTATAGACGACGATCTGGGCGCCGGAGTCGGCCTCGATGGAGTCGACGATCGATTCGGCCCCCAGGACGAGGCCGTCCGAGAAGATCCCGGCGTAGTCGTAGACCCGCTGCCCCGCCACCGGGTCTGGGAAGGGCGGGCCTGGAGGAGGTGCGGCCACGGCCGAACCGACAGCGAGCAGCCAGCCGGCGGCGACGGCCGCGAGTGCCGCGTATCTCATCCAACGAGAGACAGTCATCTCAGAACCCTCCCCCGGCCCCGCCGCCGCCACCGCCACCCCCGCCGCCGAAGCCGCCGCCTCCGCCTCCGGACGACGAGGTGGACGACCCTATGGAACCGAGCGTGGCCATCATCCCGCCGATGTCGGGGACCATGCCCGAGGAGTAGAGGCCTGCCGAGCTGCCGGACGCTCCTCCGGCGAAGAAGCCGGAACCGCCCGAGCTGGGACTGCCGACCCACCAGTGGGGATACCAGCCGGCGGCCGTTCCCGTGGCGGCAGTGGCGGCCGTGGTCCGCCGCATCACTTCGTCCAGCTCGTCGTTGAGCCCCAGGGCCACGCCCCAGGCCATGGCCGCGTCCGGCGTGTCGACCCACGGCAGGGGCCGTCTGGCCACGACCTCGTCCATCGTTCCGGACATGGCCAGGGTCGCCTTCATCGTCCGCTTGTAGGCCTGCAGCTGGGCGCGCAGCATCGAACCGGTCATGGTTCGAGCGGGCATGAAGAAGGCCAGCGAGCCCGTGACAAGCCCGGCAATCCCCAGGCCGATGGCCCCAAGAATCCCACCACTGGCGTCCAGGCTCAGCGACCAGCTGAACAGCGGGATGATCGGGAAGAGCAGCAGGAAGGCGAACATGAACCACTTGGCGCGAACGTTCGTCGGCTCGCCGGTCAGCCAGCGGTGTTCCACGGCCGACTTCTCCAGGCTCTTCTTGAACGTGGAGACCGAAGTCGACAGCGTCCTCATGGAGGCGGAGTCTATGTAACTCGTGAGGGTCGGGTCGGCGGGGACTCCATCCGCGCTGACGTATCCGGCCGGCGTGACATGGGGCTTGTTCCAGGAGAACCACAGGAAGCTGGACCGGACGGGGAAGCGCTGCTGGAGTCCCTCCCACAATCGCTGCTCCGGGTACGAGAGCGGGACCGAAGCCCGGATGACCCCTATGCCGAAGGCATGCTTGCCCCCGCCTTCCTTGTAGAAACGGATCAGGCCACGGGCGGCCAGATCCACAAAGCCCGCGGAGACCGTCCGGCTGGATGTCCGGTCGTCCATGAGCAGAGTGGCCATGGCGGGCGTCAGGCCCGCCGGCGGGGCCGGCATCAG
>CAZFLI010000013.1:0-25027 GCA_964519845.1 uncultured Anaerolineaceae bacterium | reverse complement strand
CGTGGCCCTGCCGGGTGAGAAGCTCTCACGGGCCGCCACCGCGGCCGCCGCTGCGGTGGAGGGCGGCGAGGATGCGGACGAAGAAGCGGCCACCGGCCTCGGGGCCGGCCCCAGTGCCGAGGACGGCGCGGGCAAGCGCCGCCGGCGTCGCGGGGGTCGCGGTCGTGGTCATCGCGGCCACGGCGCCGAGGCTCCGGGCGAAGAGACAGAGGAAGAGGCCGCGGCCGCCCCGGCGCCCGGGAGCAAGGCCAACCAGTTCGGCTCCGTCTGGGACTCCCAGATCGGCATGTCCGGCCGGCCGGAGCGGCTCAGCTCCGCGGCCCCGGCGGACGACGACGACTACGCTGAGCCGGAGATCCCGGAATATCTCCTGGCCGAGAAGCGGCGGAGCAGCGGTGGCGGTGGCGGACGTGGCCGCGGCGGCAGCGGCGGCGGGCGGGGCTCTCGCAGTGCCTACGCCTCAGCCGTGGAGCGGGAGCGCTACGGGCGCTCGTCCTCGTCGCGCTATTCCGAGCCCACCCGCCAGGCGCAGCCCCAGCGTCGCCGCGACGAGCGACCGCCACGCCAGCGTGACGAGCGGCCGCAGCGTCCGCGCAACGACGTCCAGCGTGCCCCGGTCCGCGATTCGGCCGAGCCCTGGAGCGAGGTCCCGGCGGAACTCGAAGAGCTCCTGAGGGCGCAGCTCGCGGCGCGGAAGAATCGGTCGGCCGAGGCTCAGCCCGCGCCGGCTGCCGAGGCCGAGGCGCCGGCTGCGGCGCCCAAGCGCCGCGCTCCGGCCCGCAAGAAGGCGGAGGCCGCCGAGGCCGCGCCCGCCGAGGGCGCCGATGTTCCGGCCAAGCCGGTCCGCCGCCGCAAGGCCGCCGCGGCCGAGGGCGCCGAGACCGAGGCTGCGGCGCCCAAGCGCCGCGCTCCGGCCCGCAAGAAGGCCGCCGAGGCCGAGCCCGAGCCCAGCGGCGACTAGCCGCCTGCCCGCCGGTGGACAACGCAGCGACCCGCGGCCAGCCTGAGGCGCTGGCCGCGATCGCGGCTATGGTTCGCGGCCACGCGCCTCACTCCGTGCTGCTGGTTGGCCCCCCCTCCTGCGGCAAGACGACCCTGGCCCTGGATCTCGCGGCCGGCTTGCTTTGCCACGACCCCGACCCGGCTGCCCGGCCGTGCCGCTCGTGCCGGGGCTGCCGGCAGGTCGCGAGCGACAACCATCCCGACGTCCACCGCCTCGCGCCGGAAGGCCCGGGCGGCCAGATCCGCATCGGCAAGGCGACCGACCCC
Organism: uncultured Anaerolineaceae bacterium; assembly: GCA_964519845.1. Lineage (GTDB taxonomy): Bacteria > Chloroflexota > Limnocylindria > Limnocylindrales > CSP1-4 > Fen-1039. The sequence continues at coordinate 23,758 of CAZFLI010000013.1, read as the reverse complement.
GAACCGGGAACGGTCCGGCGGCTGATCTCTGAGCTGGCCCTGCTATCGGTCGAAGGCGGGGCGCGCGTGGCGATCGTCGAGCAGGCCCACCGCCTCAACGACGACGCCCAGAACGCCCTGCTGAAGGTTCTGGAGGAGGCCCCTTCGGGCGTGACGATCGTGCTCTGCGCCGACGACGACGAATGCCTGCTGCCCACCGTCCGGTCGCGCTGCGCTCGAGTCCGACTGGGGGCCGTCTCCGGCCGGGAGATCGAGCGCTGGCTGGACGAGCTGGGCATCGCCGATGCTCCCTCTGCGGCACGCTTCGCCAGGCTGGCGGACGGCGCGCCCGGACTGGCTCTGGCATACGCTCGAGCCCCCGAAGCGGCCCGGCTGCGGGACGAGATCGCGCGCGGGCTTCTGGACATGCTGACGGCCGGGCGGCACGAACGGCTCGGGGCGGTGAGAGCCCTGACTGCCTCCGCCGCGGCCCTCGAGGCGGCCCTGGCCGAAGGGCGCAGGGGCGCGGTGGCCCCGGAGGACGCGCCCCGGCCGGCCCGGCGCGGCAAGAAGGCGGTGGCCTCCGCCGCGGCCCAGACCGACGCAGCGCCCGGCGCGCCCGAAGCGCCCGAAGCGCCGGCCGAGGTGGCGGCCAAGGTCACGGCCTCCGACCGTCGCGCGGCGGCGGCCACTCTGCTGCGCATCTGGGCCTCCGTGGCGCGCGATTTGGCCGTCGCCGGCCTGGGCGGCCGGCGCCATCTGCACTACCCGGATCTCGTGGACGAGTTGACCGCCGCGGCCCCGGCCCTTGCCCCGGGCTCTCTGACCGGCTTCCTCGAGCGCCTCAATCGAACCGCCGGGCAGCTCGACGACAACGTCAACCCGGAACTGGGCCTGGACGTCCTGGCCCTGGCCTGGCCGCGACCAGCCGGCGCTGGTCCCTCCGCCGCGCGCCCCTCGGCCGCTGCCTCCGCCGTGGCTTCTCGCAGATGAGTGCCCGCCCTGCCGCTATGGCCCGCCTGGAGGCCAACGTCCGGGGCCGCGTCCAGGGCGTGGGTTACCGCTACTTCGCGGTCTCGCGGGCGATGCGCCTGGGGCTCACCGGCTGGGTCTCCAACGAGCAGGACGGCAGCGTGCGGGTCGTGGCCGAGGGCCCGCGGGCCGATCTCGACGACCTGCTGGACGAGCTGCGCGAGGGCCCGCCCGCCGCGCTGGTCGAGCATGTGACCGACGACTGGCTCCCCTACACCGGCCGCTGGTCCGACTTCGGCATCCGCTCCGGCGGCCACCGCGGCGACTGACGGCGACCACGAACACCGCCGACGAACTCACCTCGGATGCCGTCGCGGCAGGCAGCGACGCGTTCGCGGTTTCAGCGGGGGCTGCCGGTCGTCTCACGTATGCGCAGCGACGGTGTGATCACGATGTTGTGCGCGGGACGATCAGGGTTGCGGATCCGTTCGGCGACGAGGTTCATCGCCGCACGCCCAATGGAGGCGCGCGGCGGCCGGACCGCGGTGAGCCGCGGCGTGAAGAGCTCGGCCACTTCGTCGTCGTAGGCGACGACGGACAGGTCCCCCGGGACGCTCAGGCCCCGCGTCTCGCATCGCTGCGCTATCGACGCCGCCGCATGGTCCGCATGGACAAGCAGGGCGGTCGTGCCGGTGGCGAGGCAGTTGTCGAGGATCAGGTCCACCGTGGCGCCCCAAGAGGTCTCCCGCGGGTTGGGCACGGTCTCGTCGACGCACTTGAGATCGTCGATCCCGAGTTCCTCGCGGGCCGTCAACCAGCCGTGACGCAGGTGGGGAGCCGTCGGGCTGTCGCCGCTGATGACGAGACCGATGCGACGGTGTCCGAGTTCGGCGAGGTGGCGCATTGCGATGGAGGCCCCCTGCGAGTGGTCGGAGACGACGGACTCGACGGTCGTGTGTAGCGGGCCGACAACTGCCGTCCGCTCCACCAGCACCACGGGCACTCCGCTCGTCGCCAGCGACTCGAGGGTCTCGCCGGAGTGCGCGGCACCCATGTTGGGAGCGAGGATGAGCCCGATCGCGTGCGCACGACTGAGCAGGTAGTCGACGTGGGAGAGTATGTCGTCGGCCTCGTAGGACGAACCCCTGAGGACGACGGTGAGCCCGTGTTTGGCGGCCTCCTGTTGCGCGCCCTCGATGACGCCGGGCCAGTAGTAGTCAAGCGAGGGAACGAGCATTCCGATACGCCGCGAGCCCGCCGGCATCGCGTCCGAGTCGTGCGACGCTTCCGCGGAGCGATCCCGGACCAGCATTGCGCCGCCGTGGACGCGCCGCACGATCCCCTCCTCCTCGAGCTGGACGATGTCGCGGCGGATCGTGATGGGAGTGACGCCGATGGACTCCGCCAAATCGGAAATGCGGATCGCCCCATCCTTGCGCAGGACCTCGAGGATCGCTTCCCGTCTTGTCTCTCCGAACGGCCACGCCTTCGAGGACCGCTTCATCGATACCCTTTCGATCGAGCATTCATAGTCGGCACCGCTATTCGCTGAACGGTTGGCACCGCTCGCTCTTCGGCTCGCGCCCAGGCACCAGAATACCTGAATCGCAGCTCGTGTTCGCAGTTGATCATGCAGTATCGCGAAAGAACGCGGGCTGTTCGTATTGACATACCCGAACATTTTGGTTCTAATACCAGCGGCCGCGCGGCCGTATCACACACTCCGCGGGGACCGCGACCTACAGGATTGGATTCGAGACCAGCGGTCGCGTGGCCGCACCGTCACTCCGGGGGCAACAGGAGCGGGAGCAACAGGACCTTGGCCGATCTGGTTGGTGAGGAGCGGGGATCCTGGCTCCGTCCAGGGATGGGCAAGCGGCGATGATCGTCACCGCCTCCCGGCGACTCATGACTCGTGACCAGCTGCTTGAGCGGGCTCGGGCAATGCTGGATGCCGCGGTGGCACGCGGAACTCGCGGTCACTCCCGCATCTGCTTCGATGGGCCGGTCGGCCCCTATGGACGGGACGTCGACGGCCTCGAGGGTTTCGTGCGCACCTTCCTCCTCGCGGGCTTCATCCTCAAGGGATCCGCGGGACAGCAGGGTCGCGACTTCGCGGAGTGGTATGCGAGGGGCCTTGCCGCGGGCGTCGATCCCGACTCCCCGGAACGTTGGCCGAGACTCGACGAATGCCCCCAGGCGAAGGTCGAGGCCGCCTCGATAGCGCTGATCCTCGATATGACCCGCAACTGGATCTGGGATGGACTCCCGGACGAAACCCGGCAGCGGGTGATCGACTACCTGAGCCCCGCCGTCGGCGACCAGACGTATCCGCGCATCAACTGGGTGTGGTTCCGCCTCGTCGTTCAGACGTTCCTCAAGTCGGTCGGGGGGCCCTACTCGCAGGCAGACATGGAGTCCGACCTCGCCAGCCACGACTCCTTCGCGCGGGCCAACGGATGGCTCGCGGACGGCGACGAACGGTCCTACGACCACTACACGGGATGGGCGCTGCAACTCTATCCAACGCTGTGGGCCCAGATGCGCGGGGCGGAGGAGATGGCAGCCGCACGCGGGACCGTCGATCGCGACCGCCTCGACCGGTACCTGACGGACGCGCTCGCCCTCGTCGGCTCCGACGGCGCTCCGCTCCTCCAGGGCCGCAGCCTCACCTATCGCTTCGCCGCCGCCGCCCCCTTCTGGATAGGAGCAATGGCCGGCGTGCCGAGCCATCGCCCCGGCGCGCTCCGCCGCGCCGCTCTCGCGATCATCGACCATTTCGCGGCCAACGGCTCGCCCGACGATCAGGGGGTCCTCACGATCGGCTGGCACCACCCCTGGCCTGCGCTCGCGCAGGCGTACTCGGGTCCCGGGTCGCCGTATTGGGCCAGCAAGGGGATGCTGGGCCTCGCTCTCGACGCCGGGCATCCGGTCTGGTCCGACGACGAGGTCCCGCTCCCGGTCGAGCAGGGGGACGTCCTGCGAGAGGTCCAGGCCCCAGGTTGGATCATCTCCGCCACGCGCGACGACGGGATCGTGCGCGTGGTCAACCACGGCACCGATCACGCCCGCCCGGGCGATCGCCGAGCCGAATCACCTCTGTACGCCCGCTTCGGCTACTCGACAGCGACGTCGCCGCTCCTCGACGAGCGAAGCTGGCGAAGCCCGCTCGACCAGTCCGTGTGCCTCGTCGACGCTTCAGGCGATTCGACGCACCGTTCGGGGATGCTCGTCCACGAGTTGCGCCTCGACGGACGAGGCAACGATGCCGTCGGCGTCGCGGTGTCCGAGTCGCGCGTTCGCTGGGTGGCCGTAGACGACGTCCAGCAGCGTCATGGATCCGGATTCGCCGGCCATGCCGTCGAGGCAGGGACCATCACCGTCATCTCACTCGTTCGTGGCGCGTACGAGGTACGCCTCGCCTGCGCCACCGATCTCACGGACGCAGGCCGCGAACGCGCCATCGGTCTCAGGATCGCTGGATGGCCGATCGCGGGCTGTGGCCCGATCGTCGCGACCGTGACCCCGACCCCACGGTCGATAGCTGAGGCAAAGACGGACAGGCTCGCGTCACGCGTGTACGCGTCGACGACGGGCGTGACGGCGTCGACCACCTCGGCTTCCGAGGCGAGCCCGCTGGGTCGCGAAGCAGTCGTTCCATGGCTTCTCAGCCCCGTGCGGGCTGGAGCCTGGGTGTGCGCCATGGTGGAGCTCTCGGGCTTCGGGCCATGGGGCAAGTCCGCGCCCAGCCTGTCGGCGGTTGCGTCCTTCGACGCCGAGATGCTGGGGAACGACGTGGCGGTCACGTGGCCGGGTGGCGCGCGCACCGTCACACGGTTCACACGGAGTTACCCAATCCCGGGTACGGACGGGAGCGGGCTGTAGCGGCCCGCTTTGGGCCATCAATGTTGGAAGAACAGGAGGAGATAGCGTGAAGCACAGAACGAAGTGGGGCATCGGCCTCGCTGCCGTTGCGTCTCTGGTACTGGCGGGCTGCTCGAGCACCGCCGCGACTCCCGAGCCGACGCCGCCGCCCGGCGAAACGGCGGCACCGACGGCGACGCCGGCCCCCGTCACACTGAAGATGGCCGCGTGGCTCCTGGATTCGACCCCGGAGTTCAAGACCCTGACCGACGCGTTCCACGCGGAGAACCCCTGGATCACGATCGATCTGGTGGAGTACAAGGCCGGCAACGACTACGACACCCAGATGATCGCGGATCTCGCAGCCGGCTCGGCGCCGGACCTCTACATCCTCAAGAACCTGCGCAACTTCTTCACCTATCAGGACGGCGGCCAGCTCCTGGACGTGTCCGATGTCGCCGCAGAGTACGGCGCTAACAGCAAGGGCCTGTCCAACTACCAGGTCGGCGGGAAGACCTATGCGATCCCGTATCGCCAGGACTCCTGGTACCTGTACTACAACAAGGACATGTTCGACAAGGCTGGCGTGGCCTATCCGGACGGCAAGTGGACGTGGGACGACTACGTTGCTGCCGCGGACAAGGTCACGAAAGCCGTTGGCGGCGGCGATGTCTACGGGGCCTACACGCACCGCTGGCAGTCGTGCGTCCAGGGTTTCGCGAACGCGCAGAGCCCGGGCGCTGACATTCTCAGCGGAGACTTCGGCTACATGAAGCCGTACTACGACAACGTCCTCGCGATGCAGAACGCCAAGAGCATGGTCAGCTTCAGCACCTCCAGCACCAACTCGCTGACCTACCAGAGTCAGTTCGGGAAGCAGAAGGCTGCCATGCTCATCATGGGCAGCTGGTACGTCGCCGCGTACCTGGCCCAGGTCGGGACTGGTGACGCGGACAAGTTCAGCTGGGGCATCGCCCCGGTGCCGCAGCGTGACTCCAGCACCGTTGGCAACCCCGTGACATTCGGCGACCCGACGGCCATCGGCATCAACCCGGCGATCGACTCCAGCAAGAAGGACGCCGCGAAGATGTTCCTCGCGTTCATCGCTGGCCAGGACGCTGCCGTCGCCCTGGCAGGCATCGGCATCACGCCGGCCTACTTCGATGACGCTGTAACCGCCGCGTACTTCGCCCTCGATGGCGTTCCCTCGGACGATCTGTCTAAGTTCGCTTTCGGTACGCATGACACCAAGCCGGAGAACCCGGTCTCGGCGAACACCGCCAAGATCCAGGCCATCCTGGGCGACATGCATACGGCGATCATGTCAGGGAGTTCGTCGGTCGACGACGCGATCGCAGAGGCGGAGTCTCGCGTCGACAACGAGGTCCCCAAGAGCTAGCACCCGCAATGGAAGAGGGTACCGCGTACTCTCGGATGACAGCCTGGTGCGCGGCGTTCGCGCCGCGCACCGGCCAATTGGAGCACTGACTTGTCCCTCATCTCTGCCCCATGGAAGGCGCCGCGCGCTCCCAAGGTCAAGAGGGCGCTGGCGGGATGGGCGTTCATCCTGCCCAACTTCATCGGCTTCTCGATCCTGACCCTGGGGCCCGTTCTCATCCTCTTCTACATGGCCTTCACCAAGTGGAACATCTTCGGCGGGTCTGAGTGGATAGGGCTGGACAACTACGCCAGGCTGATGGGGGACAGGAGTTTCCACACAGCTCTGTTCAACACGCTGTACTACGCGGCGTTCCACATTCCCATCACCCTGGTGGTGTCGCTCGGGCTCGCGATGCTGCTGAACACGAAGATCCGCGCGCTCGGCTTCTTCCGGACCGCGGCCTTCTTCCCGTACATCACGTCGATCGTGGCGGTCGCCGTCGTGTGGAACCAACTGTTCAGCCCCGATTCCGGCTTCATCAACCAGAGCCTCAGGGCCATCGGCATCGCCAACCCGCCGGGCTGGACGGCGTCGACGGCATGGTCCATGCCGGCCGTGATCATCGTTGGCACGTGGCGCGAGGCCGGCTACTACATGCTCCTATTCCTGGCCGGCCTTCAAACGGTGCCGAGGGAGCTGGACGAGGCGGCGCAAGTGGACGGCGCGAACGCGTGGCAGCGATTCGTCAGCGTCACGCTTCCGTGCCTGCGCCCCACCACGTTCTTCGTCACCATCATCCTGACGATCCAGAGCCTCAAGGTCTTCGACCTCGTGCTGGTCCTCACGAACGGCGGACCGGGACAGTCGACCCTCGTCCTCTCACAGTTCATCTACAACGAGGGCTTCGTCTACAACGAGTTCGGCTACGGCGCGAGTGCCGCCGTCGTGCTCTTCTTCGTCGCGCTGGCCGTCACGATCTTCCAGTTCCTCGTCAATAGGCAGAGAGAGGCGTAATGACTACGGAATCCGCCGGCGCGCAGCCCGCGACCGAGCGCGTCGCCCGGGGCAAGTCGATGAGGTCGCGCCTCTCCACACCTCTGCGCCTTCTCGGCTACTTGGTGCTCACCGTGGTGTCGCTCGCGATCTTCGTCCCCTTCGTGTGGATGGTGGTCGCCTCGCTCAAGCGGACGAACGACGTCTTCACGGTACCGATCCAGTGGATCCCGGACCCTGTCCAGTGGTCAAACTACGCGGACATCTTTGACAAGGCGGACATGGCCACGTGGCTTCAGAACACTCTTCTGCTCTCCGTGGTCGTCACGTTCCTGCAGGTCCTCACCGGGAGCCTCGCGGCCTATGGGTTCTCGAAGGGGCGTTTTCCGGGACGAAAGGTGCTGTTCATTGCGTACGTCGCCACCATCGCCGTGCCGTGGCAGGCGTACATGATCCCTCAGTTCATCCTTTTCTCGAAGCTGCACCTGGCGAATACCCTGTGGTCGATCATCGCCCTGCAGGCGTTTGGAGCGTTCGGGGTGTTCCTGATGAAGTCGTTCTTCGACACGATCCCGCAGGAACTCCTGGACGCCGCGCGGATCGACGGACTGTCCGACTTCGGCATCTACAGGCACATCATGCTGCCGCTCTCGATACCCGCGATCGCGAGCCTGAGCCTGCTTACGTTCGTCACGACCTGGAACGACTACCTGGGACCGCTGCTCTACCTGCGCGATCCAAAGATATGGACGCTCCAGGTGGGTCTCCAGTCGTTCGTCGGCCAGTACGACACGGAGTATGCGCTGATCATGGCGGGCGCGGTCATCTCCGTACTCCCCATAGCAATCATCTTCGCCATCGGCCAGCGGTACTTCATCGAAGGAATCGCGACCACCGGACTGAAGGGGTAGGGGGATGCGGGGCTTCTACACCGCGTACATTCATGTCGGCGGCATGGTCTACATGGCGTTCATGACGAACCTGCTGCTTGCCGTCGTGAATCTTCCACTCCTCTTCCTCTTCGTCGCCACGGACGTGCGCGCGACGTGGCTTCCGGTCCTGGTGCTCACGCCTTTCCTCACCATCTCGTTGGCCTCGGCGTTCTTCGTGTTCGAGCGCTTCACTGTCAACGGCACGGTCGGCGTCTCGCGCGAGTTCCTGGGCGCGTGGGCGTCCTATGCGCCGCGCGCGGGCAGGGTGGGCGCGGTCGTCGCCGGCGGGATATTCGTTCTCGCCGTCGACATCGCCGCCGTGTGGGGTACGCCGGTCGGCGCGATAGCCATACCCGTGTTCGCGACGTTCATCGTGCTTCTCGTCTCCACAGCCTTGCATGTCCTCGTCGGCCTTGTCCTTGGCGTTGAAGCGAGCCTTCTCGCGCTGTGGAAGGCATGCCTGTACCTGTCCGTCCGGCGGTGGTACCTGACGGTCATGTCGATGGTGGCGCTCTTGATGCTGGTCTCGTTCATCTACGCGATGCCTGCGTGGGGGGTGGGGCTTGCGGCGAGCCCGATCCTCTACGTGGCATGGACCAACAGCAGGCAGGCCCTCCTGCCGATCGCCGCGACTGCTGATCCGACGACGGCGGCCGCATGAGCGGGGGTGGACTGACGGGAAATGCGCGCGCGGTACCCGGCGCGCACGAAGCGACGAAGGGGGGCCCCGCCACGGGTAGTGAGTCCGGAGTGCTCGTGCTCGGCGGCGTCTCCGCGCCGATCGCCGACGCGCTCAAGACGATCGACGCCAACATGGCTCTGTTCGCGGACGTGTTCCCCGAGGACACCACGGTCGACGGGATCTACTCCGTGCGAACCCGGCCCGGAACGCCCGACGGCTCCAACATCGGTTGGACGACGAGCTTCTGGCCGGGAGTGCTGTGGCTCGCCTATCAGGTGACCGGGCAAGAGAGGTACCGCGATGCGGCGGAGCGATTCGTTCCGAGCTTCACGCGACGCCTGGACGAGCGCGTCGATCTCGACACGCACGACCTCGGATTCCTGTACACGCTCGGGTGTGTCGTTGCCTGGCGTCTCGCCGGCGACCGTGACGCGCGCGACGCGGCGCTCCGCGCGGCCGACCAGCTCATGACCCGCTTCCTTGAGCCCGTCGGCATCATCCAGGCATGGGGCGACCTCCGGAGCCCGGAGCAACGGGGCCGCACGATCATCGACAGCCTCATGAACACGCCCCTCCTGTACTGGGCGTCGCGCGAGACGGGCGACGCGGGATACGCGCTGGCGGCGGGTCGCCATGCTCGGCGGCTGCGCGATCACATGCTGCGCGACGAGGGCTCCACGTTCCACACGTTCTTCTGGGATCCGGAGAGCGGCGACCCGCTGGGTGGTGCCACGGAGCAGGGGCATGCCGACGATTCATGCTGGGCGCGCGGCCAGGCCTGGGCCATCTACGGATTTGCGATCAACTCCCGACTGTCCGGCGACGCGACGCTTCTCGACGCCTCGCGGCGCTGCGCCGACTACTTCCTGCGCCACCTGCCGGCGGACCGGGTTCCATACTGGGATCTCGCGCTCGCCCACGGTGCGGCCGAGCCGCGCGACAGTTCCGCGGCGGCGATTGCGGCCACGGGCTTGATGGAGCTCGCTCAGATGCTCGACGCCACCGCGGCGGACAGGTATCGGCGGGAGGCCATCAGGATCCTCGACGCGTTGACGGCGGGCTACGCGACCCATGGTGCGGGAGGTGGGCGGGCGCTCATCGAGCGCGGCGTCTACGATGCGCCGAAGAACGTTGGCGTCAACGAGGGCAACCTCTGGGGCGACTACTTCTACTTCGAGTCCCTCGTCCGCATCGCTACACCGGATTGGGTGTCGTTCTGGTGAGGCGCGGGCGAGACGAGGCTGCAGGATGAGATTGGTGACCTTCGACGATGGCGCAGGGGCCCGCGCGGGGGCGCTGGTCGAGGCCGGCGCCCGACTCGTCGACCTTCACGCGGCGGACCCCGATATCGCCTCGTCGGTCATCGACCTGCTGCGCGGCGGACCCGAAATGATGGCGAGGGCGCGGGCGGTGTCGGACGAGCCGGGAGGCCGGGGGCTTCTCGAGCGGGATTCGGTTCACCTTCACGCGCCGATTCCCGTGCCGGGCAAGTTCCTTTGCATCGGCTACAACTATCGCGGCCACGGCGCGGACTCGGACGCGGATATCCCCGAGTACCCGGACGTCTTCGCCAAGACCCAGAACACGGTCATCGGCCCGGACGACGCAATCCGTCTGCCGCTGGCCTCGCAATCGATCGACTACGAGGGCGAGCTCGGCGTCGTGGTCGGCTCCACGGCGTCGGCTGTCTCTGTGGCCGACGCGCTCGACTACGTCGCCGGCTACACCGTCGTCAACGATGTCTCCGCGCGCGACATCCAGAAGCGGGGTAGCCAGTGGGTGCTCGGAAAGTCGTTCGACACCTTCGGCCCGATGGGCCCCGCGCTCGTGACCGCGGATGAGATCCCCGACCCTCAGGCGCTCGAGATAACCGTCCGGTCCAACGAAACGGTGACCGTGCGGTCGACCACCGCGGCCATGATCTTCCCCGTCGCGTACCTGGTCTCGTATCTCAGTTCGGTGATCACGCTCGAGCCGGGCGACGTCATCGCGACCGGGACGCCCGGCAAGATCCCTGAGATAGGCGCCCTCGGCCGTTTCATGCGGGCCGGCGACATGATCGCCGTCACCTACGGAGCGGTTGGGACGCTCGTCAACCGAGTAGAAGGGCCGCCGACATGACGGCGTCCCCCGCGTGACATCCAGGCACCTGCCCGGCGCGGTTTTGATGAAAGGAAGGATTGCCATGAAGAACCACTGCTATCTGCCCGCCGAGAGCGGCGTCAACCCCCTTCCCTTCAACCCGTGCGAGATCCTCGACTTCCAGACACTGCGGCTCGCTAAGGGCGAATCGCACGCCGCGGCCTCCGGCGACCGCGAGATCCTGGCGGTGGTCCTCGGTGGCGTCGCCGACTTCAAAGTGGGCGCCGCGTCGTTCGAGAAGGTCGGCGGGCGGCCCAACGTCTTCTCGGGCAAGCCGCATTCGGTATACATTCCGGCGGGCTCGGAGTACGCGATCACGGCGCGGACGAACCTCGAGGTCGCAATGCCGTCGGCGCCTTCCGATCTCGCGACCGATCCGTACGCGATCCGCCCCGAGCAGGTCGCGACCGGAAGGTGGGGCGCCGCCAACTTCTCGCGCAACTTCCATCAGATCCTGACTGAGGTCGCTCAGCCCGACCTTCCGGCTCGGCGCCTCATCGTCGGCGAGACGTACACGCCCTCGGGCAACTGGAGCACCTACCCGCCGCACCGTCACGCCAACGACGCGCTTCCCGGCGAGGCTCGCCACGAGGAGATGTACTACTTCCGGGTGAACCCGGCCGACGGTTTCGGCATCTGCCGCATGTACACCGACGACGGCTTCGAGGAGAATTTCACGGTGCGCGACCACGGGATGCACATGATGCCGTCGGGCTACCACACGGTGGTGAGCGCCCCCGGATACACCACGTACTACCTGTGGGTTCTCGCCGGCGAGCATCGCACCCAGGGAGCGATCGAGGACGCAAGCCTCGGCTGGGTGAGTCGCACCGTGCCGATGCTGCGCGACCTCGGACACTAGGAGGCGGCGATGATCCTCGACTCCTTCTCGCTCGAGGGCAAGAAAGCCCTGGTCACAGGTGCCGGGCGCGGGATCGGCAAGAGCTACGCACTCGCGCTCGCCGAAGCGGGCGCCGACGTCGCGGTGCTGGACCGCGCCGGGGCCGCCGAGACGGCCGCCGAGATCGCCGCGCTGGGTCGGGCGTCGCTCTCGCTCGAAGTCGACCTGCTCGAGTGCGGGCCGAAAGAGCTCGACGAGGCCGTCGCGCAGGTGGTCGATGCGCTGGGCGGGATCGACATCCTGGTCAACAACGCGGGTATCATCCGGCGCACTCCCGCCGCGGAATACTCGGCGGCGGACTGGGGCGACGTCCTCCAGATCAACCTCAGTGCCGTGTTCTACCTGTCGCAGGCTGCGGGAAGGCGGATGATCGCCGCAGGGCGAGGATCGATCATCAACGTCGCCTCGATGCTGTCGTTCCAGGGCGGCATCAACGTCCCGTCCTACACGGCCAGCAAGCACGGGGTCGCCGGCGTGACCAAGGCGCTCGCCAACGAGTGGGCCAGCCACGGCGTGACCGTCAACGCGATCGCCCCAGGCTACATCGCGACCGACAACACGGCCCAGCTTCGAGCCGACGCGAAGCGCTCCGCGGAGATCCTCGGGCGCATCCCGGCAGCGAGATGGGGCACCCCCGAGGACCTTCGGGGAATCGTCGTGTTCCTCGCCTCGGACGCCGCTCGCTACGTCAACGGCGCGATCATCCCGGTGGACGGAGGCTGGCTTGCCCGGTAACCGCGACGTCCTGGCGACGCTCGGACGCCATCGCCTCGTGCCGGTCGTGGTCCTCGACGACGCGGTCAACTCGGGGCCGCTCGCGCAGGCCCTCGTCGATGGGGGTCTGCCGATCGCGGAGGTGACGTTTCGCACCGACGCGGCGCGGGACTCGATCGCCCGCATGGCGGGGCGCGGCGACATTCTCGTCGGCGCTGGAACGGTCCTCACGCCCGGGCAGGTGGACATGGCAGTCGACGCCGGTGCGGTGTTTGTCGTCTCGCCCGGCTTGAGCCGGGCTGTGGTCGATCGATGCCGCGAGCGGGGAGTGACAGCTTTGCCCGGGGCCGTCACCGCAAGCGAGATCCAGGCGGCCCTGGAGATGGGGCTCACGACGCTCAAGTTCTTCCCCGCGCGCGCCTCCGGTGGGGCGGAGGCCGTCAGGGCCCTCTCCGCTCCCTTCCGCGACGTGAGGTTCGTGCCTACGGGCGGGATCGACGGCGACGACCTGGCGGAGTACCTCCGGCTGCCGAGCGTGCTGGCCGTCGGAGGATCGTGGATGGTGCCGCGAAAGGCGATCGCCGACGGGGACTTCGATCGAATCCGCGAGCTGACGTCTGCCTCGGTCACGGCGGCCGCCGCCGCGACCTAGCGCCAAGGGAGTGAGCACGATGGCAACGCTCGATATCAAGCCCGCCGGGAAGGACCGCTACGACGCGGTCTCCCTCGGCGAGGTCATGCTGCGCTTCGACCCCGGGGAGTCGCGCATCAGCACCGCGCGCAGCTTCCGGGTGTGGGAGGGCGGCGGCGAGTACAACGTCGCTCGTGGGCTGCGTCGCGCGTTCGGCTATCGCACCGCGATCGTCACCGCCCTCGTCGACAACCCGGTTGGCCGCCTGATCGAGGATTGCATCCTCAACGGAGGCGTCGACACCGCGCTCATCCGATGGGTGCCTTTCGACGGGATCGGTGAGCGCTCCCGAAACGGGCTGAACTTCACCGAACGCGGGTTCGGAGTCCGGGGCGCCGTCGGCGTATCCGACCGCGGGCACACGGCAGCCTCGCAGATGACTCCGGAAGACGTGGACTGGGCGCATCTGTTCGGCGAGCTCGGCTCGCGCTGGCTCCACACGGGCGGCATCTTCGCCGCACTTTCGGAGTCGAGCGCGCGGACGGTGATCGAGGCGGTCAAGACGGCCAAGCGCCACGGAACGATCGTGTCGTACGACCTCAACTACCGTCCGAGTCTGTGGCAGGACAAGGGCGGCCTGGGGCGGGCCCAGGAGGTCAACCGGGAGATCGCCCCGTACGTCGACGTGATGATCGGCAACGAGGAGGACTTCACGGCCTGCCTCGGCTTCGAGGTGCCCGGCGGCGATCCGAGCCTCGAGCGCATCGAGGTGGATGGCTTCGCGGCGATGATCGACGAGGTCGCGCGGGCGTACCCCAATCTCGCGGTCATTGCGACGACCCTGCGTACGGTCCGGTCGGCGAACTCGAACGACTGGGGCGCGATCGCCTGGTCGACGCAGTCGGGGCTCGTGAAGGCGACCGAACGACCGGGACTCGAGATCTTCGACCGCGTCGGCGGCGGCGATTCGTTCGCCTCTGGGCTCATCTGCGCGCTTCTCGATGGTGAGGATCTGGCGACGGCGGTGGAATTCGGCGCGGCGCACGGGGCGCTCGCAATGACCACGCCGGGCGACACGACGATGGCCACGCGGGCGGAGGTCGCGAAGCTCGCTCGCGGTGGCGGGGCGCGCGTCGACCGCTAGGCGCCACGCGCCGGCTGGCTGACCCCCTACGGCAGCGCCCGGAGCGAGCCGCCGTCGATCTGGACCAGGGTGCCGGTCTGGTAGCGGGCCGGCTCGGAGCAGAGCCAGGCCACGTAGGCGCCCAGCTCGTCGGGTTCGCCGTAGCGGCCGGCCGGGATGGCTCGTTCGAAGCTCGCCCGAATCTCCGCCGCCGTCGTGCCGGCGCGCTCGGCCCGCTTCTCGTCCAGCCAGGCGACCCGGGCCGTGTCCAGCCGCCCGGGCAGCACGCCGTTGACCGTCACGCCATCGGCCGCGACCTCGGGGGCGATCGTCTTGAGCCAGCCGGCCAGGGCGCTGCGGCAGGCGTTCGAGTACGAGAGTTCGGGGATCGGCTGGCGGATGGCCGACGACATGATCGAGACGACGCGGCCCCAGTGGCGCTCGCGCATCGAGGGCAGCAGCAGCTGAGCCAGCTCGATCGGCGTGATGGCCAGGAGCTGGAAGGCGCGCCGCCATTCGTCCGGCTCGGTCTTCGTCGCCTCGCCGGCCGGCGGGCCCCCGGCGTTGAGCACCACGATGTCGACCGCGCCCAGGGCCTCTTGCGCGGCCGCGGCCACCAGGGCGGCCGTGGCGGGCTCGGCGGCATCGCCGGCGATGGTGAAGACATCGACTGAATGGGCGGCCCGAACCTCGTCGGCGGCCTTCTCCAGCGCCTCTCCCCCACGGGACCACAGAGCCAGCCGGCAGCCCTCGGCCGCCAGCCGCTCGGCGCAGGCCCGGCCCAGCCCGGCCGACGCGCCACCGACCAGCGCGCCTCGCCCGCGCAACCCCAGATCCATGATCGCCCTCCCTTACTGCCGGACAATCGTGCCACGGTCGCCCGCCGGCCGCTACGCTACGGGGCGTGAGCGAGCGCACCGACCTGATTGCACGTGCCGCGGCGGCCTTCGAGGCCCTGGCCGACCTGGGTGAGACAGTCGAAGAGGAGTGGCAGTACGTGACCGATCTACGGGCCGCCTACGGCCCGGCCATCGAAGCCCTGGGCGCAACGGACGAGCCCTTGCCGCCGGGCGCCAGGGAGGCCGTGGACGAGGCCGTCGCCGAGATCGGCCTGATCGCCGACCCTCACCGGGCCATCGACTGGCTCTCCACCTTCCCCCACGTGGTGGCGCTGGCGGTCGGCGGCGACGTGGACGCCCAGCCGGCCGGCGGCCGGCCCGAGGCGGCCGGACCCGGCGACGGCGACGAGCCCGACGAAGACAACCCCTTCCGCATCCTCCTGGGCGGCGGCCGATGAGGGCCCACCGATGAGGTTCCAGGATGCGGCGAAGGACGCCCGGGCAGTGGTCTACGCCGGCATCCAGGCCGATCCGCTGGTGGCGCGCCTGGCCTCGCTGCTGGCCGACGCTTCGCCCGCCGAGCGCTGGATGGCCCGCGCGGTCATGAACGGCCAGCGAACGGACGCCGGGACGTGGCGCCGGGTCTTCCCCTCTCTCTTCGGCGAGGCGGCGCCGGCCGCCCTTCGCGACCACGCGGCTACGCTCCTGGTGGCCTCGCTGGAAGTCGCCAATCGCGGCGACGAAGCCCGCAACCAGTACCGCGGGGCGGTGGTGGAGGAGCTGACGGCCCAGCTCCTCGCTCGCCGGGCCCGGCCGGTCAGGCGCGAGCGGCGCGTCCTGTTCGACGGCGTGCCCGCCGAGATCCACCCCTACGACGTCAGCGTCGAAGCCGAGGGCCGGCCGGAGGTCTACGACTGCAAGTGGGGCGCCCGCGGCATCAACGCCGACGTGCTAAGCCAGCTCGACGACGCGCGCGCCAATGCCGCCGCCGAGGAGCTGGACTTGAAGGTGACGCTCGTCGTCTTCGACGCCGGCCGTTCGTGCGAACTGCGGCTCGACCGCTGCACGACGCCTCACCGGCAGACGCGGCTGATCGCCATCGAGACGCTGAATTCTCTCCAGGAGGGCTAGCTTGATCGAACCCGCGCTGAGCAGGCCCTATCGCGTCAGGTTCGAGGAGGCCACGCCGGGCGAGACCGTCCGCACGTCGCAGTTCCTGTGCTGGTTCTCCGACTGCGCCTGGCAACACTCGGTCGCGCTGGGGATAGGCCGAACCTGGTACCAGGAGCAGGGCATCAGCCTGTTGGTGCGGGCAACCTACCTCGAGGTCCTGCGGCCGGTTCCGACCTACGCCGAGGTGAGCGTCAGCACCAGGGTCACCGGCTGGCGTCGGGTCTCGGCCGGCCGCGAGAGCGAGGTCCGCGACGCAACGGGCGAGCTGCTGGCGCGGGCCGAGATCGACTGGGTCGTCGTCAACGAGCGGGGCATTCCCTGCCGCTTCCCGCCGCTCTTCCGGGAGATCTTCGACGGCCCGAACGAGGGCTTCGAGATGCACCGGGTCGCCCTGCCCGAGATGCCTGCCGATGCCCACGAGGCCCGCTTCCACGTCCGGCGCCGCGATCTCGATCCCTGGGACCATGTCAACAACAGCGTCTACGTCGACTACTTCGAGGAGGCTCTGGAGCAGGCCGGCCGGCCGGACGTCATAGGCGCCCTGCCGCGCCGCTACACGCTCGACTTCGCGGGATCGGCCGGGCACGGAGACGCGCTGATCGGCCGGGTCTGGCCGGCACAGGGATGCTGGTTCTATTCGCTGATCCGCGAGGACGGGACAGAACTGCTGCGCGCCTGCCTGGAGGCGATGGGCTAGGCCTGGGGCTCTTCCTCCGCCTCTTCGGCCTGGGCGGCGCGTGCCTCATCGGCCGCCTTGTGCAGATCCGCCGCCAGGTCGCGGCTGCGCACGGCCAGCTTGTCGCCGACGTGCTCGGTAACCTGGGCCGCCTTGTGGGCTGCCGGGCCGGCGTTCTGGGCCGCCACGGCGGTCAGCTCGGCCGCCTTGGCCGCGACGTCGCGCAGGATTGGCCCGGCCGTCTTGCCGGCGGCCTCGATCATGACCTGCAACTGGCCGACCATCTTCTCGGCTGCGACTCGCGCCTGCTCGCGTCGATCGTCGCCCATGCCGGCCTGCTCGGCCTGGTCCGGCTGTCCCTTGTCTGTCATCGCGATCACCTCATGCGGGAGCGCTAATCCTACCCCGCATCGCCCGTCGGGACGAGCGGGGAGAGTGGTTGATCAGAGATGGGACTATCTGCCGCCGCGCGGCTGCGTCAGGACGAGGCGGTAATGAACACGCCCGAGTAGTCCGTTCCGGTGCGACCCGCGCTGTCGGTCAGCTCGAGCCTGAAGCGGTAGCAGAAGAGCTTGGCGAACCCACCGGCGGCGAGAGGCGAAGATGCGGTCGAGGTCGAAACGGCCGACCACAGCGCCCCGGCGCAGGTCCCGGGTGCGGGTTGCGAGGCGAGCTCGGTGACCAGCTTGCGGCTCACGATCGTGGCCCCCGAGGCGGCCGTCTCCGTCCACGTGAGCGTGGAGGTGGTTCCGCTGAGCGACGTTACGGCGCCGGTGGCGGGATTGCCGAACGCGCCGTGCGGGGCGTCCGGAGCGACGAGCATCGAGCCCGATTCGGTGAGCGTGGTGGCTGCCGCCGAATCGGTCAGCGACAGAATGAGGCGGTAGCAGTAGCCCGGGAGCAGCCCGGAGATCGTCTGTGGCGAAGCCTCCGTAGATTGCCAGGCTGGTGACGCCGGAACCCAGCGGTCCACGGCGCAGGAGCCGTTGCGGGGGGCTGCCATCAGCAGCGAAGCCTGCCGCTCGGAGATGGTCGTCCCGGCAGCCGGCTGCTCGGTCCAGGAGATCGTGGCAGAAGTGCCCACCGTCATTTGCCCCTGGGGCGGAGGCGACAGGAACAACGCCGCCGGCTCGGCGGCCGGTGTCCAGACCTCCACTCCGGGGCCGTAGTAGATGGCGAGTATGTCCGCGGCCGAACTGCCGTCCAGGGCGCAGTGATAGGAGGTGTGCTGGAAGAGGTGGTAGCCGTCCGAATCGTCGCCGCAGCCGAGCGAGGCCGTCGTCTCGCCCGATCGGTAGCCCGTCAGGACGAAAGCCCCGTTCCTGGTGATCGTCGTGTTCCAGGTCGCCTCGACCGCGGCCACGAACACGGCCTGGGGCGTGATATCGCGGTAGATCTGGTCGTTGGTGTTGTCCACCACGTCGTAGCAGCCACCGGTGGCCCTGCCGCCCCGGTAGTGCATGGTGTAGTACCAGCCGTACTGCTTGACCGCGACGGCGCCGGTCTGTATCGCGGCGATCGGCCAGTTCGAGGGCCATTCGACGTCCAGCACCCGCTGCACGTAGGTCTTGAAATTGACCGTTTGGACGCGCCCGGTGGAGGCGCGCAGGACGCGTATAGTCGGCGGGGGAACCCGCGTGCTGGTCCAGCCCGTGCAGGTGGCTGCGCGCGCCACCGGTGGTGGAGTAACGGTCGGCAGCCACAGGATGGTGGTGAGCACCATGAAGGCCGCCAGTCGGCGTAGCATCGGCGGAAGGCTACGCGCCCTGGCCGGGACCGTCAAGTCGGCCGCCCTATCGGGCACCCGGAATCGAGCGGCCGCGGCGTCGAGCGCCCGGGTCACCGATCCCGTTCCTCCCCCTCGATCTCGATGGCCTGGGCCCGCTCCGACAGCTCCTCGGTGTGGGGGTCGATGAGGCCTGCCTTCAGGGCCGCGATCGCCTCATCGGACGGCACGGGGGCGTCGTCGGACTCGTCGTCGGTGGCGCCCATGACCATGCCCCCGGCATTGGCGATCTCGGCCTCGAGCTCCATGCGCCTGATCTCGGCCTCTACGTCCGGGCTGGGGAGCGTGACGGCCTCACGGTCGGCCGGCTCGCCGCGGCCGGCACCGAGCCAGCTCAGAGGATCGATGGCGTCTGGGACTGAGCCCTCGTCGGGGCCGAGACTGGCCGTTCGGTCGATCTCCGTGACGCCCGGGATGGGCGCCACGGGCCGGCCCTCCACGGCTGCTCCGCACTTGGGGCAGACGACTGCTCCGGCCGGAATCGTGGTGGAACACCAGGGGCAGGAATCGGTTGTAGCCATGGGATGCACCCTAGTCCGCCGCGAGACAGTCCGGCTATCCAACCATTGGGCCATGGAACGGCCATGACCGTGGAACGCCCTGCCGCGGGTTGGGGTGAACGATACGCGACCGGGCCGCCCGCAGGGAAGCCCCGCCGCAGCGCCCGGTGGCGGCGCAGCCGGTCATGTGCCAGTTCGCACCAGCGGTTCAGGAGTCCGGTGTGGACCACGAGCGTCATCGAGGCGCTGCTGACCTTCCTGCTGTCGGAGAAGATGGGCACCAGCGTCTCCCCGAAGGAGAAGCCGAGCCCGGAAGTCGCGGCCCTCCGGGCGGAGCTGAACGCCCGGCTCTCGGCCGGCAAGCCGCGGCGCGGCAGCGCCGAGCAGCCCGCCAGGGCCGAGCAGGCGCCTCTCTCTTGCACCGCACCCTTTCCCGATCGGCGGGCGCGCCCTGGCGCGCTAACCTGGTGTCGTGCTAGCGCTCGAACTGCAGCAGCCCGCCCCCGTGGCCGAAAGCCCGCTTCGGCCGATTGAGCGCGACGAGCCGGCTCCGGGGCCCGGCGAGTTGCTGCTGCGCCTTCGCGCCTGCGCCGTCTGCCGGACGGACCTGCAGCTGGCAACCGGCGATCTCGGGGCCAGGCGGCTGCCGATAGTGCCCGGCCACCAGGCCGTCGGGCGGGTCGACGCCCTCGGCGAGGGAGTGGCCGGCTGGTCGGTGGGGGATCGGGCCGGGGCGTACTGGCTCTTCGACACCGACGGGACGTGCCGCTTCTGCCGCGACGGGCGCGAGAATCTGTGTGAATCGGCCGCCTTCACGGGCTGGGATCGGAACGGCGGCTTCGCCGAGGCGATGCTGGTTCGAGCCGACGTCGCCGTCAGGATCCCGGACGGGTTCGCCGACCTCGACGCCGCCCCCCTGCTCTGTGGCGGCGTTATCGGCTATCGAGCCTTGCGCGTCTCGGGCATCCGGCCGGGCGGCAGGCTGGGCCTCTACGGCTTCGGCGCCTCGGCTTCGCTGTGCATCCAGGTGGCGCGCCACTGGGGTTGCGAGGTCCACGTCCGGGCTCGCTCGGCCGCCGAGCTGGACCGCGCTCTCGAGCTGGGCGCGGCCTCCGTGGGCGGCTACGACGACCCGCCGCCGCATCCCCTGGACGCCGCCATCACCACCGCACCTGCGGGCGACGTGGTCGTGGCCGCCCTGCGCGCGCTGGACCGCGGGGGCATCGTCGCCGTCAACGCCATCCACCTGGACCGCGTGCCCGAGTTCCCCTATGACTGGCTGTGGTGGGAGCGCCAGCTCCGCAGCGTGGCCAACGTCACCCGCCGCGACGCCGCCGAGTTCATGGACCTGGCCGCCTCCATCCCGATCAAGACCGCCGTCCAGCTCTTCCCGCTCGAGGCCGCCAACGAGGCCCTCCAGGCGCTCGACGCCGGCCGGATACGCGGGGCGGCCGTGCTGACGATGGCAGCGCCGTAGGATGTCCGTTCGCACGGTCCTGGCAAGCGGGCCCAAGGGCAAGCGGTACGTCGCCTTCGCCATCGACTGGCCGGGCTTGAGCCGTGGCGCGAAGAGCCCGGAGATGGCCCTCGAAACGCTCGAGTCCTACAGGCGGCGCTACCGGCCGATAGCGGCCCTGGCGGGCATGGCGGCCGACTTCGACGCCGCCGGGCCGCTCGAGATCGTCGAGGACAAGGTCGGCAACAGCTCGACCGATTTCTGGGGGATCTCGTTCTCGCCGTGCTCCTCCGAGCAGGGGCCGCTGAGCGAGGCAGAGTTCGAGCGCAAGATCGCCATCCTGCGGGCCTGCTGGACGTACTTCGACGCCGCCGCGGCCCGGGTTTCGGCGGAGATGCGAAAGGGTCCGCGCGGCGGCGGGCGCGACCGCGACCGCATAATCCGCCACACGATTCGAACGGAGAGCGAGGACTTCGCCAAGCAGGTGGGCTTGCGGATACCGGAGGGCGCGGCGCTCACGCCGGAGGGACTGCGCCGCCACCGTGAGGACTATGTGGCGGCCATGCGCGCCTACAATGCCGGCCAGGTCCAACGGCGAATGCGCTCCTGGACGCTCCCCTTCCTGATCCGCCACTCCGCCTACCACACGCTCGACCACGCCTGGGAGATGGAGGACAAGGACCTCACCGGAGACTAGTTGGCGCGCCCGACAGGATTCGAACCTGCGACCTTCGGCTCCGGAGGCCGACGCTCTATCCGCTGAGCTACAGGCGCGCGGAGCGCAAGGATAGCAGCGCGGCCACCCCGGGGGCCATCAGCTGCCGGCCTCGGGCGGCCGGGCGTGCTCCATCTGCTCGGCGTGGTGGCCGGCCGACCCTCGGACCAGGCTGGTGAGGAGGCCCAGGCACGTCACCGCAGCGGCGACCGCGAAGGCGTCGTGGATCGCGCCGGCCAGGGCCGCGCTCTGCGCCCCAGCCGAAGGAGGCCCTCCGGCGCCGGCCAGGTGGACCGGCAGGCGCAGGCTCACGATCGCGGCGCTGAGGGCTATCCCCAGGGCCTGGCCGTTGACCCGCATCTGGCCCAGCGTGCCCGACGCCGTCCCGACCCGGGCCCGCGGCACGGAGCCCAGGACGGCGCTGCTGTTGGGGCTCATGAAGAGACCCTGGCCCACCCCCAGCACGATGAGCCGCCAGATCAGATCCGGCAGGGCGAAGTCCTCGGGCAGCTGCGTCAGGCTGAGCAGGCCCAGGATCATCAGGGCCATGCCGGCGCTGGCCGGCGCTCGCGGCCCCATTCGGTCGGACAGCGCGCCGCTGAACGGGGCCACGGTGGCCATCGCGAGAGGCACGGGGGTCAGCAGCAGGCCGGCTTCGACCGGCGAGAAGCCTCGGCCTTGCTGGAGCAGGAAGGGCAGCAGGAAGGTCGCCGTGAAGAGACCCGCGAAGGCCACCACGACGCTGGCCAGACCCGCGGAGAAGGCCCGGATTCGGAAGAGGGCGAGGTCGATCATCGGCTGGACGGACCTGCGCTCGGCGTCCAGGAACGCCGCGCCCAGGGCCACGGAAGCGAGCAGCAAGCCGGCAACGGCGGGGCTCGTCCAGCCCAGGTCCTGGCCCTCGCTCAGAGCGAGCAGGAGGCAGAACAGCCCGCTGCCGGACAGGGCCGCACCTCGAACGTCGAACGACTGACCCCGGCCGCGCGTCTCGGCCGGCAGCACTCGATTGGCCCACAGGATGGCCAGCAGGCCGATGGGCGCGTTGATGAGGAAGATCGCCCGCCAGCTGGCCAGCTGGGTCAGGGCGCCGCCCAGGGCCGGCCCCAGGCTGAGGCCGATGGACACGCTGACGGCGTTCAGCCCGAGCGCCCGGCCGCGCTCTCGCGCCGGAAAGGTCCGGGCGACGATGGCCGGGCCCATGGCCATGAGCATGGCCGCGCCGACTGCCTGGACGACGCGAAAGCAGATCAGCGTCAGCTCGTTTGGCGAGGCCCCGCAGCAGATGCTGGCCAGGGTGAAGACGGCAAAGCCCGTCAGGTAGACGCGCCTGAAGGTCAGCACCTCGCCCAGGCGGCCGAACGGCAGGAGCAGGCTGCCGATGACCAGCAGGTAGGCCACGACGACCCATTCGACGGTCGTCAGGTCGATCGCGAAATCGGTCTGGATGGAGGGCAGGGCGATGTTGACGATGCTGCCGTCGAGCGTCGCCATGAGCGAGCCGAGCGACACGCTTGTCAGGATCAGCCACTTGCGGTCCATGAGGCAGCAACCGTAGCGGCTCGCCGGGCTCGCTGCCGGGTGCCCCCGATTCTGCCCCTGGAATCCGAAGCGGCTCCCGAGGGAGCCGCTTCGTTTGCTGTCCCGGTGAAGGGTCGATCCGTCAGAAACGAACCGTCTTCTGCCGCGCTACAAGGTCATCTATCACGTCGGCTTCACCGACTACCCTGACCCGACCTACCCATGTCCCTGTAACTGGGGCAGCAGGCTGACTGGCAGCTTCGAAAGTCTACCGCCCTTCTAGCCTTCAATCCAAGGGTTTTGGCGGGCAATTGGGTTAATATCCCGCAACTTTGTGCGGGTCAGGTTGAGATCTTGTTGCGACGGGCGCAACGGACCGGTTGAGGTGGCTTCCGAACCTCTGCCGGCCGGCCCCGTCAGGCCGAGACCTTGACCGAACGCATCGCCACCGGCTCGAGGGGCAGGTCACGGCTGTCGCACTTGAGCGCAGCGATTGCGTCGACCGCCTCCATCCCCTTGGTCACCTGGCCGAAGAGGGTGTAGTTCTTGGGCAGGCGCCCGGAGAGGTCTTCCAGGCAGATGAAGAACTGGCTGCCGTTGGTGTTCGGGCCGGCGTTGGCCATCGCCACCGCGCCCCGCACGTAGTCGCCCGGAAACGGCTCGTCGGCGAACTTGTAGCCGGGGCCGCCGGTGCCGACGCGCGATCGGTCGAGGGTATCGATCTGACCGTACTGCCCGTCGCCGCCCTGGATGACGAAGCCGGGCACGATGCGGTGGAAGA
>CAZFLI010000012.1:0-26096 GCA_964519845.1 uncultured Anaerolineaceae bacterium | reverse complement strand
CGGCGCCCGTGTCGTAGGTGGCCTCGCCCTGGTAGATCTGGTCGATGCCGGCCGCGGCCGTCTCGTCCACGAACCTCGGCACGGCCGCCGTTCCGCCGGCCGACTGCGACTGGACGAACGCGTAGCCGCCGGCCGCGACGATGATCGCAACCACCGCCACCACGGCCGCGATCGCGGCACCTCTACGACGGGTCAGCCAGGACAATGCCGGGGGCGGCATAGGCGGGCTATCGAGAGGCCCGGCTCATCGGCCGGTTCATTGGCCGGTCCCAGCCGGCAGCACGGCCACGTTGAGCCACCGCGCCCCGGTTGCGCGGCGAATGGCGAACGTCTGGGCGAAGGGGCTGGACTGGCGCGACACCAGGTTCCCGGCCGAGTCGTATGTCTCGTAGGTCACCGTCCCGCGCGCGTCGAAACCCAGGCTCAGGCCCGTCTGCACGCCGAACGGCACGATCAAGGTCACATTCACCGCGTCGAACGTGTAGACGTCGACGATGCACGTGCCGGCCGCGACGTCCCGCCCGACGCGGGCCTGCATCTCATCGAGCCGGTCGCCGTGGTCGACGGCGGTCAGAAGAGCGGCATCCGACTTGCGGAGGGCCTGGTTCTCTACGTCCAGGTTCTGGGCCAGGGTCACCAGCAGGGCGGGTGCGCTGTCGGCGATCTCGTGGTCCCAATCCTTGACGGCCTGGCTGACGGTGATCTGCGGCAGCGTCTCCGGATTCACCTGGTAGGTCACGCCGTTGAGCAGCTCCGTCATGTTGGGCGCGACGGCTGTGCGGGCCGGAGTGCCTGCGTAGACCACCGCGGCGCCGGCGACCGCCACGACCAGAGCCATCGTGCCGACGCTTGCGACCGGGCGAAGCAGGCCCGGCCGGCTGCCCGTTACGAGCCTGGCCGCGTAGCCCCTGATGGTGTCCTGCGCCGAGTGGGCGTCGGGCAGGATGCGGTCGAACAGCGGATGGGCCAGCAGGAGGATCGTGAGGCCGCCGAGCAGCGCCACCTTGGTCCCGAACTCGTCCGTCTGCGGCGCCATGAGGAGCGTCGTGGAGAGGCCCGCGCCGATCGCGAACACGAACCTGCCGACCCGACCGGCCGGCACGGTCGGAGGATCCGTGACCATGAAGTAGGCGTAGATCAGCACCTCCGGCGAGGTGACGATCACCCGGTAGTAGTCGGCCCCGCATACGGGAGCGAACGCCCAGTTGGCGGTCATGCAGTGACCGGACCCGGCGAGGATCCCCTGGAGGATGGCGAAGGCGACGAAGAACGTCACCGACAGGGTGAGGATCTTCGCCCGCCAGACCACGTAGGTCCCGCCCACGATGATGATCGCGTAGGCCGCGATCATCCAGGCATTGAGGGGGGCCCACCACAGGTTGAGCGGTTCCAGGCGAGAGTTGCCGAACACGAGGAAGGCCAGCACCAGGCCGACGTTGGATGGATTGAACAGGTTCTTGCCCCGATATCTGACGACGTACTTCTGGAGCAGCGAGAACCCGGCCACGCCGGCAAACAGCAGCAGGTCGTTCGTTGCCCACGGCTGGTCCGCAGGCGTCCCGACGACGCGCATCAGCAGGGCCACGCCGCTGCCGGTGAGCAGGGCGCTGGCCGGCCAGACGATGATCCGGCGCCGCGCGAAGGTGATTACGACCTCGAGCACGGCACAGGTCAGGATCGCCGCCAGGATCTGGGGCACGCTCAGCGGCCAGTGCAGGCCGAGTTGCCCCAGCGCATGGAGGCTCAGCACGACCGCCGCGATACCGAGTCGCGGATCGCGAATGCTCGGCAGGATCAGCGGATACCGGTTGCCGCCCAGCGGAATGGTCCGTTCCGCCACGTCGCCCTCCCGTCAGGAGCCTGAGATAGCCGGGGCGCCCAAGTACCGCCGCGCCTCGTCGGCTGCCCCAATATACATGTCTCGACGGTTGAATTTCCGGGCGGCACCCCCCGGACCCTACCCTCCCGGGCTCCGTTGGGCGAGGTCCCGCAGACGCCGCCACCGGGCAAGGGCTCGGGCCGTCTCGCGGTCGGTGATCTCGACCTGCCCATAGCTGGCCAGCTGGTAGTCGGCCGCAAGCAAAGCCAGCGGCATGGGGTCCAGCCTGTCCCCCACTCTGTGTGCGTGATCGAGCGGCGTTTCGGTCGGGGCTCGGGCCAGGCCGTCCAGGTCCACCAGGTCGTCGAGGAGGGCCAGGTAGGCCTCGGCCGCGGAAGCAGGGCTGCGCCCGCCGGCCTTGCGGCGCTGCGGCCGCCGCCTCGTCAGGCGCGACCGGGCGCGCTCCAGGGGCGACGGCGCGTATCCGTCCAAGGACGGCGGAGGCTCCGGCAGCGGAGTGCGCGCTCTGGCTCGTCTCCAGCCGAAGAACTGCCGAACCACCACCAGGCACAAGAGGGCTATCAGGCTCACCACGGCCAGCGAGAGCGCCACGATGACCACCGTCAGCAGCGCCAGCATGAAGGGGCTGGCGGCCTCCGCGGTTTGAGCGACCGGCTGCGGCGCCACGCTTGGACTGGGGACCGGCACCGGTGTCGGCAAGGCAGGAATCTCAGGCACCGGCAACAACTGCCCGAGTTGCCACACCAGCCAGCTGAGCAACTCGGCCGCTCGTTCCGCGACCACCCGCCCCGCCCCGGCGATCGACCGCCCCGGCCCGGATAGGACCGGCAGCGTGACGGTCCCGACGACATAGGCGACCGGAACTGCCACGGCCGTCCAGACCGCAAGCCCGACGCCCAGCAACGGCCAGAAGGTCTTGCCGTGTGCCACCGGACCAACCAGCTCGAACTCGCGCTGCCGGCCGCGCCCCACGGCGACCATCCCGGCCACGAGGCAGATCAGCGAGGCGATCAGAACCAGCCCCACGAAAGGAGCGCCGGACCGAAGGTGCATCAGCAGCGCGAAGGCGATGACCGGCAGCGCGTATGTGACCGCGTCGACCGAGACGTCGCTCTCGTGCTCGGAGTCGACGTGCAGCGCCCCGCGCAGGAGCGCCACGCCCAGTAGAACGCCCGCTCCCCCATCGGCCCAGAAGCCGGCCACGCCGGCCAGCACCACCAGCCCCGGCACCGCATCCTCCAGCCGCAACCGGCGAGAGCTGAGGCGGGCCCAGGCGAGGCCGGCCGCCGCACTCAGCCAGAAGGCGACGAGGGGGATCTGGGTCGCCGGTGCCGTCAGCGGCACGAGGGCCAGGTAGACGACGCCGACCAGGCTACCCTCGAGCAGGCTGTCGACGACGATCGTCGGAACGTCAGCTCGCCAGTACCAGCGCATCGCTCGTCCGCCAGTTCGGGGCCAGGGAGGCCTTCATCGCCGTGAACCCAAGAGAACGGGCTCGGGCGACAGCGCCGGGCCCGCTTGGCCCGAGGCCGATCAGCTGGATGGGATAGCCCAGTCGCTGGAGCCTCATCAGGACGTCCGCGTAGGGTCCCGGATCGCGGGCCGTGATCACGACGATGGTCGTGCCGGGCGCGACTCTCTGGGGAAGCCGAGCCAGCAGGACCTGGAAAGGCGCCGAGGGAGCCGTGTTGAGCCGCCCCAGCAGCTCGGTGATTGTGCTCAGTTGCTCCCGCCCGGCTCGTGGCGGTGCGAACGCGAAGGTATCGATCCTCCGGCTCAGCGCCATGGCGGCCAGTCCGCAGGAAGCACCGTCGAGCAGGGTCCGGCGGGACAGCGAGGACGCGGCGACAATCAGACTTTCGACCGTTTCCTCGTCGCTGGTCCAGATCGACCCGGACATGGTCTGGAGGTCGAGCGCCAGCAGCACGTTCCTCTCTCGAGACGGGTCGAAGCGCTTGCTCAAGGTGACGCCCGTCCGGACCGTGGCTCGCCAGTGCACCCGGCGCATCGGATCGCCCCATCTGTACGGGCGCACACCGGCGAAGAGAGCCGGATCGTCGAACAGGCTGTGGCGGCTCCGCACTTCGCCGGCCGGATTCGGCCGCTCGTCGGCCTGTCTCACCGGCAGTGTGCGGGGCTGGACGATGTAGGTGACGTCGTCCTCGTGCTCCGCGGTGGCCTCGTCGTAGCCGAACAAGTCGGAGACGGTGATGCGGACCGGCCCGAACGAGTGCACTCCGCGGCGGTCGGCGGCGATGGTCAGGTGACGGACGATCCGCTCATACCAGCCCACCCTCCAGCGGCTCCGCAGAATGGCCAGGCCGAACCGCTGAGACGGAACGAGGGGCTGCTCGCGTACGACGACATCCCTGGTTGCGTAGTCGTCGACCGAGACCATCGGTACGGGGATCGACTTGTCGTTCCAGACCGCGATCTCCATCGGCAGGTCCTCGCCCCAGATCGTCCGATTGCGGGCGATCGTCCTCTGGTAGTGGAGGCCGCGCAACCCGGAGCGGCTCCATACCCCCGTAACGCCGACGGCGAGCAGCATCGCCAGGCCGACGAACACGGCTTCGGGCGACGCTATCAGGGCCCCTGCTGCGATGAACGCCAGCCCGAACCTGAGGCCGATCCGATTCACTTCCTGCGCTCCGGTGGCGGCTCGGGCAGCGGCACGGGGACAGAGGCCAGAACCTCCTCCATGACGCCCTCCGCGGTCATGCCCCGCAACTGGCGGTCAATGTCGACCAGCAGCCGGTGGCACAGCACGGGGCGAGCCACGGACACCACGTCGTCCGGCAGCACGAAGCCGCGACCCTCCAGCGCCGCCCAGGCCTGGCTGGCCCGATAGATCGCGACGCTCGATCGCGGGCTCCCGCCCAGGCGCAGGTCACGGTGCTCCCTGGTGGCTCGAACGAGATCGACCATGAAGCCCTCCACGGCTTCGCTCACGACCACCCGGCTGACCTGCTCCTGAAGGGCGATCAGCTCGGCCTGGCCGATGATCGGCTCGACGCTGTCGAGAGGCTCGCCGTTGTCGCGGTAGCGCCGCGCGATCCTCTGCTCGTCGTCCTTGCTCGGATAGCCCAGGCCGATCCGCACCAGGAAGCGATCCAGCTGGGCCTCGGGCAGCGAGAACGTTCCCTCGAGCTCCACGGGATTCTGGGTCGCGATCACGAGGAAGGGCCGGGGCAGCGGGCGAGTCTGGCCTTCCACCGAGACCTGTCGTTCCTGCATCGCCTCCAGCAAGGCCGACTGGGTCCGCGGCGTCGCCCGGTTGATCTCGTCCACCAGCAGGACGTGGGTGAATATCGGACCGGGCACGAAGCGCATGCTCCGGCCTTCTATCAAGGTGGACCCGGTCACATCCGTCGGCAGGAGGTCCGGAGTGCCCTGGACGCGGGCGAACGATAGGCCCAGCGAGCGCGCGAACGAGCGGGCGAGCAGCGTCTTGCCCACCCCCGGCACGTCCTCGATCAGCGCATGTCCGTCCGAAAGCGAAGCGACGGCAAGGAGACGGAGCGCCGCCTCCTCCCCCACCACGGCCCCGGCAACCGACTCGCGGAGCCTGCGCCAGAAGCGGCCGACGCGGACGTCGCTCGACTTCGAGCGCGCCCCGGCACGGGAGCCCGTCACGGCAAACCCTCCGTCTCGCTTGGTGCCTGTGCGAGTCTGCCTCGCTGCCGTCAGCTTACCGCTTGCCGGCGCTCCCCCCTGCGCCGGAGGCTACGCCGCGTCGAGGAGGGCGCAGACCGCGTCTGCCAGGGCGGCGGACTCCTGGTACATCAGCCCGTGGCCGGAGTCGGGGAAGGCGATCAGCGACGAGCCGGCGACGCGCTCCGCCATCATCTCGGCGTTGCGGGGCGGGGTGATGAGATCCTGTCCACCCGTGACGAAGAGGATCGGCTTCGAGATGCCGGAGAGCCCGTCCCAGACGCCGGGCCACTCGGCTATGGCCTGGCTCTGCATGCCGATCTGGGCCGGATCCATCTCGCCGCCGGGCATCGGGAGCAGCCGGTAGTAGTCGGGGTGCGCGGCCCGGAACTCGGCCGGGAACAGCAGTTCGAGCAACCGCATGCCCCGCTCCTCGGGCGCAGCCTCCGTGTCCAGCAGCACCGCCAGCGCTTCGTCGGTCGGCGGCACGGCCAGCGAGCCGCCGGCATCGCCCGCATACGAGACGACGCGTCGAACCGCTTCGGGATGGCGGACCGCCAGATCGATGGCCACCTTGCCACCCATCGACCAACCCAGCACATCCATGCTCTGGTGGCCCAGCGCCCGGATCAGGCCGGCCGCATCGTCCGCGAGTTGCGAGAAGTCGTAGGCGTTCTTCGGGTTGGCGGTCTCGCCCATGCCTCGGTTGTCGAATACAACCACCTGCCGGGCCGCGGCCAGTGCGGCCACCAGCGCGGGCGACCACATCTCCATCGTCCCGCTGGAACCCATGATCAGCAGCAGCGGCGTGCCCCGACCGGGCCGACCGACAACGCGATAGCCGATCGAAACGTCGGCCACCTGAACGTGGTCACTGCCGGCCACGACGCTCACCTCCTGCGGCCGCCTAGTACCTCGAGCGGCGAGTCTCTTCCTTCTTGGGGGGCTTGGGCTCCCTGCCGGGGCGAGGCGGATTGGGCAGGGTGCCGGGTGCCATGTCCGGCCGCGGAGGCAAGGGCCCACGAGCGCGGGCTGCCGCCACCTCGGCCGCGAAGGACGCGGCGCGCTCCGGCGGGACGGCCCGCTCCCATTCCTCGGTTATCTGCTTGGCCCGTGCGTTGGCTGCGGCGCGCTGCTCGCGCTCGTACCTTGACCGCTTCGTCATCTGGACCTCGTACGTGTTGCCGGCAGAGTCGCCGAATCAGGGGATTATCATGCGCCCTTTGCCGGCGCCTGTCCTGCGCCGCGGGCTTTCTGTCGGGGCGGCCGGGCGCTACTCCTCGGGGATCCAGTTGAAGTCGTCGGGGTTGGGGCCGCGGCGGCCTTCGGGGCGGTGCAGGGCCGAGATCGCCGCCATGTCGCTCGCCGACAGCTCGAAGTCGAAGATCGCGAAGTTCTCGGCCACCCGGGCAGGCGTGACCGACTTGGGAATGACGATGTCGCCACGCTGGATATGCCAGCGCAGGGTCACCTGGGCCGGAGTGCGGCCGACGCGGTCGGCGATGCCGGTGACGACGGGATCGCCAAGCACATCGCCCTGGGCGATCGGCGACCAGGCCTCGGTGGCGATGCCGTGTTCCGAGTCGTATGCCCGCAGGTCATCCTGGACGAAGTACGGGTGGATCTCGATCTGGTTCACCGCGGGCGTGGTAGAGGTCTCGGCGGCAAGCCGGTCGAGGTGGTGGGCCTGGAAGTTAGAGACGCCGATGGCCCGCACGCGCCCGGACCGGTAGATCTCCTCGAGCGCCTTCCAGGTGTCGACGAAGTTGCCGACCGCCGGCAGGGGCCAGTGGATCAGGAACAGGTCCAGGTAGTCGAACTCCATCACCGCCAGCGACCCCTCGAAGCCCGCTAGGGCGTCCTTGGGGTCGTGCAGGCCGTTGTTCAGCTTGCTGGTGACGAAGACCTCGGCCCTGGGCAGGCCGGAATCGCGAACGGCCTGAGCGACTTCGCGCTCGTTTCGGTACATCTCCGCCGTGTCGATGTGCCGGTAGCCGGCGCGCAGCGCCTGCAGCGTCGCCGCCCTGGTCTCGATCGGCGGAATCTGAAAGGTGCCGAACCCCAGCTGGGGGATCTCGACGCCGTTGTTGAGCTTGACGTTCGGGATTGCGCTCATGCCGGTCGGCCTCCTTGCCGTCAGCTTACCCGTTCCCGGCACCGCCGGGATCGGCGAGAATGAACTCGATGGAACCGACCGACCAGGCGATCGAGACGGCCCTTCGGCCCCGGCGGCTCGGGCGAACGGGACTGAAGATCACGCCGGTCTGCATCGGTGCCGGGCCCATCGGCGGCTGGCCGGTCGTCTACGGCTACGACACGCCCGATCATCGAGCCGCGCAGACGCTCCAGGCGGTATTCGAGAGCCGCTTCAACTTCCTCGACACAGCCGCGTGCTACAGCGACGGCGAGAGCGAACGTCGGATCGGCCAGGCGATTCGACGGCGAGGCGGGCTGCCGGCCGGCTTCGTCGTGGCCACGAAGGTGGACGCTCATCCGGTCACCCGCGACTTCTCCGCGGCCCAGGTCCGGCGGAGCTGCGAGGACAGCCTGGTCCGGCTCGGCCTGGACCGCGTTCCCCTGCTCTACCTCCACGACCCGGAGGTAGCCTCATTCGACGACCTCGTGGCGCCGGGCGGCGCCGTCGAGGAGCTGGTCCGACTGCGCGATGAAGGCCTGGCCGATCATCTGGGTCTGGCCGGCGGACCGGTTGAGCTGATGAGCCGCTACCTGGACACCGGCGTTTTCGAGGTCCTCCTCTCGCACAACCGGTGGACTCTGTTGGATCGATCGGCGGATCGTCTCTTCGACCATGCGGTCCATAAGGGGGTGGCGGTGGTCAACGCGGCGCCGTTCGGCGGCGGAATCCTGGCTACCGGAACGGCCGGCCGGACGACGTATGCCTACCAGGAAGCCCCACCGGAGCTGCTCGACGCCGTCAAGAGAATCGAGGCGGTTTGCGCCGATTCGGGAGTCCCGCTGGCCGCGGCAGCCCTGCAGTTCTCAATGCGCGACCCGCGCGTCACTTCGACGATCGTCGGCGTCTCGAGGCCGGAGCGCGTCGCCGAAACGGAGCGGCTCGCTGCCTGGCCGATCCCCGATGCGCTGTGGGCTCAGCTCGCCCCCCTCACGATGCCGGCCGACGCCTGGCTCAACTGACCAGGTGGCACGAGTGCGACGAGGACGGGAGGCACCGAACGCGGACACGCCCGACCAGGCTCTCGTGACCACCGGCCAACCCATGTGCCTGCGGACCCACCGGTGGCTCGAGCTCAGCGACGCGACGACCCCCGGCGAGTACCTGTGCCCCGGCCACGGCGAGGGATGCACGGGCGGCGAGACGTACGCCGCCCAGGTCGCCGAGACCGAGGCAGGCGCGGCCGTCCTGGGCGCCATGGCCTTCCTGCCGGCCGGGGCCCGGGCCGGGGTTCCGGACGGCCTCAGCGTCTGGCTCGTCCGGCCGAACGGCTCAGCAGGGCCGGCTGCTCTCCTGCCCGAGAGCACGCTCGATCGGACGGGGCGCCCGGCCATATACCTCACCGGCTCGGGCCCCTACCAGCTCGCCTACCAGGCGGCCCACGAGGTCTTCCACGTGGCTTTCACTCCGATCGAGACACGCGACTGGCGGCACGAGGTGGACGCCGTTGCCTTCTCGCTGGCGTATCTCGAGGCGGCCGGCGCCGGCGGCCGGGGATACCGAGAATACCGTGCCGCTCTCATCGACCGGGCCTCGCGACGCGCTGCAGGGTTCTCGGCCGAGGATCTAATGCACGCCGACCAGCCCTACCCGGACGGCTTCTACGACCGAGCCATTCTGCTTGCCGTCGAATCTGCGCTGACGGCCGGTGGTGGTGAGGCTTGACCAGTGTCATCGGCCATGGCGACACCCTCGGTCCATACGTGGCGCGCTCCTGGGCCACGGAACCGTATCGTAGGCGACCCCCAGCGGTCTCCGCCGGTCCGTTTCGTCAGCTCCGCACCCCGTCCGGCAGGATCAGCTTGTTGGCGCGAGCGACGTCGCCCAGGAACCGCGCCGAGGGCTTGGGGTGTCGCTCCTGCGTCCGGCGATCCACGCCGATCAGGCCGAACTGCATGCCGTAGCCGCGGTCCCACTCGAAGTTGTCGAAGCCGCTCCAGTGGATGTAGCCGCGCAGCGGGATCCCCTCCCCTATCAGGCCGTGCAGGGCCTTGAGCCCCTCGGAGATGAATTCGATCCGTTCCGCGTCGTTCTCCGTGGCCACGCCGTGCTCCGTGACGATTATCGGCTTGCCGGGCAGCAGCTCCGCCACCCGCCGGACCGTAGCCGCGACGGCAGTGGGGCGGAACTCGTAGCCCATGTCGGTGCGCCGGATGCCATCGCGAGGGTCATTCGAGAAGCCTCGTCTGCGCTCCGCCGCGACGACCCGGCCGACGACGAACCGCTCGATCGGCCCGACGGCCAAAGCCGCCTGGGTAATCCAACCGGCCGGCCGGGGCATCTCCAGCACAACCCGAGAGTAGGTGTTGACCCCGACGTAGTCGTCTTCGGCCGCATCTGCCAGGTAGAAGTCCTCGCTCATGCCCCGCGAGTACTCGGCGGCCGCCCGACCGCCGGCGTTGAACTCCCATGCCTGCATGGACACCATCTGACCCACCCGGGCGTTGGGCCGGACCGCCTTGATGGCCTCCCGTGCTCGCCGATGGCCTTCGCGCAGGCCCCCGGCGGCCCGCCGCCAGCTCTTCACGCCGCCCGGCGCGCCGGGCGGGAACCCCAGGCCGCCCATGTAGCCGCCGAAGGCCACGACGCCGGCCTCGTTGATCGGGTTGTACCAGGCGACCGAGTCGCCCAGAGCCTCCACCACCCGCCGGACGTACCGCTCGAACAGCCCCGGGGTCTCCTCGGCCAGCCAGCCACCCTTCTTCGCGACCCACTTCGGCAGCGTGAAGTGGTTGAGCGTGACCACGGGCTCGAGCTTGCTCTTG
Source organism: uncultured Anaerolineaceae bacterium (assembly GCA_964519845.1). Lineage (GTDB taxonomy): Bacteria > Chloroflexota > Limnocylindria > Limnocylindrales > CSP1-4 > Fen-1039. Next base: position 15,643 of record CAZFLI010000012.1, on the reverse strand, counting down.
CGCACAGCCTCGGCTACGCGCCGGTAGTGGTCGAGTTCGCGCTCGTCGAATTCGCCTTCGCTCGGCTCGATGCGGGCCCATTCGACCGAGTATCGGTGGACGCCGAATCCAAGCCCGGCCAGCAGCGCGATGTCCTTCGAGTAGCGGCGGTAGTGGTCGATGGCATCACCGCTCGGCTCACGGCAGGGCGTGCCGGGCCGCAACTCCCACTCCCACCAGTCGCTGTTGGAGTTGCCGCCCTCCGTCTGATGCGCGGAGATGGCGGTTCCCCACATGAACCCGGCCGGAAAGACGAACTCACTCACTTGCGGCGACACCTCGACTACCCCCGGAACCGGGACGACTCGATGGCGCAACTGTAACCGCCCGAACACGCCACCGGGCGCCCGCTCGGGCACCCCGGACCGTCGCTTCGGCTCGCCGAAACCTGGCCCACACGGCTCGGCAGGTGTCGGAGTTCGAGGGCCGAGGCCTCACCGTCCACGCGCTGGCGGCCGAGTTCTCGGACCAGAAGCAGGTGCTCAAGCTGGCCGAAGAAGCCGTTCGGATCTCGGGCGGAATCGACATCCTCTACTGCAACGCGGCCATCCAGCTGCCCTGGCGCGAGGACAAGTTCGAGACGGACCGCGACCAGTACCTGAACAGCTTTCAGGTGAACACAATCGCCCCCATCACTCTCTGCAACATGCTGCTGCCGGGCATGATCGAGCGGGGCTTCGGCCGGGTGGTCTGCGTCACCTCGGGGATTCGAGATCTGCCCCAGCTGATACCCTACGCCGCTTCCAAGGCCGCCCTGGACAAGTACGTCTACGACATGGCACCTCACCTGGAGGGGACGGGGGTGACGCTGAATCTGCTGGACCCGGGCTGGCTGCGCACCGATCTGGGCGGCCCCGAAGCCCCCAATGCCGTGGAGAGCGTCCTGCCGGGCCCCCTGATGCCGGCCCTCCTCGAGGATGGCACGTGCGGCAAGTGGTTCAGCGCCCAGGACTATCGCTGACAACCTTCGACGGCGAGGGGCATTGGCGTGATTTCCCGCTCATGCGGGGCTGCCGCTCGGGCCTAGGATCGCGAAGCGGGCCGGGAATGGCCCCAACCCATGCGGGTCCAGCAGCACACTCTCGGAGGAGCACCGATGGCCAGGAGCAGTCTCATGCGATTGAGCGCGCCGAAGGAGATCACCTTCCTCGTCGCCTTCATCGTGGCGTTCATCGCATTCTTGATCGCGGCCAAGGTCGTGACCAATCCCCTCGACACCGTCGCCGTCGTGTGGATCGCACTCGCCGCTTACGTAATCCTCGCTATCGGCAACCTCGTCAGGGGCCTCTAGCCCGGGGTTTCGAGCGAGCCGGCCGGAATCGGCCGGCTCGACGGGTTCGACGAGCCCGGGGCTGCGTCGGCCACGATCGCGCCGCGAGTCCCTACGGCGTGACGACGACGGTTCCCTTCATGCCCGGGTGAATCGTGCAGTGGTAGGCATAGGTGCCGGCCGCTTCGAACGTGTGGGAGAAGGTCGCGCCGCGGGCCAGGCTGCCGCTGTCCCAGCTGCCGTCGTCGGCGGTGACGGTGTGGGCGACCGGGTCCTCATTCGTCCAGGTGATTGTCGTCCCGGCGGACACCGTGATCGCGTCCGGCCTGAACGCGGAGACGGAGATGGTCACGGCATTGCCTGTGGCCGGCGCACCGCCTGCAGTGCTGGGCGCGGAACTGCCGCAGCCGGCGACAACTGCCGCGACTATGACCAAGCCGGCAAGGACCGCGAGAATGGGACGCTTCGGTGACATCTATCTGGCTCCATGGCTGATGCCGCCACGATAGCGCGGCCCTAGCCACCGTCCAGTACGGCTCGCACCTTGTGCGCCAGGCGGTCCGGCGTGAACGGCTTGGAGATGAATGGGATGGGGTTGCCATCGCCGTCGCGGAAGGCCTCCGGCGCGTCGGTGTGCCCGGAGGTCAGAAGCACGCGGGCCTTCGGCCTGAGCTTGCTGATCCTCGAGGCCAGCTCCGGCCCGCGCATTCCGGGCATTATCACGTCGCTGACGATCAGTGCGATGTCGTGTTCGGTGGCCGCGATGCGCAGGGCCTCGGCGGCGTTGCCCGCCTCCAGCACCTCGTAGCCGAACGACCGCAACCCAAGCACCGCCAGCCGCCGTACGCTGATCTCGTCCTCCACGACCAGGATCGTCTCGGTGCCCTGCGCCGGCGGCGGCGCCGCGCTGGGCTCTCCGGCCCCGGCTGCGGGACTGGCGCACTCCGGCAGCAGAATCGTGACTCTGGTGCCCTGCCCCACTTCGCTGTGGATCCAGATGTGGCCGCCGCTCTGCTTGACGATGCCGTGGCAGGTGGCCAGCCCAAGGCCGGTGCCCTGGCCCTGCGGCTTGGTCGTGAAGAACGGCTCGAAGAGATGGGCCTGGACCTCAGGCGGCATCCCATGGCCGGTGTCGGTCACCGACAGGCTGACCCAGCGCCCGCGGACCACTTCCGGCCGGCCGGCAAGGTAGTCGTCGGTCACGATTTCGCTGGCCGTCTCGATGACCAGCTGACCGCCTTCGGGCATGGCGTCGCGGGCATTCACCGTCAGGTTGACGAGAACCTGCTGTATTTGCCCAGGGTCGGCCTCCACGACGCCCAGATGCGGATCGAGATCGGCGGTGATCTCGACGTCTTCGCCGAGCAGCCGCCGCAGCAACTCGAGCGATCCCTCCACGGCCTCGCTGACATTGAGCGGCACCGGCATGATCATCTGGCGCCGTGCGAACGACAGGAGCTGGCGCGTCAGGCGAGCCGCACCTTCGGCCGCCTTGGTTATCTCCGAGATGCTGGCCTGCGCCGGGTGCCCAGGCTCGAGGTCGAGCGCGGCCAGTTCGGCGTTGCCCAGGATGGCCGTCAGCAGGTTGTTGAAATCGTGCGCCACGCCGCCCGCCAGACGGCCGATGCTCTCCATCTTCTGGGCGTGAGCCAGCTCATCCTGCAGGGTTCGCCTTTCGGTGATGTCCTGCAGGATGCCGTCATACCCGACAAGCCGGCCGTCTTCGGCGTACTGCGGCACGGGCGTGCTTCGAACCCACCGTACCGCACCGTCCTTGCGCACGATTCGATGCTCAACCGACCGCATCCTCAGGCCGGACTCGACCTCACCGGCCTGCTCCAGGACCAGCGACCGCTCTTCGGGCACGACCATCGAGAGCCACAGCTGCGGATCGGCCGCGAAGTCCTCGGGCGAGTAGCCCGTGACCGCCACGGAGGCCGGGCTGTGGCGAGTGGCCACCACCCGGCCGTCCTCAAGATCGACGTGGAAGACGTAGTCGGTCATCGTCTCGGTGATGCGCCGGTAACGCTCTTCGCTCTGCGCCAGAGCAGCGGTGCGCTCGCGGACGCGGTCCTCGAGCTCGTCGCGCGCCGCGCGCAGCTGCTCCCGGACGGCCGCGTTCTCGATCGAGATGGCCGACTGGCCGGCCATGGCCGCGAGCAGGTCGACGTCGTTCGCGTCGAACTGGCCCTCGTCGGGTCGGCGGTCCACGACGATCACGCCGAGCGGACGGTCCTGGTAGATCATCGGAGCCACGATCAAGCACCCATGCCCGAACCGCATCCGCCGCTCGTGGCTCCGGTCCGGTTCGCGCGGGTCGCGCACTCCGCCGAGGGACAGGGCCGGGGCTCGTTCCCGGAAGGTCCAGCCGACGAGGCCCCCCATCATCTCCTCGAAGTCGATGTCGGCCACCCAATCGCCGCCCGGCCCGCCGCGGTAGTCGCCGGTTACCAGGCGCTCGTCTACATCGACTGTGAACAGGTTCACCCGGTGAGCCGGCAACGTCTCGGCGATCGTGTCGACGATCCGCTGCAAGAGCGCGTCGAGGCTCTCGGCGGCAGCCATCGAACTGACGACGCGGTACAACGCCTCCGCCCTGGCCAACGCTCCCCGGGTTGCCTGCAGAGCCTTGAGGTAGCGGGCATCGGAGGCGCGCTCGGTGTGCGGCCGACGCTGAGACGCGGCTGGTCGCTTTGCCTGCCTGGCGCTCTGAGGCTCCTCGCGCGGGCCTCCTTTGGGCGCCGTCTGGCGCGACCTGCTCCCGGGCATTCGCACTCTCGCTGGCTGGATCGGGGCGGCCCGGCCGCCTGAACGCTCCGACAGTACCCCCAAACGAGTCCCGCGGGCATACCTCGGAAGTCCCCGGCGGTCCCCCGTACCGGCCCATCGCGAGCTACTGCACACCTCGCCGGCAGCGCTATGCTGGGCGCACCAATTCCCTGGAGGACAGCCCGCGTGGCAGTTCGAGAGCTGTACCGGCCGAGCCTGGCCTCGCTGACCGACCTCTACGAGTTGACCATGGGCGCCGGCTACCTGGCTACGGGTCTGGCCGAGCGCGAGGCAGTGTTCAGCCTGAGCTTCCGCGGCCTGCCGTTCGGCGGCGGCTATGCCATCGCTGCCGGTCTCGACGATGCGCTGGAGATCCTCGAGGACTTCCGGTTCGAACCCGCCGACATCGACTACCTGGCCGGTTTGCGAGGCGACGGCGGACCCATCTTCCGGCCGGACTTCCTCGAGTACGTCGCCGCCCTCCGCTTCCGCTGCGATGTCGACGCCATTGCCGAGGGCACCGCCGTCTTCCCCAACGAACCCCTGATCCGCGTGCGCGGCACCCTGTTCCAGGCCCAGCTGGTGGAGAGCATCCTGCTCAACGTCATCGGCTTTCAGACCCTGATCGCCACCAAAGCGGCCCGCGTTGTTCAGGCCGCGGCCGGGGGGTCGGTCGTGGATTTCGGGCTGAGGCGCGCGCAGGGGCCCGACGGCGCAGTGTCCGCCGCCAGGGCGGCCTACATCGGCGGCGTCTCAGGCACCTCCAACGTCCTGGCCGGCCGGCTCCACGACATCCCCGTCCGGGGCACTCACGCCCACTCCTGGGTTCAGGTCTTCGGCGATGAGCAACAGGCCTTCGACGCCTACGCCGACGCCCAGCCCGGCAACGTCACCCTCCTGGTCGACACCTACGACTCGATCGAGGGCGTCCGGCATGCCATCGAAACGGGTCTCCGCCTCAAGGCCGCGGGCCGGTCTCTGGCCGGTATCAGGCTGGACTCGGGCGATCTCGCCTACCTCTCGATCGAGGCACGGCGGCTGCTCGACGAGGCGGGGCTGAACGACACGGCCGTCATCGCCTCGAACGACCTGGACGAGCACACGATCGAGTCGCTGCGCGAACAGGGCGCCCGGATCGACATCTGGGGCGTCGGCACCAAACTGGCCACCGCCTTCGACCAGCCGGCCCTGGGCTGCGTCTACAAGCTCACCGCAGTCCGCGAACCCGATGGCTCGTGGCGCTTTCCCGTCAAGCTCTCGGACCACTCCGCCAAGATATCGATCCCCGGCGTACTGGGCGTCCGCCGTTTCACCGATCCAAGCGGCCGCTTCCGGGCCGACATGATCTACGACGAGGCCGTGCCGTTCGACGGGGATGGAGAGGTGATCGTCGACCCCGCCGACGCGCTGCGCATGCGAGCCATCGACCCGGCCTGGATTTGCCAGGAGCTCGTTGCGCCGGCCATGAGGGGCGGCCGCCGGACCGGACCGTCTCCATCGCTTCAGGTTATCCGCGATCTGGCGCTAACCCAGCTCGAGTGTCTGCATCCGGCCATCCGGCGGTTCCTCAACCCGCACGTGTACCCCGTCGGCCTGGAGCAGCACCTCCATGAGCGTCGGACCCGGCTGGTACTGGAGCGCAGGGTCGCCCCGACATCCTGAGCCGCTACTCAGCGGGAGTTCCGCCGTCCTCCCGTCCCTCCCAGAGACCTTCCGGCGCGGCCGGCGCCTCGGGCACAACCTCAGGCTCCGGCACAACCTCGGGCTCGGTCTCAGGGGCGCGGTCCGCCGAGGGAATGACGTCCGGCGTCGTCCACCGCGGATCCATGATCAGCCGCAGCATCGCCGGCCGGCCGGCCTCGAGCGCTTGTCGGAGCGCCGGCTCAAACTCCTCGTCCGTGGCCACCGTCTCCGCGAAGGCTCCGCAGCCTCGCGCCACCGCCGCGAAGTCGATGCTGCCGAGATCGGTCGCCAGGCCGGGAGCCGCACCGACGTTCGCCTGGTGGCGCCAGACGGTACCGTACCGGCCGTTGTCGAAGACAAGCGCCACCACGTGGGCTCGCTCGCGGACGGCCGTCTCCAGCTCGGCCATCGACATGGCGAACCCGCCGTCACCGGCCAGAGCCACCGCCAGGCGCCCGGGGCGAGCCAGCGAGGCAGCGATCGCAGCCGGGAGTCCATAGCCCATCGACCCCGACGTGGACCCCAGGAATGTGCCGGGCCTGCGGAACCGATACCCGCGCGCCGCCCAGGTTCCGAAGTCGCCCGCGTCGGAGGCAATGATCGCTTCGAGTGGCAGGATCTCCCGCAACGAGGCAATCACCCGGCCGGGATGCACCCCAGGCCCGGACCAGGGCTCGGCCCCGGTCACGGCTGCAGCCTCGTAGTCCGCCCGGTCGGCCACGTTCTGGGCGCGCCGCAGTTCAAGGCCGGCCATGTCCAGGACGCCGCCGGTGAGGACCCGTGTCGCGACCCGAAGGAAGGCGCCGACATCCGACGCGACGGCCAGGTTGGGCCGCCGCCCGTCCGGTCCCACCGCAATCGGCTCCACGTCTGCCTGCGCCCAGCGCGTCTGCACGGCCGGGAGCGAGTAGCCAAATGTCGTGAACTCGCCCAGCCTTGAGCCCAGCACGAGCAGACCATCGGCCCGCTCGAGGCGCTCCCGAACGCAGGCCGGCGAGCCCAGGCCCGTCGTCCCCAGGAACAGCGCGTTGTCGTTGGGATAGACATCCGGCCGGCGCCACGACGCCACCACCGGGACCTCCACGAGTTCCGCGAAGCGCACCAGGGCGTCCGTGCTGCGAGCCCGAAGCACCCCCGCCCCGGCCAGGATCAGGGGGTGCTCGGCATCCAGGAGAATGTGCATCGCCTCCCGCACCAGCACCGGATCCGGCTCCAACGGGTGGTCGGGATGCGCCGATCGCTTCGCGGGGATCTCCGTCGATTCGATTTCGAAGATGTCCTCCGGCACCGCCAGCAGAGCCGGGCCCGGCCGGCCCTTTGTCGCGGCGGCGACCGCCCGCTCGGCCATCGCCACCACTTCGCCGGGCTCTCGCGCCTCACCCACCCACTTCACCAGCGGCCCGAAGGTCCCGACCAGGTCCATCTCCTGAAAGGCACCCCGGCCGCGCACCTGGCGCCGGACCTGGCCCACGATGGCGATCAGCGGCGTAGAGTCCGCCCGAGCGGCGTCGAGACCGATGGCCAGATTGGACGCTCCGGGCGAGCGACCCGCCAGCACCGCTGCCGGCCTCCCCGTAAGCTGACCCACCGCCTCAGCCATGAACGCCGCCGCGCTTTCATGGCGCGCGGCCACGACTCTGACCCGATTCGCGGCCAACCCCTCCAGGAGTCCGACGATGCTCTCGCCGGGGACGGTGAAGGCGAGCTTCACGCCCGCCCGAGCCAGGGCTTCTGCCAGGGCCGCGCCGACCGTGACGGTGGCGGTGGGGCCTTCAGCGGTGGACATGGCCGTTCTCCTTCAGATCGCCGCGCCGGGACTCCCGGGCGTGGATCTCACCGGTAATTCGTGAATTGCAGGGGCGCCGGTTCATCGAGTTCGCGCAAACGTGCGATTACCCGCTGTAGATCGTCCTTGTTCTTGCCGAAGACGCGCAGGGCGTCGCCCTGGACCTGCGACTTCACCTTGGGGAACTCATCACGAATCAGCTTGCTCAGCTTGCGCGCCAGGTCGTCATCCAGGCCCCGTCGCAGGCCGATGTGCTGGCGAACCTTGTCGCCCCCGGCCGGCTCGAGCTTGCCCCAGTCGAAGATCTTCAGCGATAGGCCGCGCCGAACCGCCTTGCCCTCGATCAGATCGCGGATGGCTCGAGCACGGAACTCGTCGTCCGTCACCAGCACCAGCTCGCCTTTGGCCTGGGTCAGCTCGTAGGTCGCACCCTTGAAGTCGTACCGCTGCAGAACCTCACGCCGCACCTGATCCAGGGCGTTGCGCAGCTCCATGTCGTCGAATTCGCTCACGACATCGAACGATGATTCACCCGCCATGCAACCCTCCTGACAACCCATGGCTGGCCCAACCGCCGGGGCTCATGCCTGGAGTACGACGATTGTGCCCCACATCGAGGCGCTGCGGGGGTCGACTCGGCAGCCCACCCGAAGCGGTCTGCTCAGCGCCGCAGGGCTTCGACCAGCATCTCGGCGATGACGTAGCTCCGTCCGCCGCCCATAACCAGCACCACATCGCCTTGCCGCACCTGCGTGGCCAGCCAGTCGGCGGTCTCCTCGACACTGCCCGGCGCCACGGCCCGAATGGCCGGGTTGCGGCGAGCCACCGCCTCTGCCAGCGCGGTCGCGGAGGTGATCGAGGTGTCCGGGTCGCGGCCGGCCCAGATATCGGCGATTGCCACCGCGTCCGCGGCTGCCAGGGCCTCGGCGAACCGCTCCAGCATGGCCGCGGTCCGGTGGTAGGTGAGCGGCTCGTAGACGGCCCACACGCGCCGCCCGGGTTCCTTCTGCCTGAGTGCGGCCAGCGTTTCCTGGATCGCCGTCGGGTGATGGCCGTAGTCGTCGTAGACGACGACTCCCCTTCCCTCTCCCTTGCGCTCCAGCCGTCGTCCGACGCCGCCGAAACCGGCCAGGGCCTCCGCCAGAGCGTCCGGCCCGACGCCCAGCGCCAGGGCCGCCCCGGCCACGCCCAGGGCGTTGGAGGCGTTGTGGCGTCCCGGAAGTCCGATTCGAACCTCCAGCGGCGCCGCCAGCCCAGGCCCCGAAAGTCGCAGGACGGTGCTTTCCTGGTCCATCGACACGATGGCCCCGCTGAGGACCTCGGCCGACCCGGCGACCGCAGCCATGCCGGCGACTGCGGCCGGCTGCCCGAGCACCGTTCGGACCACGCGCCCCGGCCAGTCCCGCAGCCTCTCGACCACCGCCATCACTCCTGGGTCCAGCACGTTGGCCACCAGCAGCGGGCGCTCGACCTCGGTCGCGGCGGCTTGCAGCCACTCGACGAAGCAGGAGACCACCGCCTCGCCGTCGGCGAAGACATCCGGGTGATCCCACTCGGCCGACGTCAGCACGGCGATCGCCGGCCGGTACGGATCGAAGTTGCCGGCGTACTCATCGGCCTCCACCACGAACGGCTCGCCGCTACCCAGACGAGCGGTCGAGGGCAGCCCTCCGGTGATCGCGGGAGGCAGCAGCGCCCCTACGAAGGCCGCCGGATCCAGGCCTGCCGCGGCCAGGACGTGTACCAGCCAGCCCGAGGTCGTGCTCTTTCCGTGAGTCCCCGCTATGCCGACCAGGGTCCGACCGTGAGCGGCGTCGGCCACGACCTGCTGCCACGGCTCCAGAGGCACACCGGCCCGTCTGGCGGCGGCAAGCTCGGCGTTGCCGGGATCGACAGCCGTCAGCGCCTTCGTTACGGCCAGGCGATCCGGCGCGGGGACCGTGGCTACGTGGGCCGGGTCGTGGGCCGCGGCGAGCACGATCCCCAGCCTCTCGATGGGCGGCGTGTACGGCGAATGACCGGCCGGGTCACAGCCGCTGACAAGCGCTCCGGCATGATGCGCCAGCAGCACCGCGGCGCTGGCTCCGGCGCCGGCCGCGCCTACGACGTGAATCCTCTCGTTGGGTCGGATGGGCCGGGCCGGGCGAGCCGCCGCCAGCCCGCTGCCGATCTCCTCCGCGCCCCTCACGGACTCTCCCCAAGCTTCTCCAGCAGCATCTCCAGAGCCGCCTGAGCGCTGGACTCCTTGTTGGCCTGCCGATCGCCCGCCCAGCTGAGACGCCTCACGTCATCCCCGAGACGGCCGGCGATAGCCAGGTAGGTCAGCCCTACCGGTTTCGAGGCCGTGCCCCCGCCGGGGCCGGCGACGCCCGTTACGGCGATCGCGGCCTGGGCGCCAAACCGTTCGCATGCACCCCTGGCCATGGCCTGTGCGACCTGGGCGCTGACCGCGCCGTGCGCCTCCACGACTTCCGCCGGCACCCGCAGCAGCTCGATCTTGGCGGCGTTCGAATACGCCACTACGCCGCCCACAAACCAGGCGCTGGCCCCGGGGATGTCCGTCAGGGCATCAGCAATCAGCCCGCCGGTGCAGGACTCGGCAGCCGCCACCGTCAGGCCTCGGCCCCGGCAGGCCTCCTGGACCAGCTCCGCCAGGGCCCGCAGCGACTCGCCGGCCATGCCCGATCAGATGTCCTGGGACGGCACCGGCGGCCCGGACGCGGTGATGCGCCAGCTGCCGGAGCGAGCCCCGCCCAGCGGACCGTATGCCACCCCATTGACGGTGACGTACGTCTTGACGGCCGAGCCCGTCCTGATCCAGACGGAGTCGTCGGCGAGGATGGTGATGGTCGTGCCGCTCGGAATGTCCTTCGAGTAGCCCGGAACCACGACCCCGTCCTTCCAGATCTTCAGCCACGCCCTGCCGCCCTTCACCTCGATCACGACCTTCAGCGTCGGCGCAGGCACGGTGATCGACACCTCGACCGGTGTTGTTGCGCTGCCGTCGCTGTCGAAGCCGACTGCGGTGAGTGTCCAGACCCCGGGCGTGAGCTCCAGGGAGGCGCTGAACTTTCCATCCACGGTGGGGATCGCGGTCACAGGCTCGACGCCTCCCGGGGCACTCGCGCTCGGGGCCGGCGTAGGTCGCGGCGTCGGTGTCGCGCCCGCAACAGCGGTGGGGCTGGCGGTCGGCAGAGGCATCATCGTCGGCATCTCCGTCGGCGCCCCCAGCGTCGGCGACGGCCGGGCTGTCACCCCCGGCGCCGGCGGCGGACCCACGAGAGCAGGCGTTATCAAGACCGATGTCAGGCCCACGGCCGTGCCGGTGATCGTCACGGCGCCGCCCTTGATGACCTCCCCGGCCGCAGGGGCCTCGATGACCAGAAGCTTCGGCGCCGGCGAGGCCGTCGGGATGGGTACCTCGATGACGATGACGACATCGTCCGAATTGTGGTTGGTCTCCTCGTTCCGAGCGCTGATCTTGAACTGGTTGAGACCGCTGTGCAGCGGCGTCTTGAACTCCCAGCTGCCGGCCGAATCGGTCGGGACCGTGTTGGGGTCGCGCTCATCCCAGGAGATCCTGACGGTGGATCCCGGAGTCGCCGTACCCGTCAGCAGGTACTGCACCACGCCCGGCGACAGCGTCGTCACCGCCTTCGAGGGTGTGGTCACGGTGACCGTGGGGTAGTCGACGACTCGGAACATGTGAACCACGAAGAAGCCGCTCACGGCCACCACGACGGCGCACATCACCAGTAGCACGAGATGGGCCGGCTGCACCAGGAACCGCCGAGCCGGAACCGGCATCGGCTCGGGCCCGCCCTTGGCCGTCTTGCGCGGCTTGGCGCCGGCCACGTCTGCGGCACTTGTCGGAGCGGCTCGCCTCAGAGCCGGCAACGTCAGCGAAGGCCGCTTCAGGCTGGGCAGGCTGAGAGTGGGACGGCGCAGTGCGGGCAGCGGAGGCAGTGCGGGCAGCGGAGGCAGTGCGGGCCGCTTCAGGCTGGGCAGGCTGAACGTCCTCGCTCCGCCGGCTTCGCTCTCCGCCGCCGCGGCGGCTTCCGCGGCGGCGGCTTCCGCGGCGGAGGCGGTCTCGGCTGGTTGCGTCGGCGCCGTCTTCTTCCGCTTCGGCTTCGGCTCCGGCTTCGGTGTCGGGCTCGGCTTCGGCTGAGGAGCGGCCGGGCGTGGCGCCGGCTCTTTGGGCGGTGCAACAGGCTCGGGCATCGGCTGCGGTATGACCCGGCGAGGCTCCGGCTTGAGGAGCGGAGCGACCGGAGCTACGGCGGGCTGGCCCGTCTCTACTCGCCACTGCGCCTCGATCGCGTCGGCATCGAGCCCGAGATAGGCCGCGTAGTTGCGAATGAACCCCCGGGCGTAGATCTCACCCGGGAGATCCTGGAATCGCCCATCCTCGATCGCCTCCAGGAAGCGGGTCCGAATCTTGGTGTCCCGCTCGATCCTGAAGAAGTCCAGACCTCGCGCCTGGCGAGCCGCGTGCAGCTTCTCGCAGACCGGGGGCTGCACGCCCACGGGGCGCAGTGCAACCGGCTCGGCCTGTTTGCGCCGCAGTCTCAGGCGGCGCGGTTGGTCCTGATCCGTCATGCCTCATCCTCGCCGGGCCCGCCGTACGGCTGCGCGGGCGCGGTTCCATCGCGGCGCAGCACCGGGCGTGCGTTCGAGCCGTCGAACGGGCCGATGTAGCCGCGTGCCTCGAGCTGGTCGATGATCCTGGCAGCTCGGGCATAGCCAACCTTCAGGCGCCTCTGCAGAAGCGACGCCGAGGCCCGATCGTACTCCTGAACCACGGCGACGGCATCGCCCAGCAGCCTGTCGGCCTCCTCGTCCGGCTCCTCAAGGCCCCCTTCGGGTTCCTCGCCGGTCTCGACGATACCGAGGTCGTAGTGAGGATCGGCCTCGGCGCGCCAGTGACCGGTGACGCCGGCTATCTCCTTGTCCGATACGAATACGCCCTGCAGGCGAATCGGCCGCGGCAGATCCGCCGGCTGGAAGAGCATGTCGCCGCGGCCGATGAGGTCCTCCGCGCCGGGCATGTCCAGGATGGTCCGGCTGTCGATCTGCGAGGCCATGGCGAACGCGATGCGGCTCGGGAAGTTGGCCTTGATCAGCCCCGTGACCACGTTGACCGATGGCCGTTGTGTAGCCAGGACCATGTGGATCCCGGTTGCGCGAGCCTTCTGGGCCAACCTCACGATCGGCTCCTCGACGTTCTTGCCTTCTCGCATCATCAAGTCGGCCAACTCGTCGACCACGATCACGAGGTACGGCATCCGGTCGGCCGGGTCGGTGCGCGTTTCGTTGAACGTGGCCACGTTCCGGGCCGAAGCTCCGGCGAAGCGACGGTAGCGGTTCTCCATCTCGACGACGGCCCACTTGAGGGCCGCCTTGGCCCGCTCCGGCTCGGTGATGACGGGGACCATCAGGTGCGGCAGGCCGTTGTAGCCCGACAGCTCGACCCGCTTGAGGTCGATCAGGATCATCCGAACCTCATCGGGCGCGGCGTTGCACAGCAGGCTGGTGATGAGCGCGTTCACCATGACGCTCTTGCCGGAGCCGGTGGCGCCGGCGATCAGCATGTGCGGCATCTTTGCCAGATCGGCGGCCCGGGCGTGGCCGGCAACGTCCCGGCCCAGGGCGAAGGTCAGCTTGGACGAGGCCCGGAAGTCGACCTCCTCGAGAATGCGGCGCAGGGCGACAATGTTGAAATCCTTGTTGGGGATCTCGATGCCGACCACGCTCTTCCCGGGGATCGGCGCCTCGATGCGGATGGTCCGCGCGGCCAGCGCCATGGCCAGATCGTCCGACAGGGCCTCGATGCGGCTGACTTTGATCTCCGGCGATGGAGCCACTTCGTATTGCGTCACCACGGGGCCGGCGTTCCAGGTCACGACTCGAGCCGGGATGCTGAAGCTGGCCAGCTTGGCCTCGATGATCTTGGCGTGCCGCTCGTGGTCCATCGACGTGTCGCCCTTTGGCGGCGCGATGTCCTCCAGCAGCGCCAGCGGCGGAAGATGGTATTCCGGCCGCGAGCCCTCGCCGGCCGCACCCAAGCCGGCCGCGCGCTGTCCCGGCCCACCGCGGGCGTGGGCGCCCTCGCGCACCGAACCCAACCGGGCCAGCTCCTGGGCCGCCGCCGCGGCCGTGGCCGGACCGAACCGCTGACCGGCTACGGGCGCCTCGCTCCCGGCGCCGCTGCCCTCGGCCGGAGCCGGCGGCGCGAATGTGGCGGAGGTGGGGGCCGCGCTGGGCGCCGCCGCTGGAATCTGCGGGCCCGATTGAGCCCCGCTCTCGTCGGAGCGTCTGCCGCGCGGCTCCAGGGAGATCGCCTCGCGGCCGAGTTGCCCGGGCTTCTGGAGACGATCGGCGCGGGCCGCCCCGGCGTCGACTTCTCGCTCCGGCGCCGGCCGCAGGAGCGACACCACAGCCTGCGCCCCCAGCCGCTGCACAGGAGAGAGCACAGACGGCAGCGACATGTCGATTGCCAGCAGGAAGCCCGCAATCATCACGCCGAAGAGCAGTATTCCGGTGCCGGGAGTGGTAATCAGCGGCGGCAGCGTCCGCATCAGCGCCTTGCCGATGACCCCGCCGTGAACCGGCCAGAGCAACTCGATCAAGCCCAGGCCGGCGCAGAAGGCTACCGCGCTGCCGAAGATCGTCAGCTGCCAGTCCAGCCGGACCCCCTTCGCCCGGTTGACCATCCACCAGCCCACGCCCAGCAAGGCGAACGGCACAACCCGCCTGCCAAAACCCAGGTACGGAGAGATCGAGTCGCGCCACCAGTCGGTCAGCTTGCCCTCGCCGGGCAGCAGGAGCGCGATCCCGGTCGCGACACCGACGATCATGAGGATCAGGCCGATGACCAGGCGGGGTGCGTCGGGCGCGATGGCCGGCCGCCGCGGGCTGCTGCGCCGGGCCGCCGCCGACCGCGTAGCCCTGCCCGAAGAAGACCCGCTCCGAGAAGGCATCTAGACCTCCACCACCACGGGGAATACCAGCGGTCTGCGCCGCGTCTGCTCGTACAGGTACCGGGACACCTCGTCCTTGATCTGGCTCTTTAGCAGTGCGACCTCGCTGGTCCGGTCTCCCTGGCCTTCGGTGGCGGCCATGATCCTGTCGATCGCGCCATCCATGAGAGGGTCGCGCTCGTTGCCGTGGACGAAGCCCCGGGTCACGATTTCGGGCTTCGTCACCACCCTGCCCGTCTGCTTGTCCACCGTGACGACGACGATAAACATGCCGTCGCTGGCCAGGGCGCGGCGGTCGCGCAGGACCACTTCGCCCACGTCGCCCACCGACAGGCCATCGACCAGGACGTAGCCGGACGAAACGGGAGCACCGCGCCTGGCGGTGCCGTCGGCGTAGAACTCCACCGGCTGCCCATTCTCGATGATGAAGACGTTCTCGGGGGCAACCCCAGTCTCGACCGCCAGACGCCCGTGCTGCACCAGCATACGGAACTCGCCGTGGATCGGGATCAGGTACTTCGGCCGGGTCAGGCCGAGCATCAGCTTGAGCTCTTCCTGGCTGGCATGGCCGGAGACATGGACGTGCTTGACTGTGTGATAGAACACGTTGGCCCCGGCCTTGAAGAGATTGTCGATCGTGCGGGCCACGTACTCTTCGTTGCCGGGTATCGGGCTGGCGCTGACGATCACCGTGTCGCCGGGCTCGATCTCCACGAAGCGATGGTCACGGTTTGCCATTCGGGCCAGGCCGGCCATCGGTTCACCCTGCGAGCCCGTGGTGGCGATGACGATGCGAGGGACCGATCCAATCTGGTCCTTGCCCAGAATCTGACCCGGTGCGTGCGTCAGGAAACCGAGGTCGGTGGCGATCCGGAAGTTCTGCTCCATCGACCGGCCGACGACTGCCACCTTGCGATCGAAGGTCGCCGCAGCGTCGATGACCTGCTGGATGCGGGCGATGTTGCTGGCGAACGTGGCCACGATGACCCGCCCCGAGAGTGGCTCGATGATCTCGGAGAAGGCGTCGCCGACCGTTCGTTCCGAGAGCGTGTAGCCGGGCTTCTCGGCGCCGGTCGAATCGGAGAGCAGGCAAATCACGCCGTCCTCGCCCAGTCG
>CAZFLI010000011.1:21626-26880 GCA_964519845.1 uncultured Anaerolineaceae bacterium | reverse complement strand
GCTCGACCCACTCGGCAATCGCCACCCGGGACGGCGTGCCGGAGTGTAGCACCTCACAGATGCCGCTACGCAGCAGTGTGCGGTCCATTTTCGCGAGCTGGACCACAGGGTAAGCCGGAGCCGCGCTTTCTATCAAGGCATCGATTTGCTCGCGGTTCTGGACCACGCCTGCGACGAGCTCGCGCGCGAAACCAGCCGCCTCTTCTTCCACCGCTTCCTCGACCAGATGGCGCTCCAGGATCGCCTCCGGGGTGCGCTGCCCGAACTCCGCCTCGAACAGCGCGGCCAGGGCCAGGCGACGTCCCGCGCGCCGCTCAGCTCCGCCGCCGCGCCTCGCGCCTCCCGCTCCCCGGCCGGATTCGCCGCGGCCGCGGGGCCGGGTCACGAGCCCCAGCCTCCCACTCCGTCGATGACGACGGTGACTTCGCCCGTCTGCAGGCTCAGCAGGCGCTCGATCGTCTTGCTGACGGCCTGCCTCACCTGGGCTGCCAGCGCCGGCAGAGGCTGTCCCGGCCGAGCCACGATCCACATTCGGACGGCGATCCGCCCCTCGACCGTGCGCACCCGCACCGGCGAACCGGCCAGCCGCGCAAGGGGGCCGCCGCGGGCGACCCTCAGTACGCCCGGGACCTCCAGCGCCGCCTCACGGACCATCTCCACGATGACCCTGTGGCTGACCGCCAGCGGATCCGTCGCCGGGCGCGGCTGCTTGCTCACTTCGCCTCCGGCCCCATCCTGGGACGTCTGTCCTGGCCGCGGAACGCGCCGGCAATCAGCTCCGGGATAGCCGCCCGGGCAGCCGTGGCGCCGGCCTCCACGCCGAACTCGATCATGCGCCGCTTGGCGCTGCCGTGAGTGATCAGGACCATGCCCTTGACGCCCAGCAGCGGCGAGGCTCCCATCTTCTCGTAGTCGAAGATGTCGCGCATGCGGGCCACGGCCGGGCGCATCAGAAGGTAGCCCAGTCGACCACGGATCCCGCGTTGGAACTCCAGGCGCCACAGGCCGAAGATGAAGCCGGCCAGGCCCTCGAAGAACTTCATCGTCACATTGCCGACTACCGCGTCGCAGACCACCACGTCGGCCAGGTGCCTCGTCAGGTCGCGCCCTTCGATGTTGCCGATGAAGTTGAGGGTGCCGTCCCGGTCGAGCATCTCGGTGGCCTGGGCGATGGCCAGGTTGCCTTTGCCCTTCTCTTCGCCGATGGACAGCAGCGCCAGGCGGGGCTTCTCGACGCCCAGTACCCGGGCCGCGTAGAGAGAGCCCATATGGGCGTACTGGTACAGGTTGTGGCCCGTGGCGTCGACGTTGGCCCCAATATCCAGGAACAGAAACGGCCCGCTGTCGGTGATCAACTGGACGGCCAACGCGGGCCGGTCCACGCCGGGCAGGCGACCCAGCCGCAGCACCGCGGCGGCCATGCCGGCCCCCGAGTGGCCCGCCGTCACCAGCGCGTCGCCACGACCCTGCTTGATCAGGTCCATGGCGACCATGATCGAGCTGTCCTTCTTGCTCTTCAGGGCCTGGGCCGGAGACTCGTCCATCTCCACGACCTGGCTGGCCGGTACGACCTCCACGTTTGCCGGCAGCGGGCCGCCGGCGCAGCGCTCGATCTCCTCGGGGATGCCGACCAGCAACACGGTGTCCGAAGGGTGCTTGCGGGCCCAGGAGAGCGTCCCGGCGACAACCTCAAGCGGGGCGTGATCGCCGCCCATCGCGTCTACGACGACGCGGACGGGCCCGCCCCCAGCCGCTCGGATCGTGCTCAGGTCCACCGCTTAGGAATCGGGCTGCTGCGGCTTGTCCTGCTTGATTTCGACCGTCGGTCGGCCGGCGTAGAAGCCGCAGTTGGGGCAAGCGTGATGGGCCTGCTTGGACTGATGGCAATGAGGGCACGACTCGAGGTGGGGCAGCGAGGCCGCCAGATGAGCGCGGCGGTCGCCCTGCCGGGCGTGCGAGACCTTCCTCTTAGGGACTCCCATCGGTTCGATTGCTCCTTGTGCTCCGGCGCGCTGACGCGGGCAGGCCGGGATGCTGCTGCCGGGGCGCGGACGACTTGATTGCCGGCGAGTGAGAGAAGGATACCCCGAGAAGCGGGGCCGATGGCGGAGTCTACCCGAGCCCGAGCGGGACGTCACGACCGCCCAGGCTAGCCTGGGGTCCCGGCGAGGCGGCCGCCCGGTCAATCGCCGCGATCAGGGGCACCAGCGACAACTGACCGGCCCGCCCCCCAAGAGGATCCGCAGCGTTCCGATTCCACAGACGTGTCTACCGGGCAGGTCGTCTCCCTTTGGGCAGCCGACGTCCCTGGCCCCGGTTCGGTTCCTAGCCGGTGTCCCTGGCCACGGTGATGACGTCCTTGAGCTGCTCGAGTCTGGTGATCACCTTGGCCAACTGAGCGACGGACGAAACCTCCAGAGTGGCCATCACGGTGGCCGTGCGGTCGGCCGTGACGGCCACGTTGGCGGACATGATGTTGACCTTGTGCTCGGCCAGCACCTGGCTGATGTCGGACAGCAGACCGGTCCGATCGAAGGCCTCGATGCGGATCGAGATAGGGTAGGTCTGCTGGATCTGGCCCTCCCATTCGACCTCGACCAGCCGAACGGTCTCGCGCTCGCCCATCACCGTCTGGCAGCTCCGCTGGTGCACGGTCACGCCCTTGCCCCTGGTGATGAAGCCGATGATCGGATCGCCGGGGATCGGGTGGCAGCATTTGCCGAAGCGGACCAGCAGGTCCCCTACTCCCTTGACGCGGACTCCGCCCTGGCGCTCGGGTGCTGCCGGCGCGGCCGTGGGCGGCAGGGCCAGCTGGGCGTCGTCCATCACTCCGAGGCGTGTGACTACCTGCTGGGCCCCGATCGCCCCGTAGCCGACGGCGGCGTAGAAATCGTCCAGGCTCTCGAAGTTGTAGGCCCGGGCGATCTCCATGATCCGGTCCTGACCCACCGCTCCGACACTGGTTCGAGCCAGCCGCCTCAGTTCGCGCTCCAATGCCTCGCGCCCGTGGACGATGTTCTCGTCGCGCTCCTGACGCTTGAACCACTGGCGGATCTTCTCCTTGGCGTGGCTGGTACGGACCAGGCCCAGCCAGTCGCGCGATGGACCATGCTCGCCCTTCGTGGTCACGATCTCGACGATGTCGCCGTTCTTGAGCCGGTACTCGAGCGGCACCAGGCGGTTGTTGACCTTGGCCCCGATGCAGCGGTGCCCGACATCGGTGTGGATGCGGTAGGCGAAGTCCAGCGGCGTTGCCCCGGCCGGCAGATCCTTGATCTCGCCCTTGGGCGTGAAGACATAGACCTGGTCCTGGAAAACGTCGAGCTTGACCCCCTCCACGAACTCGGTGGCGTCGCTGACCTCGCGCTGCCAGTCCATCAACTGGCGCACCCAGGCCAGCTTGGCGTCGTATTCGCGATCGGCCCGCGAGCCTTCTTTGTAGCGCCAGTGGGCGGCGATGCCAACTTCGCTGACCTGGTGCATGGCCTGCGTCCGAATCTGGATCTCCAGGGGCTGGCCCTCCATGGCGATCACGGCCGTATGGAGGCTCTGGTACAGGTTCGGCTTGGGCACGGCGATGTAGTCGTCGAATTGCCCCGGGATGGGACGCCAGATCGAGTGGACCACGCCCAGGGCCGCGTAGCAGTCCTTGATCTCCTCGACCAGCAGCCGAATCGCGTAGACGTCGTATATCTCACCGATCTCCGCGCCCTTGCGCTGCATCTTCTTCCAGATGCTGAACAGGTGCTTCGGGCGGCCGGACAAGTCGGCCGATATGCCGGCCTGCTCCAGCTCGGGCCTCAAGACCTCGATGGCCCGCCGGATGAACGCCTCGCGGCCCTTGCGACGGGTGTCGAGCGTCCTCGCCAGCTCGCGATAGCGCTCCGGTTCGAGGGTCTTGAAGGCCAGGTCCTCGAGCTCCCACTTGATGCTCCAGATCCCCAGGCGCTCGGCCAGCGGAGCGTAGATCTCCATCGTCTGACGGGCGATGCGGTGCTGCTTGTCGAGCGGAAGAGCGGACAGGGTCCGCATGTTGTGCAGTCGATCGGCCAGCTTGATGAGAACGACCCGGATATCGTGCGCCATGGCCAGGAACATCTTCCGGATGTTCTCCGCCTGCTGCTCTTCGTGACTGTGGGTGCTGAACTTGGACAGCTTGGTGACGCCGTCGACCAGCTGCGCCACCTCCGCGCCGAACCTCTCCTCAACGTCGTTCAGGGTGAAGTCGGTGTCCTCGGGGACGTCGTGCAGGATGGCGGCCGTAACCGCGACGGGGTCGATGCCGATATCGGCCAGGATCTTGGCCGCGGCCAGGGGATGGCTCACATAGGGCTCGCCGGTGACGCGCGTCTGGTTGCGGTGGGCCTGCTGGGCAAAGTCGAAGGCTCGCCGCAGTGGCGCCACATCGGCCTGCGGGTAGTGGCCCGCGACCGACTCCTGGACGCGCCGGAAGGCCGTCTCCGGAGAATGCTGCCTGGGGAGGCCGGCACGCAGCCGTCCGCCCAGGGAGGCCCGGCCGCGTGCCTCAGGGGCCGGCCGGTTCGCCCCAGGCTGGGCACCGTGCGGCGGGCTGGGCTTCGCAGCGGCCTGCGCCTGCCGCTCGACGCCCTGCTGCTCTATCGACATGAGCCGAGTCTACCAGCCGCGCACCGCGAGGCCGCCCCGCCGATCGGCTCGGCCTATGTCAGCTCAGCAGGCTTTCGACGTCCAGTGTCCCGGTCAGGTTGACGTACCTATCGTCGATGGAGACGGAGGCGACGTTGAACGGATTGCCGCTGCCGGCCTTGATCAGGAGCACGGTGGGCATGGCCGCGTTGTCGGGCTTCAGGAAGAGTGAATCCTCCGCCACCATCAGCCGGCCCTTGAAGGTGTTCCCGCCCACCGTAAAGGTCACCGAATTTGGCGCGGCCAGGCTCACCTTCGCCTTCACGCCCTGCGCCGCCAGCTGGGTTTCGGCCAGCGCCTCGGCGGCCGCTATCGTCAGGCTGCACCGGGCGACGGTCCGATCCGCCGGGCCGCTCAGGGCGACCCTCTCGATCAGGACGGTATCGCCGTTGGGGGCCGCCACGCGAACCCCCGTCAGAGTCCCGGCCACGGTGCCGATCTCGCGGCTCAACAGGTCAACGTCGCCCAGCGTCACGTCCACGCCGGCAGCATGGAGATCGCTCAGGCTGACCTGGGTCGAGGTTATGTGGACCTCATCCGCGTGCCCGGTCAACAGAAGGGGCGGCGGATTGGCCGATACCTCGACCTT
>CAZFLI010000011.1:0-21526 GCA_964519845.1 uncultured Anaerolineaceae bacterium | reverse complement strand
CATCCGCGTGCCCGGTCAACAGAAGGGGCGGCGGATTGGCCGATACCTCGACCTTCGTGGCCGTGCCGTTGAAGCCGGCCGCGCCGAGGGCCCCGCCGGCCAGGGCGCTGACGGCCAACGGGAGGGCGAACCACAGCAGCAGGAAGGCGGCCGCCACGGCGATCAGAACCTGGATCAAACAGGATCGCATGTGCCTGACCTCCCTTGCGCCTGCCGCGCTAGTCGCCCTGCGGGCCGCACTCAAAGCCCATCGCCCGCAGCGCGCCGACGGCCTCGGTGCGCTCGTCCCAGGGTACCGGACCGCTGCTCATGATGATCGATTGCTCGTGCCCCTTGCCGGCCAGGACGACCACGTCGCCGGGTTGCGCCCGCCCCAAGGCCGCGGCGATCGCTTCTCGCCGGTCGGCGATGCACAGCAGATCCTCGCCGCGACGCTTACCGGCGGCCTCGGCCCCGGCGGCTATCTCATCCAGGATGCGGAGAGGGTCCTCGCCGCGGGGGTCCTCGTCGGCCACGACCACCAACCGACAGCGCTCTCCCGCGACACGGCCCATCATCGGCCGCTTGGCCACATCGCGCTCGCCGGCCGAACCGAATACCGCGATCAGCCCTCCGCCGGCGGCGCGAGCCACCGGGCCCAGCTCATCAAGCACGCCCTGCAGCGAGGCCGGAGAGTGCGCGTAGTCCACGATCAGCCCGAATGGCTGGCCGCAATCGATGCGCTCCATGCGGCCGGGCACCCCGCTGACGCCCTCGAGGCCCGCTCGCACCACCTCGGGATCCAGACCCAGGACCTCGGCCAGGGAGAGAGCGGCCAGGGCGTTGTGGACGTTGAATCGGCCGGCCAGTCGCAGCGAGATCTCGCCCCGCCAGCGCGGCGTCAGGGCCCCGATCGTCAGCCGGCTGGCCGTCTCTTCGGCAGTCGTGGCACGCACGGCGGCCCCGGCATCCAGGCCGTAGGTAACGACCTCGGCCCCGGCCAGGGTGGCCGCCTCGACGAACAGGCCGGCGGCGGGATCGTCCAGATTGACGATGCCGGTGGCTGGGAATGCCCGGGGCAGGCTCTTGGCGTGACGGCCCAGACGCGAGAACAGGCTCAGCTTGGCTTCCCGGTAGGCCTCGATTGTCTTGTGCAACTCGAGGTGCTCGTGGCTCAAGTTGGTGAGAATGCCGATGTCGTAGGCGATCGAGCCGACTCGCTCGAGGGCCAGCCCGTGCGAGGTCGTCTCGACGATCGCGGCCGCGTTGCCGGCCGCGGCCATGGCCCGCAGGCTCTGTTGCAGCCGGGGCGCCTCGGGCGTGGTGACGTGCTGCGGGTTGGCGCTGCGCGACGCTCCGATCTTGATCGCCGCGGTGGTCAGGAGGCCGGTCGAGATCCCCGCCGTCTCGAGCACGGCCGCGCACAGAATGGCGGTGGTCGTCTTGCCGTCCGTCCCGGTGATTCCGACGATCCCCAGCTGGTGGCTCGGGTCGCCGTACCACCAGGCGGCGGCCGAGGCCAGCGCGGCGCGGCTGCCATCGACGACCAGTTGCGGGACGGCCGCTCCATCCACGACCCTCTCCACGACCAGCGCCGCGGCCCCGCTCGCGACGGCCTGGGTGGCATAGGCGTGGCCGTCGGCATGCTCGCCGGCAACGGCGACGAACAGCGATCCGGCCACGACCAGACGTGAGTCGCAGGTCAGCCCCTTGATCGGCGTCGCAGACGGTCCGGCCGGGTCGGACGCCGCGGCCGCGTCGGGCGGCAGGTGCACGGCCCGCAGGATACCTTCGGCCTCCAGCCGGCCGATCAACTCGCCCAACGGCCTCGGCCCGGACGGTTCGGCCGCGGCCAGCGCGGCAGCCAGGGCCTCGTCGCCCTGGGGAGCGGTCACTCGCTCTCCTCCTCGGCCTCGCGCGGCTGCGACTCGCCCGCGGCCTCGCTCCGCCCGCCCCGGACCCGCACAATGCCGTGGCGCAGTCGCCCGACGCGGTCCTGCCAGGCCTGGGCGGTGTCGTAGGCGAAGCGCCCGGCCGGATCCAGCACCAGGTCCCAGGCCCCGACGTAGCGGATCTCTCGTCCGCCGAAGCCGGCCTTGAAGTGCTCGATGCCGCCGTGCGAGATGCCCCACATGTCGTAGCTCACGGCGCCGGACTCGCGCGACGAGCGGATAGCCTCCCACTTCAGCAGGTAGTTGGCCCGCGCCTCGGCGCCACGTGAGGTCATACCGCCGTAGGGCTCGACAACGCGGTTGCCCACCCGCAGCACGAACAGTGTCGCCAGGCCTTCGCCGTCTTCCGTTTCGGCCATGAGCAGCCTGGCCATCCCCAGCCGGGCGAAGGCCTGCCAGGCGGTCAGGTACGACTCGTACGTGCGGATCACGAACCCGGCCCGCGAAGCAGTCTCGCGGTAGATCTCGTAGAACTCCGGCAGCCGCTCAACCGGCGCGTCCACGACTCGCACCCCGCCCTTGCGGGCCTTGTTCACGTACTGCCGCCACTTCTTGCGCAAGCCGCTCCACAGGGCCGCCTCGTCGGGGCGAAGATCCACCTGACGCGTCCGGGGCGGCTGGATGGAGGCCCCGGGCCGCCAGCCGGATTGGCGCAGGGCATGGCGCAACGCTCCGTCGACATCGCTCGGCCCGTTCAGCTCGATCTCCGGCTCGATGCGCACGTGGGAGACCCTGCCCGGCCAACCGGCCAGAGCCTGACGAAGCCCGCCGGTGAACGCCCCGACCGTTGCCCCGCTCCAATCGTCCAGTACCGGGCCGCGGGGCGAGTAGGCAAAGGCCCAGGGAAAGGCCCGCGGCCGTCGTAGCAGCAACTGGGCGCCGAAGCGCACCTCGCCGACGGGCTCTTCCTGGGCCGCCTGCTCGGCAGGCTCGTCGTCGCGCCCCAGCTCGTCGTCCGCGCTACAGCTGCCCATGAAGCGCAGCGGCGTCCAGCCGTTGGGGGCCTTGACGACCGCCCAGGCCGAGGTCTGCAGGTACGAGCCTGGAGTCGACCTGGAAACGAAGCCGTCCCAGACTGCCGTATCGGGAGCAAGATCGACCGTCGATGCCACCGGCCGCTCAGGGCGCGGATCGCCGGTTGCTGCCTGGTCTGGCATCCGATCTCCTCTGCCTCGGCCTACTCCCCCGGCGGCTCGCCCTCCGGACGCCGCGCGCCGTTCCCCGGGCCGCGCCCAGAGCGCGCCCGCGGATGAGAGGCAGTGTACGCGGCTCGCAGGCGGGCGGGCGAAACGTGCGTATAGACCTGGGTCGTGGCCAGGCTCTCGTGCCCCAGAAGCTCCTGTACGACGCGCAGGTCGGCCCCGCCGTCGAGCAAGTGGGTAGCGAAGCTGTGGCGCAGCGTGTGCGGCGAGACGCCCTCCGGCAGGCCGGCCGCGATGCGCAGCCGCCCCAGCCGCCAGCGAAGGCCTCGAGCGCCCAGCGGCTCGCCCCTGTGATTCAGGAAGAGCAGTCCGGAATCGGCAGCACCACGGCCCTGACGACCCGCGTCGCCGCGTCGAAGCAGCTCCGGCCGACCCTCGTCCAGATAGCGAGCCAGGGCGCCGCAGGCCGGCCGGCCGAGCAGCGAAACCCGCTCCTTGCGACCCTTGCCGGTCACCCGGACCTCACCCCGCCGCAGGTCCGTCGAGCCCACCGTCAGGCTGGCCAGCTCGGCAATCCGCAGCCCGGCCGCGTAGGCCGTCTCCAGGATGGCCACGTCGCGGAGCGCCAGGGCGTGCTCCATGTCCGCCCGCCGCGTCCCGGCCGGCGCGCCGCGCTCTTCATCGGCGGCTGCCCTGATGAAGCGCTCGGTCTCGGCCACCGACAGCACTCCCGGCAGGCGCCGCGGCTGGCGCGGTGTCGGCAGCGCGGCCAGGGGATTGCCGTCCACGAGCCCCTCCCGAGTCGCCCAGCGGTAGAAGGAGCGCAGCGCCGCCAGACGCTGGGCCACCGTCCGCCGGCCGCGGCCCTCCGACAGAGAGGCCAGGAAGGCTCGCAGAGTGGTGCGCGAGGGCGACCGCCAGTCATGGCCTCCGGCCTCGATCCAGCTCAGGAACCCCTCCAGGGCGGCCCGGTACGACCTGATCGTGTGCTCCGACGAGTCGCGGGCCGCCAGCGAGACCATGAAACGCTCGAAGGCCCGGGCCGCCTCCTCGCCGATTGGCACCGGGCCGGGGCTCATTCCTCTCCGCCGCCCTCGGAAGCCTCCCCGTCATCCGAGCGGCCGCCGACCTTCGCTCGACGCGAGCCTCGAGCCCCGCCCCGCGAACTCTTGGCTCCGCCCCGAGACCCGCCCCTGGCCGCCCTGGGACGAGCCAGTGCCTCCGGGTTGGGCTCGCCGCCGGCCAGCCGCGCACCGACCAGCTCGAGTCCCGCCGGCAGTTCCACCGGCGCTCCGCAAGTCAGGCAGATCCCGCCCTCGCCGGACCGCCCTATGGGACCTTCGTCGGCGTCGTGGACGGCGCCGACGGGCTCGTGGGAAGTCGTGCCGTCGCACTTGGGGTAGCGCGAACAGCCCCAGAACAACGACCCCGTGCGGCGCGCCCGCCTGGTCACGAGATGGCCCTGGCGGCACTTGGGGCAGGCGACTTCGAAGCCCAGCGGCGCGGGCGGGGGCGGCCCGTCGCGCTTGATGAAGTCGCAGGCCGGGTAGCGCGAACAGCCCATGAAGGGCCCGAAGCGGCCGCGTCGCTGGACGAGCACTCCGCCGTCGGCCTCGCCGCACTTGGGGCACGCCTCCGCCGGGACCGGCTCCCCTCCCTCTCCGGTCGCGGGGGCCCCGTTGGGCCCGTCGGCGCCGGGCAGCTCGCGAGTCTCCTTGTGCTGGGGATACATCGAGCAGGCCAGGAACTCCCCGTAGCGGCCGAGCCGCACGACCATCGGATGGCCCTCCGAGCAAACCTCGTCGGATGGGCGCGTCGTGAAATCGCTGCGCTGCAGCTCCTTCGCCTTGGCGTCGACCAGGCTCCGGAAAGGCTGATAGAAGTCGCGGACGACGGGTACCCAGGAACGCTTGCCGGTCGCGACCTCGTCCAGCTCCTCTTCCATGCGGGCCGTGAACGCCAGGTCCACGAACTCGCCGAAGTGGCCCACCAGGAGGTCCGTCACGACCTCGCCGACCGACTCGGGGTGGAGTCGGCGCTCCTTGACCTTGACGTAGCCGCGATCGACGATCGTGGTGATCGTCGCGGCGTAGGTCGACGGCCGCCCGATCCCGTTCTCCTCCAGGGCCTTGATGAGGCTGGCCTCGGTGTAGCGGGGCGGCGGCTCGGTGAAGTGCTGCTGCGCGCTCACGTCATCGACGCTGGTCGCGTCGCCCTTCGCCAGGGTCGGCAGGTTGCACTCGGCCTCATCCTCGCAATCGTCCTGGCCTTCCGTGTAGACGCGGGCGAAGCCGTCGAAAGTGGTCCGCGTCGCGGTTGCGCGCAGGCCGTACCCGTCCGCCTCCAGATCGACCGTGGTCGTCTCTTGCTCCTTGGCCGCCATCTGGCTGGCCAGGGCGCGCTGCCAGATCAGACGGTAGAGCCGAGCCTCGTCGCGACCCAGGCTGCCGGCGACCGAGTCCGGATCGCGGTGGAATGAGGTTGGCCGGATGGCCTCGTGGGCCTCCTGGGCGTTGCGGATCTTGCTCTTGAAGACGCGGCCCCGAGGTGTCACGTAGGCCTCACCGAAGCGCTCCTCGATCACCCGCGCCGCCTCCGCCATGGCCTGGCTGGACAGCGCCACCGAGTCCGTGCGCATGTATGTGATCAAGCCCACCTGGCCCTCGTCCGTCTCGACACCCTCGTACAGCTTCTGGGCAGCGCTCATCGTCCGGCGGGGCGAGAAGCTGAGCTTGCGGCTGGCCTCTTGCTGCAGACTGGACGTGGTGAACGGCGGCGCCGGATTGCGGCTGACCTTCTTGACCCCCACCTCGGTAACGACGGGGCGGCTGGCCTTGATGGCCTCGACGTGCCGGCTCGCGGTCTCCTCGTCGGCGATCTCGGGCTTCTTGCCGCCGATCCTGACGAGGTCCGCCTCGAACGAAGTCCCGCTCGGCGCGATGAGGATGGCCTTGAGCGTCCAGTACTCACGGGCGACGAAGGCCCGAATCTCCCGCTCGCGATCCACTACCAGCCTGACGGCGACCGACTGCACCCGTCCGGCCGAGAGCCCGGCTCGGACCTTGCGCCAGAGCAGCGGGCTGAGCGTGTAGCCGACCAGGCGGTCGACCACCCGCCGCGCCTGCTGGGCGTCCACGAGGTTCTGGTTGATCGAGCGTGGCGAGGCGAATGCCTCCTGGATCGCCGATTGGGTAATCTCCGAGAAGGTCACCCGGCGCGTCCGCTCCGGCCGCAGCTCGGCCGCCTCGGCGACGTGCCAGGCGATGGCTTCGCCCTCGCGGTCCAGGTCGGTGGCGAGGTAGACGAGATCCGCCTTGGAGGCGGCCTTGTGGATGGCGGCCAGCTGCTTGCGGCGGTCGGCCACGACCTCGTAGACAGGGGCGAAGTCGTTGTCCACGTCCACGCCCAGCTGCCCCTTGCCGGGATTCTCCGGCAGGTCGCGGATGTGGCCGTATGAAGCGAGCACCGTGTACCCGGGACCCAGGTAGCGCTCGATCGTCTTGGCCTTGGCCGGTGATTCGACTATGACAAGGTTGCCGCTCATCGGCGGGAGTCTAGCATCAGCCGATCAACGGTCCGTTTGCGCGGGATACCGGGACCGGGCGGCAGCGTCTCACGCGGCGCGGCGGAGGTCAGCTGTAGAACTCGGACGTCACCCGCACGTGGCCGCGGGCAACCCAGACTCCGATGCCGACCCGCCTGAAATACGGGTGCATGATGTTGCGATAGTGGCCGAACTCGCAGCGCCGCCCGAAGTCACAGCGGTACTCGTTCTGGAAGTAGATCTCCACCTTGATCATGCCTGCCGCGTTGTACGTCGGCGGCGAGCCCAGGTTCTCGCCCCACGTGCCGCCCGGGTATCCGGCCGCCGCCAGGCGTTGATGGGGATTCGTCCCGTCCAGATAGTGCGTCAGCAAACCGCGCTCGGCCAACTGCTTTGAGTAGTTGCGGGCCACCGCCGACAGGCCCGAGTCCAGCCGGAGCTTCGGCTGGTCGGGCATGACGTGGTGGGTGACGGAGCTGCAGCCGCCGCTGCTGGTCACCCAGCCGCCGGTCCTGGTGCAATTGACGAGGTTGAAGTAGTAGACCTCGGAGCTATACCAGGGCGAGTTGGTCTGCGTTCCGCCGAGCCACGGGATGCGGCGGACGGTCGGATTGCGGACGCCGAACTTGCCGGTCGTGGTGGAGCCGAGGTGCATGCCCGTCTTGGACATGGCCTTGGTGGTAACCCTCATGGTGACGGTCGAGCCGATCGCCAGCCTGGACGAAGGATCCAGGACGAGGACCGTATCGTCTTCCGCCCAGGAGATGAGACCCCGGACCGCCCGGCCGTTGACCGTGACCGAGAAGGCGGCGGCGGTGGACGGCCGATCCATCGGCATGTTGAAGCGGACCGAAATGACCTGGTTCGGGTCCGTCGTGTTGGTGCCATCCTGCGGCCGGAAGCGAATCACGCCCGGTGCGTCGGAGGTGGTGACCTTGAGCCGGGGTACGGGCAGCAGGGCGACTCCGGCCGTGTCCACCGCACCTTCGTTGTCGAAGGAGACGGTGTACTCGGTCTTGCCCGCCAGACCGGTGGGCGTGAAGGTGAAGACCTGCGAGCCGACGTCAGTCGGATCGTCGCCGACGATGACACCGGTCGCGGGCGGGTCGATGACGAGCCGAGCCTCGACAGTGGCCAGCTTGACCGGCCGAGTGAAGGCGATCTGGAACGACGAGTTGGGGGACACCAGGCCCTCGGACATGATCGTGGCGGTGATCCTCGCCGAGGTCAGGGCGCCGGTCTTGAACGAGCCGGAGAGCGGCGCGCTCAACTGAATGCCGGACTCGTCCATCGCTGTCTGCGTGACCTGGACGGCATAGGCGGTGAAGGGCTCCCAATTCGTGGCCGGAGTCACGTTGAGCGTCTTGCCGGCCGAATCCCAGATGAGCCGGACGGCAACCTTGGGCGTGATCTCCAGGGCGTCGGCCACGCTCCCCTCGTTCATCGGCTTGCTGAACTGCAGAACGTAGGCGGCGTCGATGGTGACGTCCTCGGTCTCCGTCGGCAGGGTGGCCGTCGGTGCAGCCGAGCCGTAGAGCGTCGGCCCGACCGAATCCACGCTGCGCGCGGGCAGGACGCCGATAATCCCGGCGACGAGGGCGAACACCCCCAGCGTTCCCAGGAGCAGCTGCAGCCTCATCGAGCGGGCGACCGTGCGCTTGACGCGCGCGACGGCAGATCTGGGTATGTCGAGGAACGCCTGCATCAGGTCGTTCATTCGTAGTCGGCCTCCCAGAGATGGCGGTGACGGTGGTGGTCGTCAGGGGCCACTTGGTCCGAACCCCGCAGGGAGGTTACCACCGCGGGCGAAATTGCGGCAAATGGCCCGCGGAGGCCGGAGGCGGCGGCATCCGGAGGCACGCGACTCCCACCGACAGTCCGAGCGGCCGGCCTCAGCGACTCCGGCCGGTCTCCCGGCGGGCCAGCGGTCCGGCCGCGACGTAGCGGCCCCAGCCGCCCGAGACCAGACCGCGCAGCTCCAGCATCGTAATCGCTCCCAGCACCGCCGCCCCCGAAAGCCCGGTCCGTGCGGCCAGCTCATCGGCGGTCGACGGTCGGCTGACCAGAAGCTCGGCCACGGCCCGTTCCACCTGCCCGAGCGATGCCAGAACAGCCGATGGGCCGGCAAGCGGCGCCGCGGAGCCGGGGCCCTCTCTTGCCATTCGAAGCAGCCCCTCATCCTCGACCAGCCCCAGGTCCTCCAGCAGCTCGGGTATGCCGCACACGACGCGGGTTTGGCCGGGGAAGCTGCGCAGGAACGCCAGGCAGCCCGCGCTGGCCGGCGCGCCGATGGCCCCCGGCACCAGGAAGCACTCCCGCCCCTGTTCCAGCGCCCACCCGGCAGTGATCAAGGCGCCGCTACGGACTCCGGCCTCGACCACCACCGTCGCGTCCGACAGGCCGCTGACCAGCCTGTTGCGCCGGGGGAACGTGCCGCGCGTAGCCGGCGCGTCGGGCGGTAGCTCGGCCACTACGGCACCCCCGGCGGCCACGATGTCATCTGCCAGCCGCTCGTGGGCCTTGGGGAACAGCCGGGCATGGCCGCCGCCCAACACGCCGATGGTCGGCAAGCCCTCGTCCACGACCGCCGAATGGGCCACACCATCGACGCCCACGGCCAGCCCTGACACCACGACTGCTCCGGCCCGGGCCAGGGCGGCGCCGATCCAGGAGGCCATCCGCCGGCCTGAATCCGTCGGCCGGCGCGTCCCGACCACGGCTACGGCCTCCGGCGCTGAAAGCGCATCGACGGACCCGCGCACGAACAGCAGCGGCGGCGGCATGTCGACCTCGCGAAGCCTCGCCGGATAGGCAGGGTCGTCCAGTATCACGACCGTCAAGCCCAGCGAACGCATGGCCTCCAGAGTCTCATCACCCCGACCGGCGCTATCGCGGATGCGAGCCGCGAGATCCGGCCCGAACGGTCGCGGCGGGCGGGCCGGGACCACCTCGCCTTCGCCGGCGGCGCCGGTTCCGGCGGCCGAGTCCCCGCCTCCCGGAAGATCCCCGCCATCCGCCAGAGCCTCCAACAGGCGCCTTGCGCCGTCCGGCCCCGCCGCCAGATCCAGAGCGGCACGCGCGGACCCGCAGGCAGCCAGCAGTGCCGAAAACGCGACCGGGCCGAGGCCCGGCACGGTCAGCAACCTCACCCAGGCCTCGTGCTCTTCGTCGACGACCTGGCGGTCCGGCCTCCGCTCAGGCACCTGGCCGCGGGCCGCCGGGGGCCGATGAGACGCCGCAGCCTCGGCCGCGCCCGCCCCACCGGCCATCGACGCCCCGTGAGGACCCAGGGCCTGCACGCCCAGCATCGCTCAACCCGCTCGCCGGCCCAGATCCCGGCCCGGCGACCGGAAGCGCGCTGCTTCGTCCAGATGGCCCCGCTCGACCCACTCTGCTCCGACCAGGTCCGCGGCCGTGCGGGCAACGCGCAGCAGCCGCTCCGTGCCGCGAGCCGACCAGCCCTCAAGTTCCGCCAGCCGCACTGCGTGAGCCTGGGCCGCGGGCGAGAGGCCGCAGGCCGCGCGCAGCGCCCGCCCGGTCAGCCGGCAGTTGAGCCGCCCCCGGCGCTCCACCTGCCGCCGCCTCGCGGCTGCCACTCTCCCGGCGACCTCGGCCGAGCTCTCCGGATTGGCCGATGCCACGTACTCGGCCGGGGCCACGCGGGGCATGTGCGCCCATAGATCGATGCGGTCGCGAAGGGGCCCCGACACACGCCCGGAGTAGCGCTCCACCAAGCCGGGTCGGCAGAGGCAGCGACCGTCGCCCTCGCCGGCCAGCCCGCAGGGGCAAGGGTTCATGGCGGCCACGAGCTGAAAGCGGGCGGGGAAGACGGCGGCCCTGCCAACTCGGGAGATCGCTACCCGGCCGTCCTCCAGCGGCTGGCGGAGCGCCTCGAGCGTGGCCCGGTCGAACTCGGGCAGCTCATCCAGGAAGAGAATCCCATCGTGGGCGAGCGTGACTTCGCCGGGCGAAAGCTGCGGCCCACCGCCCACCATGGCCGCGTACGAGATGGTGTGGTGAGGGGCGCGGAACGGCCGCTGCCGGACCAGGCCTCGAACGGGCCTCGTACCGGCCACCGATGCCACGATCGTGGCCACTCGGGCCTCCTCGTCCGTCAGCGGCGGAAGCAGGCCGGGGATGGTCCGGGCCAGGAGCGTCTTGCCCGATCCAGGCGGACCGACCATCACCAGACAGTGTCCGCCGGCCAAAGCCAGCTCCAACGCACGCCGGGCCTCCAGCTGACCTCGCACCTCGGCCAGGTCCGGCGCACCCGAATCGGCGCCGGCTCTCTCGCCTCCCCCATCCGAGCCCAGGTTCACCTCATCGGCCAGTTCCACCCTGGGCGGGTGGGCCCGCGACGCCCCGCGCCGGGACGCCCGTAGCAGAGCCGTCGCCTCCGCCAGCGTCGTTGCGCCGAACACCTCCACTCCGTGAGCCAGAGCCGCCTCCTCGGCGCCGTCCGCCGGGACGACGACGCGCTTCACCCGCCGCCGGGCCAGGGCGTCCACCATCGGCAGCAGCCCGGCCACATGGCGCAGGTCGCCACTCAGCGACAGCTCGCCGAGGACGGCCCAGCGGCCCGCAGCCCCGACCTGCTCGGATCCCACGAGTATCCCCAGCGCAATCGCCAGGTCCAGGGACGCGCCGCCCTTGCGCAGATCCGCCGGCGCCAAGTTGACCGTGATGCGCCGTGGCGGGTACTCGTAGCCGGAGTTGCGGATGGCGCCACGGACTCGCTCGCGCGCCTCCTGGAGGGCCGTGTCTGCCAGGCCGACGATCGTGAAGCCCGGCAGCCCAGGCGCAACGTCCACCTCGACGCGGACGGGCCGTCCTTCGAGTCCCTGGACCGTGGCCGAAAGCAACGAGGCAAGCACCGGCCGACCTTACGCCGACAGGATCATCTGCCGCTTATCTGGCCCTTCGCGAGTGACTCGGCACCCTCAACGCCGCACCCTGCGGCTAGCGCTTGCCGCCGCTGTCCTTGTCGATCGCCTTGACCAGATCCAGGACGCTTCGACCGAGGGCTGAATCCGACTTCGTGTACATGAAGGGCGCGCCGCTGTTGAGGGCGCCGATCGCCGTCCGATACTCGTTGATGATCTGAAAGTCGATCCGGCGCTTCAGGGCGCTCTCGGCATTCTTCGTGTTGATGCCGGTGAAGGCGTTGCTGCGGTTCAGGATCAGCTTGACCTTGTCGTCCGTGTAGCCGAGATGACTGGCCGCCTCGAGCATCAGCCGGACGTTCTTCAAGCAGGGCAGGTCGGCCGTCATGACGACGCACAGCCAGTTCGCGGCGTCCATGAGCCGCAGGTTGTGCTCGTCCAGGCGCTTGTCGACGTCCAGGATGATGTAGTCGTACTCCATCGACATCTGCTCCATGATCTGGGGCAGATGGTCCGAGGTGACGAGTTCGGCCATCTCCGGCGATGGGGGTGCCAGCAAAAGGTCGATCCCGCTCTCGTGCTTGACCACGACGTGGCGGATGAGGTCCAGGTCGAAACCCTCGGCGGTGGTCAGATCCACCACGCTGAGCTTGTCCTGGCCCAGGTCCATGAAGACGCGGTGATCTCCGAACTGCAGGTTGGCGTCGATCAGGCAGACCCGCCGGCCCAGTTCCTTGTGCAGGGCTATGGCCGCATTGATGGCGATGGTCGTCGTGCCCACGCCGCCCTTGGCGCCGTAGAACATGAGGATCCGCGCCGCCTCTCGGCGCCGGGGCGCCGGAGCGGCCACCGCAGGGGCCGGCCGGGGGGCCGGCATCGGACCCGCGTCGGCCGGGGCGAATCGCGACAGAAGGCTCCTCATCCGGGCCATCAGCTCGGCCGGATGGAAGGGCTTGATCAGATAGTCGTCCGCCCCCGAGCGGAGGGCCTTGCCGCGGTCTCCGGACTCATTCTCCGCCAGCAGCAGGATGACCGGCGTGTGAGTGGACGGGCCGTCCTCCATGCGCAGCCGGCTGACGACGGTGAAGCCATCCACGCCGGGCAGGTTGGCGGCGATGAGAACCAGGGCCGGTCTCTCCGTCCGCGCCACCCGCAGCGCGTCGGGGCCCTCGTTCGACGTCGTCACGGCATAGCCGGCCTGCATCAGCGCGTTGCTGAGGGCCCGCTGAACGGTTGGGTCAGCGTCGACTACAAGGATCCTGACGGCCATCGCCTCACCTGAGCGTGCGGGACCGATCCGCGATCCGGATCGAGTGGTGGGCGTGCGCCCCCACCGTCCCGAGGGATTGCTCGAACCGGCTGATTATAGGCAGCCTCCCGGTGCGGCAGCACGGTCCACGCGAGGGGCCCCGCCGCGGCCGGGAGGCCGCTGTTGCGGCGAACGGGTCGAATCAGCGCTTGGGGCTCTCCTCGCCCTTCATGCCAGAGCCCACCATGCCGGCGATTGGGCCGAGCAGCTGAGTGAACTCGAGCGGGATGACGAACTTGGTCGCCGGGCCGCTGCCCAGGGCCTTCAGGGCGTCGAGATACTGCAGAGCCATCGTCTTCTGATCGATGCCCTTGGCGGCCGAGAAGATGGTCTGCAGCGCCTCGCTGAAGCCCTGCGCTCGCAGGATGGCCGCCTGCCGGTCGCCCTCGGCGCGCAGGATGGCCGACTGCTTGTCGCCCTCGGCGACGTTGATCGTCGACTGGCGCGTGCCCTCCGACTCGGTGATGACGGCCCGCCGAGTTCTCTCGGCCGAGAGCTGGCGGTTCATCGCCTCCTGCACCGCGGGCGGCGGCAGGATCTCGCGGATCTCGACTGTGGTCACCTTGCCGCCCCAGCGTTCGGTGACCTCGTCGAGCTTGATGCGCAGGGTCTCGTTGATGCGCTCGCGCTCGGACAGGACGTCGTCGAGCGGGATGTCGCCGATGACCGAGCGCAGGGTCGTGGCCGCGACGCCCTGCAGCGCGCCGGCGAAGTTGGCCACATTGACCTGGCTCATCAGCGGATTCACGATCTTCCAGTAGATCAGGAAGTCGACGCTGATGGGCGCGTTGTCCTTGGTGATCGTGGTCTGGCGCGGGACCTCGATGAACTGCTCGCGGAGGTCCACGATGCTGCCGCGGTCCATGATCGGGACAAGGAACCGCAGGCCCGGGTTGCGGACCTTGCGCTCGTCCGTCTGACCCCACCGGTAGACCACCATCTTGGCCCACTGGGGCACGATCCGTATGTACATCGCGCCCACGATCAGGATCAGGGCCGCGAACGTGATGGCGACTATGAGAACGACGCTCAGAGTTGTCTGATCCATCCCTGCTCCTCCAGTGCGGACTGCCTTGCCGGGCCGGCGCGTCCCCGCGCCGCCCGCCTACTCCACCGGCTCGACGATCAGTATCAGGCCCTCCTTCCGGACAACCCTGACTTTCGTGCCACGAGCGGCGGTGCCGCCGTCCGCGAGCCTCGCCGACCAGGATTCTCGATCGACGTATACGGTGCCTGTCGGCGAGAGCTCCTGCTCGACCTTGCCCTCCATGCCGATCACGTCTTCTGTCCCGACCATCCCCGAGCCCACCGGGACGGGCTGGCGCCGCATCTCCACCAGCGTTCTCACCAGAACCAGGCTGTAGGCCGTGGCGGCCGCGGTCATGAGGAAGATGATCGGCCAGGCGACCGCGGCGGCCGGCAGGTATGGACCGGGGGTGCCGTAGAAAGCCACCGCGCCGATGACGAAGGAGGCCAGACCGCCCACGGTGAGCAGGCCGTGGCTGGGAACGGCCGGCTCGGCGACGAGCATCCCGATTCCGAGGGCCACCAGGATCAGGCCCAGGGCGTTGAGCGGCAAGCTGCCGAAGCCGTAGAAGGCCACGACCAGCAGCACCGCGCCGGTGACGCCGCCCACGAACGACGGATTGAAGAGTTCCAGTGCCACCAGCAGGATGCCGAGCACCAGCAGGATGAAGGCGATGTTCGGGTCGTGCAGGACATGCAGCAGCGTCTGGATCAGGTCCTCCTCGATCGTGACCGTCGCGGCCCCTCTTGTGTGGAGCGTGGCCTGAACCGAGTTCACCGTAACGACCCGGCCGTCGGCCTGGGCCAGCACTTCATCCAGACTGGCGGCAATGCCGTCGATCGCCCCGGCGTCGAGGGCCTCCTGGGGCGTATACGAGCGTGCGTCGCGGACGGTGGTGGCGGCCCATTCGACGGCCTCGGGGTGGCGTTCCTGGGCGATGCTGCGGATCTCCGCCACGGCGTCTTCCATGATCTTGCGGGCCTCGGTGTCGCCGTAGGCTGAGGCGATGTCGCCCCCGCCCGGCGCGACCGGCGAGGCGGCGCCGATGTTGGTGCTGGGCGCCATGTAGGCCAGGTTGGCCGAGAGGGTGATGAAGGTGCCGGCGCTGGCAGCCTTGGAGCCGGCCGGCCCGACCCAGACGATGGTCGGGATCCCTGCGTGCAGCGCCTTGTCGATGCGGTTCATCGACTCACTGTCGCCGCCGAGGGTGTCGAGCTGGACGACGACTGCCACCGCTCCCTCGGCCTCGGCCCTGGCGATGCCGGCGGCGATGTAGCCGGCCATCACGCCGTCGACCGTGCCGTGGGCCGGCAGAACGACGACCCTCGGGCCGTCCGCCGCCGGTGCCCCAGAGGGCCGTGGCGTCGGCACCGGCTGGATCATGCCCGTGGCCGAGCCGCCGCTGCGCAGCCCGCTCAAGATCAGCAGAAGGCCGGCTGCCAGGGCCAGGGTCGCGCCAACTCGAAGGCCGCCCATGGCCGCCCGTCCGAAGGCACGGGGTATCCCGGCCGAGAAGCTGCGGAGCCGGGGTGCGGACCGTCGAGATTGGACGCTCCACGGCAGATCGGCGATCACGTCGGGTAGCGGCGGCGTACGTGTGCTCTCCGCGAACCGCTTCAGCCGCTCTTCCATGGCGGTGTCTTGATCGTGCCCGGCGCTCACCTGGCGCCTCCTTCCAGCGGCTCGATACGGCGCCGCAGTGTCTGCATTGCCGCATGGTGCCGCGACTTCACCGTTCCGACCGGAATGCCGAGCCGCTCGGCGATCTCGGCCAGTGACAGGTCGCCCCAGTAGCGCAGGACGACGACCATACGCAACTCGATACTGAGGGCCGAGAGCGCGCGACCGACGGCGTCGCGGGCCAGGGAGGCTCGGAACGGGTCGCCCGCCTCGAGCTCGGCACTATCTATGTCGCTGGTCCGGCGCTTGCCCTGCCGCCGCAACTTCGAACGGCAGACGTTGACCAGGATCTGGTTGAACCAGGAGTGGAACTTGTCCCTTTCCCGGAGCTGTGCCCACGCTCGCCAGGCCCGCAGGGAGGCGTCCTGGACGGCATCCTGGGCCTCCGAAGCATCGGCCAGCATGTATCCGGCCAGCCTGTAGGCGCCCGGCAACTCGTTCGACAACGCGGCCGCGAACTCAGTGTCGATGGCCTGCGCGCGGGCAGACTGCTCCCGCACCGGCGCGCACACCGCGTCGCTGTGCAGGAAAGCTTCCTTTGCCAACATGCCGCTCTCTCTGGACGGGCCGTTTCGGTCGTTCATTGGTTGGACCGCTCCTCCGGCCTGAAGGTTCGGCCGGAGAGTTCGTCCAACACGAGCTGGCTCCAGGTTTCCATGAACTCGTAGGCGGCCATCGTCGTCTCGAATGTCTCGAACGAGCCGCTGAGTTTGTGGGTCTCGCGCACCTCCACCGGCCGGCCGGCGGCGTCGGCCAGGTAGACGACACCGAGATGATGCCGGCCGACCTCGACATCATCGTCGTTGAGCAGGCCCAAGTAGGTGAACTCGGGCACGAAGCCGGCGACCAGCTCCTCGCCCCACTCCCGCTTCAGGGTCTCGATGATCGAGCCGTCGCCGGGGTTCATGTGGCCGCCTACCCCCACGGTGTAGTGGTCGTGAAGCCGCGGGTCGCCTCCGGCGCGGGTCCTCTTCATCAGGAAGACACGGTCTCCGTCGCGCAGGACCAGATACGGGATGATCTGCTTGATGCTCGTGTCGGCTTCGGCGGCCGCCCGCGGATGGAAAGACCCATGCCGCTCGATGACCTCGAAGACGGCCGACGGATCGCCCGAGCGCACGCCTCGCCAGGCCGGGTCGCCCATCAGCAACTCGCGCGGGACCGCATACACCAGCTCACCGTCGGTGGGGGTCATTCGATGCCGGAGCCCTCCAGCCTCTCGCGAGCGGCGGCGAAGCGAATCTTGAGAGCCTGCGCGTCGGGTCCGTCACCGTCTTCAAGCAGGTCGATCCACTCGTCCAGGACGTCCCGAACGTCGCGCAGCCGCGACGCCACTGCGGCCGAGTTGGTGGCAACGATTCCGGTTCCCATAGCCGGCTCGCCGCGAGCCAGGCGGGTCATGCCGGCCCAACCGGTCGCAGCCAGCGCCGAGACCGCGTCCCAGTCGCCCCGAGCGGGCTCGCCGGCGCGGCCGACGACGGCCTCCACCAGGGCGGCCGACACGACCAGCGGCATGTGGCTTATGGCGGCCACGGCACGGTCGTGGGCCGTGGCTTCCATGGGTATGGCCATCGCGCCGCAGGCTCGTATCAGCTCGTTGACCCTCTCCCCGTCGACCAGCCGTGCGTAGCGGCCCGGGACGGTCACCCAGGGCCGGCCCACGAACAGTTCGGGCACAGACGCGGCGTAGCCGCTGATCTCTCGGCCGGCCATGGGATGGCCGCCCACGAATGGCAGTCGCGCGGCGTCGGCCCGCGCCACGATCGTCGCCTTGGCGCTGGCCACGTCGGTGACCGTTGCCTCCTCGGCCAATGCACCCCGCAACGGCCCGCCGATCTGGTCCACCAGCTCCAGGCAAGTCAGCGGCGGCGCAGCCAGGACGACCAACTCGGAGCCTTCCAGCGCGTCTTCAAGGGCCCCTCTGGCTTCGTCCACCACGCCCTCGGCCACGGCCTGGTCGACCGTCGCCCTGGTTCGGCTCCAGGCGGTGAGGTGCCAGCTCCGGGATTCGTCTCGCGCTCGCAGGGCACGGGCGATCGAACCGCCTATCAGACCGAAACCGGCGATGCACACTCTCACGTCGTCAATTATGGCGGGGTGAGAGGCCTGCCACCGCGGGCAGGCGCGAGGCGAAGGGGGTGTGCGGTCGCGTTTCGTCCGCGTAGAATGCAGGCAGTGGTGCTCCAACCAGCTGCCGCCGCTAGGCCGTTGGCCATCGTTGCCACGGAGAGGGCACATCCGATGCTCGAATCGCATGGCGAGACCAGACCCATCCGGGTCCTCCTCGTCGACGACCATCAGCTGCTAACGGGCGCCCTGTCGCAGATGCTGAGCCGCGAGGCCGATATCTCGGTTGTGGGCGTGGCCGGCAGCGTGGCGGAGGCCAAGGCCCTGGCCCATGATCGTCTCGACGTGGTCCTGATGGACTATCGGCTGCCGGACGGCACCGGGGCCGAGGCCACCCGCGCCATCAAGGCCCGCTGGCCGGCGGCGCGCGTCGTCATGCTGACCGCCCTGACGGACGATGAGACCGTGCTCGAGTCGATCCAGGCGGGCGCAGACGGCTACCTGACCAAGGATCGGGCAATCGATGAGGTCGTGGGCGCCGTGCGAGCGGCCCATGCCGGCGAGACGCTCCTCCCCCGCTCCGTGATCGTCGGCATCGCCCAGCGCGTGGCCGCGGCCCGCGAGCGAGGCACGGAGCGACGCCAGGTGGAGCCGCTCACCCCACGCGAACTGGAGGTCCTCAAAGCCCTGACGGAAGGCCTGGCCACGCCGGAGATCTGCGAGCGCCTCTACATCGCCCCCAACACCCTGCGGACGCACGTCCAGAACATCATGGGCAAGCTGCGGGTGCATTCGAAGCTGGAGGCAGTTGCCTTCGCTCTGCGCCACCGCCTGGTGGAGCCCCCCAAGCCGGACGACACGCTCTTCTAGTCGCCGGCCTTCGCGTCGCGCCCGCCTCTGCGGCTGCTAGACGGCGCTCCGCCGCCTCTGGTTCGCTCTGCGCTCGGCGACACGCCGCTCGCCGGTCTCAGGCGCGCCGCGATCCTTCTGGCGCCGCACCCAGAAGCGGCGGTCATCCACCCGGCGGTCGTCGTCGAGCAAGTTCGCGCACCTCGGACAGCGTCGTTCGTCGGCGAACAGCATCGTCAGCGGTACGGTTGCCCAGATGGATTTCCCGCATTGTCGGCAGGCGAGCCTTGGCATGGGCCAATCCTACTTCATCGGACGGGGCGCCCTCGAACCGAGGCGGGGCGGCCCGCGACGGCCGATCACAGCCTCTGGAAGGCCCCTGAGGCGCACTAATACGGCGAATTGACGATGCTTCGGCGCCTCGAGGCGGGCGATCATGGTTTCGTTCGCCAGGATTGGCGACAGACGGCCACTCGGGCAAGTGGTCGTATCGGCGGGTCGCTTCGCTCCCCCCGGGGCGACCCGCTCCGCAACTCACCGCCCGTTCCAGCCGATCGCTTCCTCCCTCCTCCAGCGATCGGCTGCCCTGCAACAGCAAACGTGAGCCGCGTCGTCCGACGCGGCTCACGTTCCCTTAGGTCGCGAAATTCCTCAGCCAGCGTGCGAGAGGGCCTCCTCGATCTCCTTGGCCGGGTACTCGTAGTCTTCGAGTTTGCCCGAGAGGTAGGCCTCGTAGGCGCTGAGGTCGAAATGGCCGTGCCCCGAGAGGTTGAAGAGGATGACCTTCTTCTGGCCCTTCTTCTTGGCCTCGAGGGCTTCGTCGATGGCCGCCCGGATGGCGTGCGTCGACTCGGGGGCGGGCAGGATCATCTCCGTTCGAGCGAAGAGCACGCCCGCTTCGAAGCACGGGATCTGGTGGACGCTGCGGGCCTCCAGAAGATCGTGGTGCTTCAGCAGGCTGACCAGCGGCGACATGCCGTGATAGCGCAGGCCGCCGGCATGGATCGGCTCGGGGATGAAGTCGTGGCCCAGGGTGTACATCTTGGCAACAGGAGCCATCTTGGCCGTATCGCCGTAGTCGTACATGTACTTGCCACGGGTCAGGCTCGGAGCCGCCAGGGGCTCGACGGCGATGATCTGGTACTTGCGCCCGCCGCGAAGCGTTCGCCCCAGCCAGGGGAAGGCCAGACCGGCGAAGTTGGAACCGCCGCCGACGCAGCCGATGATGATGTCGGGCTCCTCGCCTGCCATCTCCATTTGCAGCACCGACTCCTCGCCGATGACGGTCTGGTGGAGCATGACGTGGTTGAGGACCGAGCCCAGCGAGTAGTGGGTGTCGTCACGCTTCATGGTGTCCTCGACGGCCTCGCTGATGGCGATGCCGAGAGAACCGGGGCTGTCGGGGTGCTGGGCCAGGATGGCCCGACCCGAGTCGGTCTCGTTGCTGGGGCTGGGCGTTACCGAGGCGCCGTAGGTCTCCATCAGGATGCGCCGATACGGCTTCTGGTCGTAGCTGGCGCGAACCATGTAGACCTTGACTTCGACGCCGAACATGGCGCCCGCGGACGCCAGGGCGCTGCCCCATTGGCCGGCCCCGGTCTCGGTGGCGATGCGCTTGATGCCCTCTTCCTTGTTGTAGAAGGCCTGCGGGATGGCCGTGTTCGGCTTGTGGCTGCCGGCCGGGCTGAGCCCTTCGTACTTGAAGTAGATGTGGGCCGGCGTGTCGAGTGCCTTCTCCAGGCGCAGGGCCCGGATCAGCGGGCTCGGCCGGTAGAGGGCGTAGGCCTGACGAACCGGATCCGGGATCTCGATCTCCCGCTCGGCCGAGACTTCCTGCATGATCAGGGCCATCGGGAAGAGCGGCGCCAGATCCGGCGGAGTCAGCGGCTGATGCGTCATCGGATGGAGAGGCGGCGACTGCTCCACCCCGGCCGGCAGATCGGCCGCGATGTTGTACCAGGCCCGAGGGATCTTCTCCTCGTCCAGCAGGAAACGCGTTCGCTCGACCATCGATCTCCTCCGGTATGTCAGCGGCGACCTTGAATTCGCGGCGGGGGAAAGCCTACGACCTGCGGAGGCTTTCCTGCACGGCGCATCCGCACGGTGCCGATCCGAGGGTCGGCTGCGGCAGAAGATCAGCCCGGGCCGCGTTCGCCCAGTGGCGCTGTCGCGACGATCTCGTACTGCGAGGGCCCTCGGCCGACATGGCTCCGGTACAGCACTACGTCCGAGGCCTGCCAGTCGAGGCTCAGGTCGCGTCCCAACTCGATCAGGCGCCGCGCCCTGACATCCGAGCCGGGCACTCCGTCGGTGCGGGCCAGGGTCAGATGGGCCTGCAGCGGCCGATCGTCGCGAGGCCAGCCCAGACCGCCCAGCTCATCGTCCAGGAGCCCCGCCAGGCGCGCCATCTCCGGCTCTCCGGCCACAACCCCAATCCACAACACCCGCGGTCGGGCCGGCGAGGGGAAGTCCCCTCCCCCACTGAGCTCGATCCGGAACGGCTCGACCTGGCGGGCCGCGACGGCCAGCGCCCGGGACAGGTCGGGGATCCTCTCATCGGGGGTGGCACCCAGGAAACGCAGCGTCAGATGCAGCCCGTCGATGCTCACCCAGCGAGGCTGGCCGGGGGCGCGCTGCTCTATCGGCGCGTCCGACAACTCCCTCATCAGGCCCGCGACCGCCTCCCGCACGTCGTCGGCGACGGGCACGGCCGTGAACAGCCGGCTCGTTCCCGGCGGATCGTCCGCCGGTCTGACGAATGCCCTGCCTCCGCGTCGCGGAGCGCCGCCCGACCTGCCGCCGCCGTCCACTCGCGCGTCAGTCGTTGTAGAGACGCTCTTCGATCAGCTTCTCCTGAACGGTCCGGCCGTTCGGGTCGAAGCATGAGTGCTCGAAGTGCTTCTCGAACTCGAGGTCCACCGCGTCCTTGCCGCCGCGGTTCTTCTCCACCGAGACGATCACCCAGTCGCGGAAGCGCTGGGCCTGGTACGGATTGAACTCGATGTTGACCTTGGCCACGATGTGGTACTTCTCGTTGATGATCAGGATGATGTCGGCCTCGTAGTTGATGGCCGACGAGCCGCGCAGGTGGTGG
>CAZFLI010000010.1:0-28644 GCA_964519845.1 uncultured Anaerolineaceae bacterium | reverse complement strand
ACCACGGCCATGATCGCGGCCACCAGAAGCGGTAGCGGGATGCCCGAAGAATCGCCCGCGCCGCCGCCCGGCTGCGTCGTCGACCCCGCGGAGGCGGACGAGGGAGAGGACGCCGGCGCGGTTGCCACGGCCCCGTCGGGGCCAATCCACCCCGGCGGAAGCGGGCCGGTAGGCGCCGGCTGCGGCCCGAACGACCTGAGTGGCTGAGCCCCCACGGAGGCCATCCAGGCAGCGTCGAAAGCGGCCATGTCCGAGCCGGTAGCGGTCGTGAAGGCCTCGTCGTCGGAGGCGCCCGCGCTGAAAGCGACGAGCAGCTTGCTCAGGGAGGCGTGGCCGTAGGTCGAGATGAAGAAGTCCAGAG
Source organism: uncultured Anaerolineaceae bacterium (assembly GCA_964519845.1). Lineage (GTDB taxonomy): Bacteria > Chloroflexota > Limnocylindria > Limnocylindrales > CSP1-4 > Fen-1039. Next base: position 28,283 of record CAZFLI010000010.1, on the reverse strand, counting down.
CTGACACGGACTCCGCATAGCCCAGGAAGAACATGGTGCGGCTCGTCGGGAACTGGCCGACCAGGGCAACCAGCGGCATCAGCGTCCCATTCTTGGCCGCGCTGGCGACCATGGCCCGATCCGAGGCGTCGTAGCCCTGGGCTACGTACGTGGCTATCGCCTCATTCAGCCAGTGGGGCGGGTAGTGGTAGGGGTTGTCGGTCGCCTCGCCGAAGACGATGTGAGTGATCTCATGAGGGACCGCACTCTGAGCATAGGCCGTCTCGTTCGGGCCGGCCAGGGCAAACAGCGTCCTGGTCTCGGAGACAGCCAGGCCGCCGACGTTCTCTCGAATGCCGCCTCCCATGGCGTCGTAGAACGGCTGCTGATCCGCGTATACGAAGAAGTCGATCGGCTCTGTCGTCTTCGTCCCCATGAACGCGGTCGCCCGATCTACCCCGTCCTGGGCATAGCCGAGCAGCTTGTCGGCGAATGCGTCAGAGCCCGAGTACCAGTGCAGCCGGACGACGGCCCCGCTCTTCGTGTGCCACTTGAAACGCGTGTCCGCGTACGTGACCGATACTTCCGGGCCCTTCTCGATGGTCCCGTCGGCGAGCACCACCTGGAAGTGCGCCGTGAGCTTGGTATTGGCCGACAGCTGGCCCTCGGACGTGTCGAGCTCATACGTGAAGGTTCCCGGGCCCGGTTGCTCGACCTTCACCACGTTCGGCCCGAGGCTGGCCGGATAGGTGATGACGATGTCAACCTCTCTGAAGGTCGAGGCGCCGCTGTAGGGCTGCTTGAAGGTGATGCCGCTGCCGAACTCCGAGGCAGCCGACGGCGTACCGAAGGAGACCGAGGCGCCCAGCACGGGCCCCGCTGCCACTGGGCTCAACGCCACCAGACAGACGGCCGCGAAGACCGTTCGCAACCAGGCGGCCTTCATTACTCCTCTCATGACTCGGCCTCCCAGGCCAGACCGGCGTAGCGGATCAAGCCCTGTGCGTTCGGCAGTGCTCCCAGCAGACCGGGCGCGGCCAGCGCGTACCCGGAGCCGTAGTCGACGGGTATCACGGGGGCTTCGTCGCGCACGACCGCTTGAGCCCGATCGAAAGCCTCCATGGCCGCCTCGGGGCTCGCCGCACCCAGAGCCTCTTCGATGGCGGAGTCGAACTCACTGTTGCTCCAGCGCCCGATGTTGTAGGTAACGCCAGTGCCCAGCAAGATCCCCAAGAAGTCGTTGGCGCCCGGGTAGTCGGCCACCCAGCCCATGTACCACATGGCCGGCGGATCGGTCATCAGGCTGTCGTAGTACGACTCGCCGTCCACCGTCTGGAACTCGATGTCTATGCCGAGGTTGTCGTGCAGCTGTCGGACTATGCCGGCGTCGAGGCTTTGCCCGGCGGTCACGAGAGTGACCTTGGGGAAGCCCACTCCATTGGGGTATCCGGCTGCCGCCAACTCGGATTTCGCCTGGGCTAGATCGAACTCCGGCCCGAAGTCCACTTCGCTGCGGCCCGGGAGCCCCGGCGGGACGAGGCTGGTCGCGGCGACCTGCAGCGGGTTGCCGAGCAGGCTGACCATCCGCCGCCAGTCGATGCCCATCCGGAAGGCACGGCGCACGTGCACGTTGTCGAACGGGGGCTTGGTCGTATCGAAGCCGTAGTAGCCCACAGAAGCCGAAGGCTCGACCCGGAGCGACGGCCCCAGGTCCTCGTCATAGACGATCCACGAGGCGTCCCAGGGGCTTATGGGCGTGTAGTCGAAGTTGCCGTTCTCGAATTCGGCTACCGCGCTCTTGCCTCCGGTCGTACTCACTACGTGGATGGTCCTGATAGCCGGCGGCCCTGCCCAGTACAGCTCGTTGGCCGTCAGCGTCGTCTCGGTGTCGGTCTCGGCCCTCAATGTATACGCGCCGCTGCCCACGAAGCTGCCTGGTCGCAGCACCGCCGCGCGGCTGTCGATGATGGGCGGAACCACGGCCAGCGTGGGGCTTGAGGCGATCGCGGCGAAGTCCGAGGCCGGGTGGATCAGATCGATCCTGACCTCCGTGTCGGCTGGCGCCTTCATGCCCACTGCCGATTTCTGCCCATTCCCCTCTCTGTAGGCCCGCGCGCCCACGACATCGTCGAGAAGCGAGGCGAGCTGGCTGGGTTGATCAGGATCAAGGACCCGGAACCAGCTGGCGACCACATCCTCGGCCAGCAGCGGGCTCCCATCCGAGAACTTGAGGCCCGGTCGCATGGTGAACACGACCGTCCGGCCCTCGTTCTCCGTCAGCCACGACTCGGCCAAAGCCGGCTGCACCCGCCCGGCCGCGTCCACCGCCGTCAGCGACTCGAAGAGCTGGGAGACGATCTGGGCGCTGCCGGAGTCGCTCTGAACCGCCGGATCGAATGATGCCGCCGAGGGCCCCAGGATACGCAGGGAGCCAGACGGCGCGCCCGACTGGCCGCTTGGGCCGGCCGATCCTCCCGAGGACCCGCTCATTCCCAGGCTTGCCGCGGAGACCGCCAGGCAGCACACGAGAGCGACGGCGACGGCGACGCCGACCCGGCGCCGGCTAACCGGCCGCGGAGGCTCCTGCCACATGTAGCTCACGAGACCGCCCACCAGGCCGGCATGGTTCCCGCGAGTCCGCTCGTGGGGACCTGCCACTCGACTGGGACCGGCCTGGCGAAAGGCCGGACCGACCAAACGTAGCCCTGTCCGGACAGCCTGCCCACCAGGGCACAGATGCAAATCAAGCGTCGCATGACGCGGAGTATAGAGCCAGCCGCCTCCCGAGTCGGCGAACGCCAGGTCGGGCGCGCGCCGCGCTACGTGGGCCGCGTCCCCCAATCGCAGCCAGTCAGTCGGACCGTCCCGCGTGGGTGTGGCCGTCCTCGTCGACTGGATGGGGGTGAGTGTGCGCGACGAGGCCGTGCCGGTGACGGTGCTGGTGGATGAGGTTCGCGGCCAGCAGCAACTTCGTGTCCGCCAGGAGCGCTTCTGCGGGGCCGTCGGCGGCGATGCGCCCATCCTCGGTCAGGACCACCGCTCGATCGGCCACCAGAGGCACGATGTCCAGTTCATGGGTGGCCATGACCACTGTGCGGCCGGCCGAACCCAGGCCCTTGATCAGGTCCACCAGGACCCACTTGGTGCGCGGGTCGAGTGCGGCCGTGGGCTCGTCCAATAGGATCACGTCGGGGCGGAGAGACAGCACCGAGGCAATCGCCGCTCGCTTCTTCTCACCTCCGGAGAGTTCGAACGGCGGCCGGTTGGCCAGATGAGCGATGTCCATGGCGGCCAGCGCCTCCTCGCAGCGCTCGGTCACCTCGGCCGCGGGCAGGCCCAGTTGGAGCGGCCCAAAGGCGACGTCGTCGAGCACCGTGGCGCTGAAGAGCTGTATGTCCGGGTCCTGGAAGACCAGGCCCACTTCGCGGTGGAAGGCATAGGCGTCATCGCCCGCGACCACGGCCGCGACGTCGTGCCCGAGCGCCGTCATGCGGCCGCTCGTCGGCGACATGATGCCGTCAAGAAGCTTCAGCAGGGTCGACTTGCCGCTTCCGTTGGCGCCCAGCAGAACCACGCGCTCGCCCGCCAGAATCGTCAGGTCGACGCCGTCAAGGGCCACCTGCCCTCCGGGATAGGCAACGCCGACCCCGCGCAGGTCGAACAGCGGCCCGTCTCTCTCGGCCCGACCGCCCCGGACGGTCGTCAGGCCGCCTCGCGTGGACGCCTCCGTCACGGCAGCCACGCCGAAGCCAGGCTGACGCCCACGGCCAGGCTGAAGGCGCCTGCCAGCGATACCCAGTCCGGCCACCTCATGCGATAGGCCTGGTGCACCCGGACTTCGCCGGCGAAGCCTCGGGCCAGCATTGCGGCATACACGTCGTTGCTCATTTTGAAGGCCCGGCTCATGAGATTGCCCATCGTGCCGGTGATCCAGCGCCGCTGCTCGCCGCCGCTGGTCCGCCCCACGACCCGGCTCTTGCGGGCCAGCAGCATGCCGTTGGCCGTGTGCAGGAACAGGAAGATGTAGCGGTAGGTCATCGACAGCACCAGCACGAACACCTGCGGTACCCGCAGGGCCCGCAGGCTCTTGAGGATGTCGGCCCAGGGCGTGGTCAAGACAAGCAGCACCGCCAGGGATACCGAGACCCCCACCCGGCTCACCAGCAGGCCGGCGGCAGCCAGGCCGTTCCATGAGGGCGCCAGGTGGACCGGCCCCAGCGCCAGATCGAAGACCCTCGCTCCGGGCACCATGAAGATCGCGGGAATGACGACGATCCCGGCAAAGAATGGAATGCCGAGCCAGACCCGCTTCACGAAGAAGCCGAACGGAACCCTGCTGGCCCGCGCCGCCGCCAGTGCCGCCACGTACAGCAGAGCCAGGCCGGCGATGGAGCCGGTCAAGCTGGCAGCCAGAATGGCCGCCAGGAACCCGATGAGCTTGGCGCGCGGGTCACGGCGCTGTAGCCAGCCGGCCGACCGGGCATGCTGTTCGGCAAAGACCGCGTGCTCGATGTTCGCGCCGATGCCGGCCAGGGTCTTCTCGAGCCAGCCGACCCCGTCGTTCGAGGCGGGCCGAGCCGTCGACGTCATGTGAGCCCCAGGACTGCCATCACGCGTCCGCAATCCCCGCCGCGGTCTCGCGCCCGCCGCCTCGTCGCAACAGGCGCCCGAGAGCATACATCCCGGCCCCCGTGGCCATGATCCCGAGCATGCCCGCCAGTTCGTAGCCGATACCGGCGTGCCAGAGCGGCGCGTTCGCGTCGGAGAAGAATGGAAGCGGGATGTTGTATTCGGCCAGCGGGGCGCCGAAGACTCCCGACAGGCTCTGCAGGCCGGTCGGGACGTAGCCGAACGCGGCCTCCACGTCCTCCGGGCCGCCCTCGCCGTAGGCGAAGCCGGGGGCGATCAAGCCCAGTGGAGCGATCACGGCCAGGGTCGCAAAGGCGGTGCCGACCCGCTTGACTCCCTCCGGGAGCAGAAGATAGGCGGCCGGCACGACCAGAAGGCCGATCAGCGCCGTCACCATGAGCATGCTGCCGACGGACGGCCAGTCGACCAGCGACCAATCGCTGCCGAACATCCGGCCGGGGTCTCCCCCACCCTCGACCAGGCCGACTGCCAGGGCGAGGGCAAGGCCGGCCCCAACTGCCGCCAGGACGCCCTGCCAGAGCGGGCGCCGTCCGGGAGCGCCGTCCGTTTCTACTCCGGGAGCGAAGACCCTGCGCAGACTCGTCAGGTACTCAGGATGCCGGCGCTGGAGGTAGGCGACGCCCAGTCCGGTGATCAAGCCCTCGACCACCGAGGCCACGAACACATGTGAGGCCAGCATTGCCAGGACGGCCTCCCGGACGCCGTACGGGCTGTACAGCGGTCGCCCATTCTCCGAAAAGAGGGCCGGCTGCAGCCCCAATTCGATGCCCACGGCGACCGCTGCGGCAGTGATGCCGACGTAGGCCCCGATCCCCGCCGCCACAGCCCGGCGCGTCGAGAGAATCGGTGAACGAGCCGCCAGCAGACGGTACGTCCAATAGCCCACGAAAGGCAGGATCACGCCCATGTTGAAGCAATTGGCGAATATGGCCAGCACGCCGCCGTCCCCAAAGAACAGGGCCTGAAGGATCAGCGCCGTACTCACCGCGATGAGCGCCGCCCAGGGGCCCAGCACCACCGCGATCAGCGTCCCCCCTACCCCGTGAGCCGTCGTCCCACCCGGAACCGGCACGTTGAACATCATGATCGTGAAGCTCAGGGCGGAGAAGATCGCCAGCAAGGGCACGGTCCGGTTGTTCAGGACCTTCTTGATCCTCTGGGTGGCGATCGCCCAGGCCGGTACGGTCGGCAGGGCCAGCGCAAGCGACACGGCCGGGGCCAGATAGCCATCGGGGATGTGCATGTGACGGATCCTCTCGCCTGCTTCTCGCCAGCACTCGCTGCTGCAATACGTTGCAACAAAGCCGATTGTACACTGGCGCCAACATGACCAGGATGCGTTCACTGGCAGGATCGCGCGACGCGAAGCGGAACCGGGCCGGACCGCGGGCCGAGGCCGAAGCCGACCCGTGGGCCGGCGTTGCCTCACGCCTGCGGGCTACCGGCCTGCGCTGGACTCCGCAGCGGCGCACGCTCATCGAGGTCCTCCGCACGCACGAGGGACACGTGACGGCGACCGAGCTGATCGCCCGCTGCCGGGCGATCGATCCGACCACCGCGCCGTCCACCGTGTACCGGACGCTGGATCTGCTCGAGGAGATGGACCTCGTGCGGCACGGCCACACTCCCGACGGCCGCGAGGACTACCACGTCCTGCCCGACCAGGAGCACGGCCACCTTCATTGCGCCGGCTGCGGCCACACCTGGGAGATCGACGCTGAGACCGGCGCGATCGTCGGCCAGGCCCTGGAGGCTCAGCTGGGGTTCGCGGTCGATCTGTCTCACGTCACCATCTCGGGTTGGTGCGCCGGCTGCCGGCCCTCCGAGCCCGAGAGTTCGAGCTAGCCCCGTCCCGGCCGGCCGCCGGCCCGCAGGGCCCGCACGGCTCCCCAGGCGCTCGCAGCCAGGCCGGCCGCCAGCAATGGCCAGGGGTACCAGCCGGGCATGCCTCCGTCCATCATCCGCGGCGCGTCGAGGGTGAAGCTCCCGATCACCAGCATGCCTCCAGCGATGCCGAGAGCCGCCTCCGGGAGACCGGCCCGGGGTGTGGCGCCGTTCGCATCCCCCCTGACGGCCGCCAGCCCGAAGCCGATCAGGGCCACGCTGACCGCCGTGGGAGCCCACACCGGGCCGCTCCAGGGGACCGGGATCAGGAACAGCACGTCCCAGGTCTCCAGCGACGACGGCCAGCCCAGGAAGACCCACAGCCACCCGTAGTAGGCGATGTCCCAGATGCCGAATGCCACCGCCGTCCAGGCCAGGCGCGTCTGCCAGTTCCGGCCCGCCAGCCAGCCGACGCTCGCCAGCATGACCAGGGTCGCCACCTCGCGCCCCACCTCGATCGCTGCCAGATCGCCCACTACGTCGGCGGCCCGCAGCGGGAACAGGCTGTCGGGCGTGATGGACAGGGCGCGCTGCAGATAGGCGACGCAGGCCGACTCGAGATAGGCCATGGCCACGGCGAAGATCGCGATGCCGACGACGCGTGCTCGCAGCCTCATCGAACCCCGGTTCTCCCGGCTACCCCTGGGCGGCCCCAGCCGGGGCGGACGCCAGAATCGCCGTGACCCGATCGCGGATCACGGTCGCGCTCTCCTGGCAATGGCGGCGGTACTTCTGCTCCATGCCGAGCATCATCCCGACGCCCAGCCGGTCGGCCACGTTGACCACGACCTGGCGGGACGCACCGCCATCGACCACGTCGACGACCATCTCGATCGGCAGCCACCTGGCGGGGCAGAACGCGCCGCCGACGAGCCGCATGCCGAGTTGCGTGCCCGCCTTGCCGGTCACCCGCTGGCCGGCTACCACGGGCTTCGCTCCCATGTCGGCCAGAACCCGCCGCGCCGCCTCGACGCATGCCGCGGAGTCCGCGGGATAGCTCGCCTGATCCTGGTAGTAGAACCTGGGCATCGATCCCTCCAGCGGCGCAGTTGGTGGCGCCCCCGGCCGGATTCGAACCAGCGACGCCCGCCTTAGGACGGCGGCGCTCTATCCACTGAGCTACGGGGGCCCGGGTGGATGTTACCCCGTCGGGCGGAGGCGGCGCGCTAGACGAGCGGCTCGAACCGGAACCGATCCCGATCGCGGACCATTCGGCCTATCGGGCGGCGCGGCTCGTGGGAGAGGACGACCGTCCAGCCTTCGTCGGCGGCGCGAGCGAAGAGCGCCAGCTTGACGGCCACCGAATCCAGCGGGAAATCGTCGAACGCTGTCACCCAGCGCGGGTTGGCGCTCCAGCCTCGCATGCACAGGTCGCCGAAGAAGGCCACCGTCCGGTCGCGGCCGCGCACCAGAACGCCCTGGTGGCCGGCGCTGTGGCCGCCCGTGGCGAAGACGCTCACTCCCGGCAGGAGCTCGGCCTCGCCCGTCACCGCGTCACGCAAGCCCAGGTCGCGGAAGAGGCGCAGCTCCGGCTGGTCGTAGCCGGCGGTGAGGCGCGGATTGTCACCCATAGCGATCTCCCACTCGGCCAGCTGGGCCACGAAACGAGCCCGTGGGAAAGCCGGCGATCCGTCCGGCCGCACCACGCCCCCGGCATGGTCGTAGTGGAGGTGGCTGACGGCAACCGCGTCGATGCTGGCGGGGTCGAAGCCGGCGTTCTCCAGCGCCGGCACGATCCACGGTCCCTCGTAGCTGCGCATCGCCCGGGCCTTGTCGCCCATGCGCGCCCCGATCCCGGTCTCGACCAGCACCCGGCCGGCCGGCGTCTCGATCAGCAGGCAGTTGAGCGCCTGGAGCAGCCGGTGCTCGGCGTCGATCTCGCCCGCCACGAGATTGCCCCACATGGCCCGTGGCACGACGCCCAACAGAGCCCCCGCGTCCGATCGAAAGCGCCCCGCCTGGATCAACGCCACCCTGGTCCCGCCCCCCAGCTCGGCCGACCAGTCGACCGCCTCGTTGATCGCCGTCACTTGACCGCCGCCCCGCTCTCGCGCTGGGCGTACAGGTTGTCCACTTCGCGCTTCAGCGCCTCCAGGTCCTCGAAGCTCTGGTAGACGCTGGCGAAACGAATGTAGGCGATCTGGTCGATCTGGCGCAGCTTCTCCATGGCCAGACGACCGACCTCCGACGAGTCCACTTCCGGCGATCCGGTGGCCCGCAGCTCGGCCTCGATCTCGTCGGCCGCGCGATCGGCCGCGTCGTCGGACACGGGGCGGCGGGTCAACGCCTTCCGCATGCCCCCGACCAGCTTCTCGTGGTCGAACTCCTGGCGCGAGCCGTCCCGCTTGACGATGGCCAGGCGGGGCGCCTCGATCCGCTCATTGGTCGTGAATCGGGCCGCGCACGACGGGCACTCGCGGCGGCGCCGGATGCTGACCTCGTCGAGGTCGCGCGAATCGATCACCCTCGTGTCACGTTCGCCGCATCGGGGACAGCGCATCGGCTGGCATCTCCTCGCCCGCCGGAGTGGTGGGCCTGGGTCTGAGGATAGCACCGGCCCGAGGATCGGCCGACAGCCTGGCTAGCGCCGCGACTGCTGCCCGGGCCGGCGCGGCGATGATGCGATCCGGCCGGCGCCGCGCGCACCGGCGGGAGTCCGCGAGTGGCCGGGAGAGGTCGCCTCCCGCCGCCACGCCCCTTCCAGCCCATCGGTGGCCGACACCAGCCGCACGGATCCCACGAACGCCGAGCGGTCGACGTCTCGGATCATGTCGTAGAGCGTCAGGGCGGCGATGGCGGCTGCCGTAAGGGCCTGCATCTCGACCCCGCTGGGGCCGACGGCCGCCGTCTCCGCGCGGACCCGGACCAGGCCCGTCGCCCGCTCCGGCGTCGCTCGGACGAGCAGCTCCGTCAGGGCGACGGCATGACTCAGCGGTATCAGCTCGGCGGTTCGCTTGGCGGCCATGACCCCGGCCAGCTCGGACACGCCGAGCACGTCCCCGCGCGGAGTGGTTCCGTCCACGATCGCGCTCAACGTCGCGTGCGACACGGTGACCTCGGCTTCGGCCACGGCGCGGTGTGGCGCCGACGGACGCCCCGTCAGCTCCGTCATGCGAGGCCGCCCTGCGCGGCCCACCTGAGCGGCCCGCCGCCGCTCGCTCCGCGACCCGTCCTCCACGATCCCGCCGCCCGGCCGCTCCTCCTGACCCACCTCGTCACCTCGCTCTCATGCCTTGTCGGCCGGGGGTTCGGGCGTCTGTTGCGCCCGCGCCTGAGCCAGCTCATGAACGTAGCCGGCAGCCGACCGACGGGTCAACAGTGCCAGTTCGTCCTTGCCGCCTTCGACCAGAACCGCGTCCAGCCCGGACCGCTCGAGGGATTCAACGGCGTCCCACAGGTCTGAGTCGGCCGCCACACGGGGTACGCGGTCCAGGGCCACCATAGCCTCTTCGGTTCGCGTGGTGTTCCACTTGCCCGGCGAGATCCGCCGGATCTGCATCGTCCCGACGATGCCAACCGGCTCGCCGCCTCGCTCGACGACGGCCACGTCGCCAATCCGCTCGCGAAGGTATTCGGCGGCGAAGACGTCCAGGGTCAGCTGGGCCGGGATCCGCTGCGGGTCCGCGGCCAGCGCGTCCGCCGCCCGACTCCCCGCCAGCATGCCCTGCAGCGACGCCCGCCGGTCCAGCAAGCGGCTGGAGCCCAGGACCATCCAGCCCGCCAGCATCAGGCCAAGCCCCGGGAACCAGTCGACCAGCGGCGCCACCAGCGCCCCCACAACGATGATGAGAACCCCGACGACCCTGCCCACTCGCACCGCGGCCGTATTGGCGGCCTGCTCGCTGTCCGACGCGGCCCAGGCGATGGCGTGCATGATCCGAGCTCCATCCATGGGGTAGCCGGGGACGAGGTTCACGACGGCCAGGAAGAGGTTGAACAGGGCCAGCACCTCGGCCAGGAACGATGCCGTGAGCACCGTCTGCGGAACCCGGTCGGCCGCTCCCCAGGACGCCTCCAGGATGACGTACGAAAGGCCCGCGACGATCGCTACCAGCAGGCTCACGGTAGGCCCGGCGGCGGCGGAGCGGAACTCCTGGCCGGCACTTCGCGGCCGGGTCTCCATCACGTACATCCCGCCCAGCAGCTGCACGACGATCACCGAGCCGCCTATGCCCTCACGCCGGGCCACGGCGGCGTGAGCCAGCTCATGAACGGCAACCGAGGCGAAGACGAGGACGGCCGCGACGGCCCCGGTGCCCCAGGCCCAGACAGGCTCGAACGGGGTCTCGGGATGCGCGGCCAGGCCCCCACCGAAGACGACCGTTATCAGCGCCAGAAGGAAGATCCACGTCCAGTGGGCCCGGATCTCCAGGCCGCGAATGCGAAGCAGGGCGATGGCGGAGCTCACGGCAGCACTCCCTCTCCGGGCTCCGGCCCGGCTCCGACCAGACGATTCGCCACGATCCACATCAGCGCCGCGATAGCCACGATGGCGACTCCCAGGGCCACTGCCGACTCGAACCAGAACTCGTCCGGAAACAGTTGCACCAGGCGATCAGTGCGCGGGTCGAAGGTGTACGTGCCGGATTTGAAGAAGATCCGGTGCATCAGTTCGAAGGCCTGGTCGAAGAACACGACACTCAGCGATCCGGCCACGACGACGACCCCGATTGCCAGCACGGCCCCTGCCCGCACGGCCAACCAGAACCGGCGGCCGCCCCGTGCGGCCGCGCCTAGGGCGACGAGCAGCACGGCTCCAGCCACGACCACCAGCCCCGCCCGCGCGAATGTGTCGCGCACGTCCGCCATGTGGCTGCGCTCGCGCTCCGACAGCACCGGCACCCCGTCGACGGCCACGTCGAAAGCCGGCGGGCCGAAGACCAGATCCGCCAGGATGCTGCCGGTCACGTCCCGGACCTGCTGGCTCGAGTAGCCGGTGAGTCCCGTGACGTCGCTGCGGTCCTGCTCGAAGCCGACCCAGACAGGATTGAGCAGAAGACAGACAGCCACGCCCACCGCCGTCAGCGCGGCGCCGAGCGCCGTCAGCCCAAAGGCAACCCTGTGGCCTGCGTTCCTCATGCCCACACTCACACGCTCGGCCCGCCGAGCACATCGGCCTCACGTCGCAGGATCGCCCAGACCCGGTCCATGTCCTCGTCCGTCGAGCGCAGGTTGGCCATGGCCATTCGGATCGCGAATCGCCCGCCCAGCCTGGTGTGCGAAAGGAACGCCTCGCCGCTGCGGTTCACGGCATCCATTAGGGCCAGATTCAGCCGGTCCAACTCCGCGGCGACGGCCGGCTCGTCCTCGCTGCCGGCCAGCGCGCCAGGCCGGTAACGGAAGCAGACGGTCGAGAACGGCACCGGCGCCAGTAACTCGAAATCGGGCGACTCCTCCACCCAGGCCGCGAAGCGGGCCCCCATCTCCAGGTGGAAGGCAATCCGGCGCCGCAGGCCCTCCAGGCCGAAGTAGCGCACCAGCATCCAGATCTTGAGCGCCCGGAAGCGGCGGCCCAGGGTGGGGGTGTACTCGTTGTAGTCGCGCATCGGTCCCCGGCGGTCGAGCGTCCGCAGGTACTCCGGCACCAGGCTGAACGCATCGCGCAGGACCGGCAGCCGCCTCGAAAGGAGCAGCGAGACGTCCACCGGAGCGAACAGCCATTTGTGAGGGTTCATCACGATCGAGTCGGCACGCTCCCAGCCGGCGAACGGGGCGCGCCGCTCGGGGATGAGCGCAACCGCCCCCGCGTACGCCGCGTCGACGTGCAACCACAGGCCCTCGCGCGCGGCGATATCGGCCATGCCCTCAACCGGGTCCACCGACGTCGTAGAGGTGGTCCCGATCGTCCCGACAAGGGCGATCGGCTTGCGGCCGGCCTCCCGGTCCGCTGCGATCGCCGCTTCCAGCTCGTCCAGGCGCAGCCTGAAGGCATCGTCCGTAGGAATGCGCGCCAGACCCTCACGGCCGAGCCCCAGGGTCATACAGGCCTTCTCAATGGAAGAGTGAGCCTCGGCCGACGCGTAGACTCGCAGCCCGGGCACGTCTTCGCGCCCGGCAAGCCCTCGGCTCGTGACGTCGATGCCGGCTGCCTGCCGCGCCGCCGCCAGGGCGAGGAGCGAGGACGTCGAGGCGGTGTCGGTAAGCAGGCCGTCGAATTCAGCCGGCAGCCCCAGCGCCTGGCGCAGCCAATCCACGACAACCTGCTCCAGCTCGGTGCCGCCCGGGCTCGTTCGCCACAGCATGACGTTGGAGTTGAGGACGGCGGTGAGCATCTCGCCGATGATGCCCGGCCCGGAGGCGGCGCTGCTGAAGTAGGCCAGGAAGCGGGGGTGCTGCCAGTGCGTGACGTTCGGCTCGATCAGGCGCCGATAGTCGGCCAGGATGGCGTCAAGCGGCTCGGGGCCCTCGGGCGGCGAGGCGGGCAACTGCGAACGCAACTCGCCCGGCTCGATGGACGGCATGACCTCACGGGCGTCGAGTCCGGCCAGGTAGTCGGCCATGATGTCCACCGTCCGGTGCGCAGCCGCACGGAAGGCCTCTGGGTCCATGTCCCCGAGGCCCGCTACCTGCTCCTCATCCAGGCCTTCGAAGGCATCGTCCGCCTTTGCTTGCCCGGCCGCATTGGCCACGTTCTCACCCGCCGTGCGCCCGGCCGGCCGGCCGGTTCGTGGCCGCAAGTCTACCCCGGGTCGACTCCCACAGCCGCCGGGGCGGTCGCTCGCCAAAGAAAGACCGGGCCGCGAGTCCGCGGCCCGGCTCCCTGCTTTTCGGCGACGCGGCTAGAGAGCGTTACCGATGGAGTTCAGGATGGTCGTGATCTGGCCGGCCAGGAAGATCAGAGCGGTGATCGCCAGGATGGCGATCAGGGCGAGGATCAGGGCGTACTCGGCCAGACCCTGGCCTGACTTGCGAAGGAACATTTCACACCTCATGAATGCTCACCGAAATGCCGGTGAAGACGGATTCGCGGCCGCAGCACTGCGGCTGTCGACCAGACCTGCAGCTGGCCCCCGATAGCCGCGCAGTCCCCCATGCGTCTGGCGACGCAGGGATACGGCGAACGGCCAGCGCCGGCTGCCCCACAGATCAGGCGGAGATTATGGCAAACGCCAAACGCGTCGTGCAGCACGAAATCGCACATCGGCCGGCGGCCGCGGTGAGAGAGGGAGAGTGGTCGGGGCGGAGCGATTCGAACGCTCGGCCTCCTGAACCCCATTCAGGTGCGCTACCAGGCTGCGCCACGCCCCGATCGGCCGTCAGCATACCAGACCGGCGCGCCATCTCCGCGCATCCCTCAGCCCTGGCGGCCCCGCCTGCCCGACTGGCGCTTCACTCCGCCGGAGACGCCTCGCGGGGACCTGGCCCCGGCCGCCACGGGCCGCGCCGCACGTGGTCCGGCGGGGGTCCGGCCTCCGCGATCCCCGCTTCCAGGTCTCTTCTCGGCTCGATCGCTGGCTCGCTCGCGGAAGATGAGCTTGATCGGCGTGCCGTCGAACCCGAAAGCGTCGCGCAGCCGATTCTCCAGGAAGCGGTGATAGCTGAAGTGGACCTGGTTGGCGTGGCGGGCGAAGAAGACGAAGGTGGGCGGAGCCACGGCGACCTGAGTCACGTAGAAGATCTTCGGCTGACCGAGCTTGCCTCGCGGAGGCGTCTGCCGGGCCGTTGCCTCCCGGATCACGCGGTTCACCTCGGGCGTCGGGATGCGTTTGCGACGCTCGCCCCAGACGTCCACCGCCAGCTCCAGGACCTTGCCTGCCCGCTGGCCGGTGAGAGCGCTGATGGAGACGATCGGAGCGAAATCCAGGAAGGGCACCTGCCCGCGCAGGGCGGCCGCGTACTCGTCGAACGTCCGGTCCGTCTTCTCGGCCAGGAGGTCCCACTTGTTCAGGGCGACGACGAGCCCACGCCCCTCCTCCACGATGAAGCCGGCCACGTGAGCGTCCTGGGAGGTCAGCCCCTGGGCCGCGTCGACGACCAGGATGACGACGTCGGCCCGGTCGACCGCCTTGATCGCTCGCAGCGTCGAGTAGCGCTCCGCCGCGGGGCCCCCGGCCACCTTGCCCGGACGGCGAATGCCGGCCGTGTCGATCAGGACGATCTCGCTGCGGCCCCACTGCAGATGAGTGTCGATGGCGTCGCGGGTGGTCCCGGGGATCTCGCTGACGATGGCCCGCTCCTCGCCCAGCAGCGAGTTCAGCAGGCTCGACTTGCCGACATTCGGCCGGCCTACCAGGGCGATGGCGATCTGCTGCTCTTCGTCGCCGAAGGCAGGCGCCTCAAGCTCAGACGGTGCGCCTTCCTCGCCGGCCGCGCGTTCGAACTCGACGGCCTCGGCGCGCCCCCGGCGGGTGCGCCGCAGGCTTCCCTCGACCACCCCTCGCGCCCACTCGTCCGCCGCCGCCTCGCGCCGCTTGCGCTCGACCTCGGCCGAGCTCTCCGGCGGCAACGCCCACACGATGGCGTCCAGCAGATCGGCCACGCCGCGGCCGTGGCCGGCGCTGATGGCGTGCGTCTCCTCCCAGCCCAGTGAGTAGAACTCGGCTGCCTCCAACTCGCGCTTCTCGTTGTCGGCCTTGTTGGCGGCTACGAGCACAGGTGCTTTGGCCAGTCGCAGCAGGTCCGCGGCTTCTCGGTCCGCCGGCGTCAGGCCGCTGATCGAATCGACCACGAGGATGATGACGTCCGCTTCACCGATGGCCAGCCGGGCCTGCTCCTGAACCTTCTCCTCGATCGGATCGCCGGGCCTGATCTCCAGGCCGCCCGTATCGACGGCGATGAAGCGGCGCCCATTCCACTCCGCCTCGCCGTAGATGCGGTCGCGGGTAGTGCGGGCGCGGTCTTCCACGATGGCGGCCCGGCGGCCGACCACACGGTTGAAGAGGGTGCTCTTGCCGACATTCGGGCGGCCGACGATAGCTACGACAGGCAGTGAACTCACCTGGGGATTATGGCCGATCGCGGCGCGTGGGCCCCGAACATGGGTGGAGGGGCGGGCGGGCGGTCCATTGCCCAGGGCGATATGCGGCGACTTCCGCGCCGGCTACGTCACGGCCGCGGGGGCCAGCGAAGTGGTCCGACCGGCGGGCGTGGCGGCGGAGGCGAGAGCGGCATTGGCCAACTCCTCGGCGTGGGCGGCCGCTTCGGGAGTGCCGGCCAGCGTCAGCACCCGCAGGGCCACGCAGCGCAGATCCTCGATCGGCGTGCTGGTGCCGCCGGTGACGCCGACAACGCGAGCCTCGCCGAACAGCGAGGCATCGGCCAGATCGGCCTCCGATTCGATCTGTATGGCCGGAGTGCCGACGATCGCGCAGAGCCTGGTCAACTCCTTCGTGTTGGCGCTCGAGCGCCCCCCCACGACCAGCATCAGGTCCACCTCGCGCGCCGTCTCGATGGTGTCCTCCTGGCGGTGGATCGTGACCGGGCAGACGGTGTTCACGATCTTGAGCTCGTGGCAGCGGCTCACCATGAAGGCGGCCAGCTTCTCGAACTTCCAGGGCGGCTGGGTCGACTGGCTGAGGAGCGCCATCTTCTTGCGCCGGGGGATCTGCTCCCAGTCCTCCTCCTCGTCCACGACGATGGCGTCGGGAGCGAAGCCGAGCAGCCCGACCACCTCCGGGTGTCGCGGAGTCCCGAGCAGCACGATGGCGTAACCCTCGTCCACCAGGCTCGTAATCGCCCGCTGCTCCTGGATCACCCAGGTGCACGTGCCGTCGATGATGTCCAGGCCGCGAGTCTCCGCGCTGCGCAGCACCTCCGGCCGGACGCCGTGGGCACGAATCACCACGGCTGCCCCCCCGGTCACCTGATCGAGAGAGTCGACGGTCTCGATCCCCTGCTCCGCCAGCTGGCTGATGACGCCTTCGTTGTGCACGACCTGGCCGAGCGTGTGCGTCCGCTTGCCGGCCGCAGCCGCCTCCTTGGCCCTGTCGATCGCCTCGCGCACGCCGTAGCAGAACCCCGTTCGCCTGGCTATGCGGACTTCCCGAACGTTACCCATCGCGCTTGAGTATGGCACTCAGCCCGAGCTCGGCGCGTCGGAGCCGCCCGCCGTCCCGCCGTACACCCCGCGTTGATCCGGGGGCAGCAGCTCCGCAATGTGGCCCATCAGGTCGGCCGTGGCGGCGCGAGTGGCTTCGTGGCGGTCGCCACCTCGCTCCATCGTCAGGTGGAAGACGGGCCCGATACGGATCCTCATGCCCCGGAATGGCCGCGGCAGCTTGCCGCGCGGCCAGAAACGGTGCGAACCCACGATGGCGATCGGCAGGATTGGCGCGCCGCTGCGCAGCGCCAGCACCGTTGCCCCTTCCTTGGCCGCCTGCAGGGCGCCGTCCCGAGAGCGCGTCCCTTCGGGGAAGACGACCAGCGGACCGCCAGCGTCCAGCGCCTGCTTGACCAGACGGAATGCTTCCAGGTCGCCGGCACCCCGCCGTATCCCGATGACACCGTTCTGCCCGATGATCTTGCCGACCACCGGCCAGCGGAGGGCCTCCTCCTTGCCGAGCCAGGCCAGTCTGCGCCCCATCGCCGGAACGAAGTAGGCCATGAGAACCGGCCCGTCGACGTTCGAGGCGTGGTTGCAGATGATCAGCACGGGCCCGGACGCAGAAACGTTCTCGCGCCCCTCCACCTTTACCCGCGTCACGCACGTCAGGATGCAGCGGAAGACGATGGCCGTCAGGCGCGGCCAGAACGGCAGCCCGCTACCGAACACAGCCGCCCTCGTCCGTTCCCTGTGCCGACCGGATCGCCGCCACCACTATCTCGACCGTCTGCTCGAAGGTGACGCCGTCCGTGGTGACCGTGATCGCGTCTTCGGCCGCTCGCAGCGGAGCCGTCTCGCGGCTCGAGTCGATCGTGTCGCGGCGACGCATGTCGGCCAGGATCGCCTCCGCCTCCGGACTGCCCTCGGCGATATGCCGCTCCTCGGCCCGGCGCCTCGCTCGCTCCTCCGGCGAGGCCCAGAGGTAGATCTTGAGATCGGCGTCCGGCAGGATGACCGTTCCGATGTCGCGGCCGACCATCACGATGCCGCCGTCCTCGACGAGGTCGCGCTGGCGGGAAATCAACGCCGCCCGCAGCTCCGGCACCTTCGAGTAGTCCGACACGAACCGGTCAACGGCCGGGCCGCGCACTTCGTCGGTCACGTCGCGGCCGCCGGCATGGACGTGCCGCAGGCGGCCCTCGCCGTCCGGTGTCAGCTCCACCTCGTCGACCAGCGGCAGCAGGGCCTCCACGCTGCCCGGGCCGATGCCCCGCTCGGCGGCCAGCCAGGACACGGCCCTGTACAGCAGACCCGTGTCGCAGAAACGGTAGCCGAGCCGCCGGGCCGACTCCGAGCCCACGGTGCTCTTGCCGCTGGAACTGGGGCCGTCGATGGCGACCACGAGAAGGCGGGCGGCGGACGGCGGAGGCGGCTGGCTGGTCACGATGGCAGGATAGCGCGCTCGAAGCCCGCTATTGCGCGGACTCCGCTCCGGCCCTGGGGCGGCCCTTCGGCGGCCGCGTAGTGGTCGTCCGCCGCGCCCCCGCGGCCAGCCGCCGCACCTCCTGCCTCTCCAGCGGCCTGGCCTGTCCAGCCGGCAGATCGACCAGCTTGAGCGAGCCGATGCGAACTCGAACCAAACGTCGTACCGGAACCTCCACCGCCGCGAACATCCGCCTTATCTGGCGCTTCCAGCCTTGCGCCAGCACGACCCGGTACCAGCGCAGATCGGCCTGCGGCGGAGCAAGCAGGGCCAGCATGTTCCGGACCTGAGCCGGCGTCGCGTCCTCCAGCATGTCGAGCCTGGCCGGCCCTTCGTCGAGAAGGACGCCCTCACGCAAGGCCAGCTTCTGACCCTTCAGAAGCGAGCGGTCCAGCCCGACCATGTACTCGCGCTCCACGCCGTAGCGTGGGTGGAGGAGCAGGTCCGCCCAGGTACCGTCGTTGGTGAAGAGCAAGAGGCCCTCGGATTCCTCGTCCAGCCGGCCCACCGGGTAGATGCGCGCCTCGCGCCGGACGCCGGCCGGCAGCAGGTCCATGACCGTCTTGGTCGCGTGTCGGTCCCGCACCGTCGACACCACTCCGCTCGGCTTGTTCAGCGCCCAGTACGACCGCGGCCTCTCCTCCGCGGCCAGCGGCGCGCCGTCGACGGCTACCTGCTGTGTCTCCGGATCGGCCGTCTCGCCCAGGATGGCGATTCGCCCGTCCACAGTCACCCGGCCCGCCCTTATCAGCTCCTCAGCGCCCCTGCGCGAGGCCAGACCGGCGGCCGCGATGATTTTCTGGAGGCGGGCCCTGGCCATCTCAGCCGGCCTCGTCCGCCCCACCCGACTCCTCAGCCTCTGGTCCGGGCTCATGCAGCCGTTCGGCGACATCGGCCTCCAGCGGCGGCAATTCCTCCAGGCTGATCATGCCGAACCGCTCCAGGAAATCAAACCCGGTACCGAACAAGATGGGCCGGCCCGGGGCCTCGGAGCGCCCAAGCTCCACGACAAGCCGCCGATGCAGGAGGGTGCGGATGGTGTAGTCGGAGTCCACTCCCCGGATGCGCTCAATGGTGGCGCGAGTGCAAGGCTGGCGGTAGGCGACGATCGCCAGCGTCTCCAGAGACGCCGACGAGAGGCGCGGCGCATCCGCTCCGACGTAGCGGGCGATCAGCACTCCGGCCTGCGGCGCGGTTGCCAGCTCCACCCTCTCACCCGATTCGACGAGCCGGATGCCGCGCTGCGACAGACTGACAGCCAGATCGCCGATCCGCGCATCCACGACCGCCCGATCGACCCCCGCCAGGGCCGCAATCTCCGAGCGGGCCAGGGGCTTCTCGGCCACGAAGAGCAGGGCTTCGAGCTGGTTCTCGGTCAACTCGCCCGGAGCCGCGGCGGCCGGCTGGGCGGCCTCTTGCTCCTTCTGAGCGGCCTCGCGGGCCCGTCCGGCGCGGGGGCGGATCTCGATCTCCAAGCCGGCCTTCTCCTCCATGGTCATGCAAACGACTCCAGGCTCTCGTCGATCTCGCCCAGGGCCTCCGCCGATCCGGGAGCCCACTCCTCAGCCCGCCGGACGATGATCGGGCCCCAGGGCTCCGCCTGCTCCAGGGTGACCTCATGCCGCTTCGACAGCTCCAGCATGGCCAGGAAGGTCACGGCCACGACCACTCTGTCGTGCACGTTCCGCAGCAGTTCCTGGAGAACGATACTGCCCGCCTCCGCCAGGGCGGCGCGGATGACCTGGGAGCGCTCGGCCAGGGTGATCGTCCGGGCGACGAGCTCCGTGGCCGGCTGCGGCGGCGGCACGACCCTGGCCATACGGTCCAGCGCGCGAGCCAGTACCGACGGCGGCAGGGGCGGTCTCTCGGGCGGTCGCGCCCCGGCCTTGCCCGCCTGTGCGGCAACCTCGGCGTCGCGGCGGAAGAGCCGCAGGCCGTCGGGTCGAGACCCCAGAACCGCCCCGGCATCGCGGTAGCGTCGGTACTCGATCAGTCGCGCCCGAAGCTCCTCTTCCGGATCTGGCTCGTCGTCGAGCGGAACCGCCGCCGTCTGCGGCTGCCGGGGCAGGATGGCCCGGCTCTTGATCAGGATCAACTGCGCCGCGACGGCTACGAAGCCGGAGGCGTTGCCCAGCTTGTCGCTCTCCAGCGAGGCCAGGGCGTCCAGGTAGGCTTCGGCGAGAGCGCCCAGGGGTACCGTCAGGACGTCCAGCTGGCGGGCTTCGATCAGGGCCAGCAGCAGCCCCAGCGGGCCGTCGAACTCGGCCAGCCGCACTCTGGTGGCTTCTTCTCGCC
The DNA here is from genome assembly GCA_964519845.1 of uncultured Anaerolineaceae bacterium. Taxonomy (GTDB): domain Bacteria; phylum Chloroflexota; class Limnocylindria; order Limnocylindrales; family CSP1-4; genus Fen-1039. The sequence continues at coordinate 8,010 of CAZFLI010000010.1, read as the reverse complement.
GGCCCCCGGCCAGGAGGACCTGCGGCACGAGCTCCGGATCGAGTGGGGCGACGCCCAGTTGGGAGACGATCATCAGCTGGCCTCGTCGGCGGCAAGCAGCAACTCGCCCGCCTCATCAACCGGATTCTCCTGCAAACGGATCAACTCCACCGTCCTGGCTGTGCAGCCGGCCTGTGCCGCCAGCTCCGCCGAACGCGCGGCATGACGCCGGAGCCGCTCGAGGCCAGTGCGAAAGGTGGGCAATCGGCTCGACCAACGCCAGATCCACTCCCCGTAGCGCTGGCCCAGCGACCAGGCCACGCGGTGAACGAGACGGACTCGGGGGCCCTTCCCGCAGTCGTGCAGCAGTCCGGCGACCAGCAGGTCGTGGTCCGTCACGCCGCGCGCCCGCAGCGCCCGCACCACATCCAGGCAGTGGCGCCGGTCGGCGACATGCATGGCGTCGAACAGCGCCAGCCGCGCCGGATCCAGCCAGGTCTCCAGTTCAGCCCGCTCGTCCGGCTCGACCCGGGCCCGAAGGTAATGCCAGGTCCGCCTGAGCTTGCCCGCCCACCATCCACGCACCCCGCTACACGGCGTAGATCTGGGCGCCGAGCAGGAAGTTGGCCAGGGGCACCAGGATGGGACCGATGAGCCGTCCGGCGAAGAGCACCACCGCCACCAGCAGCAGCAGCCCGTACTGGTTCATGAACGCGGCGACCTGCCTCGCCGTCTGACGGTCGAGCATGTCCAGGAGCACGTGCGAGCCATCCAACGGCGGGACCGGAAGGAGGTTGAAAAGGAGCAGCACGATATTCAGGATGACGCCCGTAGCGAAGACGAGCTGGAGCATGTTGATGCCCGAGGTGTTGTTGGGCTCGATGCCCTGCGCCCACAGGATCCGGAAGCCGACCGCGAAGACGGCAGCCAGGGCAAGGTTGGACAGCGGCCCGGCCGCCGCCACGATCGCATTGGCATAGCGGCCGCGCAGGAAGTTGGGGTTGACCGGCGTCGGCTTGGCCCAGCCGAACCCGAAGCCGGTGAGCAGCACGGAGAAGATCAGCAGCGATCCGCCGACGAGGTCGAAGTGCCTGATGGGATCAAGCGACACGCGGCCGTACATCCTGGCCGTGCCGTCGCCCAGGCGCCAGGCCGCGAAAGCATGGGCGCACTCGTGCACCGGCCCCGAGATGATGATGAAGAGCGCGATCCAGATGACGGCTTCGGCCAGCCTAAACGAATCCAAGACGAACCTCTCGCGACGAAACGGGGCTCGGCTATCCTACCGCGCCGCTCCCAACGCCGGGCAGCCCGACCTACATCTTGTCGAGCAGGTCGGCCTTCTTGCGCTCGTAGTCGGCCTGGGTGATCTTGCCCTTGTCGCGCAGCGCGGCCAGTCGATCCAGGGCCGCCTCCACCTCGCCGGCATCCGCGGCGACGGAGCGGCTTCGCTGGCCTGCCGTGGTTACGCCACGCCCACCGTCCTCCAGATCGTTCTTGGCGTTGAGCATCGCCTTCTTGAAGTCGACCGCGTTGGCCAGCATCTCGTACCTGTCGATGGCCTCCTCGGCGGCCGTCATGATGTCGAGGTTGCCGTACTTCAGGAGGCGGGCCAGGATGCCCTGCGAGAGGATCGCGTCGTTGATCTTCTCCAGCGAGCTGTCCGCGCTGCGCTTGTCGATCAGGCCTTCGACCTTGAGCACCCGCCGGTTGGTGATGAGGTACTCCTGGGCTCGCCAGGTCAGCCAGACGATGGCGCTCCAGACCGAGCCGACGAGGATGAGGACGAGGCTGAGCAGGGCCGTCACCGTCCAGAAGACGCCGCTGGCCTTGACGAAGACGGCCAGGAACAGGATCACCAGGCCCAGCAGAACCAGCACGATCGGGCGCAGTGAGTCCGACAGCGGCGCGAGCCAGTGCTGGCGGCCCTGGTAGACGACGTGCTCGTTCTTTGCGAGCAGGCTTTCCGCGTAGCTCATCCTCGTCTCCTTGCTGTCGCGCCCGGCCACCTGCGGGCTGCTCGCCTAATCATGCACGCGGGTGGGCCCGCGCGTATACGTCCTTGATCCGTTCGCCCGTCAGATGCGTGTACAACTGCGTCGTGCTTATGCTCGCATGGCCCAGCAGCTCCTGGACGATGCGTAGATCCGCCCCGCCCTCCAGTAGGTGAGTCGCGAACGAGTGGCGAAGGGTGTGGGGGCTGATGCCCCGCTTCAGGCCCGCCGCCCGGGCGGTGGAGACGAGCATCTCCCAGGCTCGACGTCTGTCCAGGCGCCGTCCGCGCTCCGACAGGAAGAGCGGGCCGCCGCGCGAGACCGGCTCTCCGGCTGCCGCCAGCCAGCCCACACGGGGCTCGTCGATGTACCGCCGCAGCCAGTCCAGGGCGACTTCGCCGACCGGCACCAGGCGCTCTCGGTCCCCCTTCCCCACCACGCGCACCACCGCCTCCTCGAGTGACAGATCCTCACGGTCGAGGCCGAGCGCCTCCGAAATGCGCAGACCGCTCGCGTAGAGAAGCTCCAGCAGGGCCCTGTCGCGCAGGCCGGCCGGCGTGTCGCCCCCCTGGGCCTCGAGCAGCGCCTCGACTTCCATCACCGTCAGCACTTCCGGCAGGAGACGCGGCCGGCGCGGCAGGTCGAAACGGGAAGCCACGTCCGTGGCGATCAGGCCCTCGGCGAAGCAGAAGCGGTAGAAGCCCCGCAACGACGCCGCGCGCCGCCGCAGGGTGGTTGGACGCAGCGCCGTCAGGCGGCTTCGTCGCGGCGCAGCCAGCGCTCCCAGGTAGCGGACGGCCACTTCGGACGAGGCGTCCCAGCCGGCTGCGGCGCCGCGGCTGGCGGCAAAGTCCGCCAGATCGGACCGATAGGCCCTCAGCGTGGCCTCCGACAGGCCGCGCTCCACCCGCAGGTGGGTCAGATACTCCTCGATCGCCGACGCGAGACGGTCCCCGGGCCCGGCCACCGCCCCGACCACGTCAGCCCTCGCGCGCGGCTTGCCGCCAGGCGTCGGCGCGCTCCAGGAGTTCCTCCGCGCTGGCCCGCGCCCCGGACCCGCCCTCTGCGCCGGCCAGCATGGCGGCCAGCTCTTCGATCCGCTCCTCGCGCCCCAGACGCCGCACTTCGGTCACCGTTCTGTTGTCGCGCGAGTGCTTCTCGATCCGGAACTGAGCGTCGGCGTAGGCGGCGATCTGGCCCAGGTGCGTCACGCACAGGACCTGGTGCGTCCGAGCCAATGCCCACAGGCTCCGGCCCACGGGCTCCGCGCTGCGCCCGCCGATCCCCGAGTCGATCTCGTCGAAGACCAGCGTCGGCGTCCTGTCCGCGGCGGCCAGGACCTGCTTGATGGCCAGCGCGACGCGCGACAGCTCGCCGCCGGAGGCGATCCGGGACAGCGGCCGGGCCGGCTCGCCCGGGTTGGGCGCGAACAGGAAGACGACCGCGTCAATTCCGTGCATGTCGAAGGAACACCTCTCGCCGCCCAGCTCCACGGCCGGCTCGGACGGACCCGCCGCCCGCCTCGACACCGCAACCTGGAACTCCGTCTGGCGGAAGCCGAGCCCGCCCAGGGCCTCCTCCACGGATCGGCCCAGAAGGTGGGCCGCGCTGCGCCGGGCGTCGGACAGGGCAACGGCCGCCTCGGCCACGACGGCCAGCAGGCGCGCCGCCTCCGCCTGGCGGCTTTCGCGCGACGACTCGAGGCTGCGCAGCCGCTCCGCCTCCTGCGCCGCGCGCTCGCCGTGGGCAATCACCGCGGCCTCGTCCTCGCCGTACTTGCGCTCCAGCGAGTAGATCAGCGACAGGCGCTCCTCCAGGGCGGCCAGTGCCGCCGGATCGTGGTCGACGCTCTCGGCCAGGCCTGCCGCCTCGGCCGCGGCATCTTCCATCTCCGCGGCCAGCCCCAGCAGGCGCTCCGCCACCCGGTCGTAGCGGGCATCGAGACGAGCCAGGTCGCGGGCCCGGTGGGCCGCCTGGGCGGCCGTCTCCCGCGCTCCGCTCCCCTCCCCGGCCAGCAGCTCGTGGATCTCCGTGGCGCCCCGCGCGATCGACTCGGCGTGCTGCGCGGAAGACAGTCGGGCCTTGATCTCGGCGGCCTCGCCCTGGCGCAGTTTGGCGCCTTCGATCTCGGCCAGCTGGTGCTCGTGAAGCTCCAGCCGCCGGGCCAGTTCGCGCGGATCCAGGGCCAGCTCGGCCAGAGCCGCTTGATTGGCCCGCCAGGCGTCCACCGCCCCGACCATGGCCGCCTGCTGGGTCTCGAGCCCCCCGAACGAGTCCAGCAACTCACGCTGCCAGCGTTCGTCCAGAAGGCGCTGCTGGTCGTGCTGCCCGTGGATCTCAACCAGCCGTCCGGCGACCGCCGACAGCCGGGCGGCCGTGACCGTCTCGTCGTCCAGCCGGGCGGTGGAACGCCCTCCGGCCGCCACTTCTCGGACGCTGATCATCGGCTCCGGCAACCGGTCGAACAGCGCCTCCACCCGGGCCCCATCCGAGCCGTGGCGCACCAGGCTCGTGTCGGCCCGCATTCCGAGAGCCAGGCCGAGGGCGTCGATCAGCAGGCTCTTGCCGGCCCCAGTCTCTCCGGTCAGCACGTTGAGGCCGGACTCGAAGGAGATGCGGAGCTTCTCGATCAGGGCAAGGTCACGAACATTCAACTCGATCAGCCTGCCGGCCGACATTGGCGAGGCCGCCACCTCGACCCCCTCGAGCTCGGCGGTTTCGACCTCCTGCCCGGGCCGCGGCACGCCGGCGACCTCCGTCATGACGGCAGGAGCTCCGACTTCTGCCGTAGCAGATCCCAGAACGCCACCGCTCCGCGCGGCTCGATGAAGCGCACCGCCCGAGGCGCCTCCGAAACGCAGACAACGTCGCCGATCGAGAGGTGGCGGTCCTCGCGCCCGTCGACGTTCATCAGCACGTCGTAGGCGTCCACCACCTTCATCTTGACCTTGTGCCGGGGGCTCACCACCACCGACCGAATGGCCGTCATGTAGCCGGCGATGGTGGTCACGACCAGGTTCCGGCTGGTAGGATCCAGAATCGGTCCGCCGGCCGAGAAGCAGTACCCGGTCGAGCCGGTGGGGCTCGACACGACCAGGCCGTCGGCGGTGAAAGTGGCCAGATGCGAGCCGGCGATCTCGACGTCGATGCGGCAGACCCGTACCAGGGCGCCGCGCGCCACGGTGATGTAGTTCAGGGCGAAGAACGTCTCACCGGCGTCCGGCTTGCCGCCGGGGTGGATCTCGGCATGCAGGGCCATCCGGGATTCGATCGAGAACTCCCCGGCCACCAGCTGCCCCAGCACCGTCTCGATGCACGCGGCCTCGACCTTCGAGAGGAAACCCACCTTCCCCAGGTTCACGCCCAGCAGCGGCACGTCCACCTCTGCCACGGCGGTGGCAGCCCGCAGGAAGGTTCCGTCTCCGCCCAGCACGATCAGGGCGCCGGTTGCCGGCAGCTCCCTGACCAGGGTCTGCGTCTCGCCGGCCGGGGCCGACCAGTGGTCGATGCCCCGCACCTTGCACCAACCCTCGGCGCGCTCGCGCAGCTCCAGCGCGGCCTCTTTGGTGGGGTTGTAGGCGAAGCCGATCCGGTCCAGGCTCATGCGCCCACCATCTCTCGGAACTTGATTTCCCAGGCATCGGGCAGCTCGACCGAGACGCCGGCGGACGGCTGATAGCCGGCCGGGACGTCCAGCTCGACGAAGAACTCGCGGTTGCCGGCCGGGCCGGTGATAGGCGAGGCGACGACGCCGCGCAGCCTCAGGCCCAGCGACAGGGCGTGCCGGGCCACCGCCTCGAGGGTTCGCAGATGGATCGCCGGGTCGCGCACCACGCCGTCGCGAACGTCTTTGCGCCCAGCCTCGAACTGCGGCTTCACCAGGGCCACGATGCGCCCGCCGAGCGGCCCGAAGCAGGAGGCCACCGGGCCCAGGATGCGATCCAGCGAGATGAACGAAACGTCGATGGTCGCCAGATCCACCGCGGTCGGCAAGACGCCGGGCCCCAGCGTCCGAGCGTTCATCTTCTCCATAGACACGACGCGAGGGTCGTGGCGCAGGGACTCCGCCAGCTGGCCACGCCCGACGTCCACCGCGTAGACGCGGCTGGCGTCGCGCTGCAGCAGGAGGTCCGTGAAGCCGCCCGTGGAGGAGCCCACGTCCAAGCAGACGAGCCCGACCGGCTCCACTCCGAAGGCGTCCAGGGCGGCCCGCAGCTTGATGCCGCCGCGGGACACGAACGGCGGCGGCGCCTCGACTTCCAGGCCTACGGTCGTGGCCACCATGTCGCCCGGCTTGCGATCCGTGCGCACGGACTCGCCCTCGCCCACCCGTACGTGACCGCCCATGATCAGGGCCTGGGCGCGGGTGCGCGATTCCGCGAGGCCACGCTCTACGAGGAGCTGGTCGAGGCGCTGGCGTGGGTTTCGCTCGGCTGGGCTCATCCCGCCAATCGTGTCACACCCGGATCAACTCGTGCTGCACGGGGACGCGCCGTGAGACCCGCTGCGGCTCAGCGCAACCTGGAAGCGGGCGCCGACGCCGAGCCTCGAGCATGCCGCTCCGCCGAGGGCTCGGCGCGAAGCCGGGTCAGCGTCTCCCGGATTTGCCCGGCTATGCCGGCCGCGTCCAGCCGCAAGATCCGGCGCAGGTCGTCGACGCTGCCGTGGTCGACGAAACGGTCGGCCGGGATGCCGACGATTCGCACCGCGACGTCGCGATAGACAGGGTCCGTCACCCGCGCCTGTTCGACCAGTTCCAGCACCGCGGACCCGAACCCACCGCTGACGACGCTCTCCTCGAGCGTGACCACCAGCTTCTTTCCGCGGGCCTGGTCAAGGATCAACTGCCGGTCGAGCGGCTTGGCGAAACGGGCATTGATGAGGCCGACCGACCAGCCCTCGCGCTCCAACTCCTGGGCCGCCAAGCGGCCGCGGTCCAGGATTGGGCCGAAGCCGACGATCAGAACGTCCCGACCCTCGCTCAGCAGCTCGCCGACGCCGACCTTGAGGACCTGGGGCTTGCGGGCCGGGACGCCGAAGCCGGCGTCGCGCGGGTAATGGAGAGCGAACGGGTGGTCCTGGGCCAACGCCGTCCGGACCATCGACCGCAGCTCCTGCTCGTCTTTGGGACTGGCGACGATCATGTTCGGCAACTGAAGCTGGGTGGGCAGAGTGAACATGCCCTGGTGGCTGGTGCCATCCTCGCCCACCAGGCCGGCCCGATCCACGGCCAGCAGGACCGGCAGGTCGTTCTGGCAGACATCGTGGACTTCCTGGTCGAAGGCCCGCTGCAGGAATGTGGAGTACAGCGCGACGACGGGCCGCTCCCCCGCCAGGGCCATGCCGGCCGAGAGTGCGACCGCGTGCTGCTCGGCGATGCCCACGTCCATGAAGCGGTCCGGGAACTCCGCCTGGAAGGCGTGCAGGCCGGTCCCCGTCGGCATGCCCGCCGTGACGGCCACGATGCGCCGGTCCAGGCGGGCCATCTCGATCAGTTCTTCGGAGAAGTGCCGGGTGTAGTTGGGCGGGCGGTGCGCGGCGGCGGCCTTTGCCGCTGCGGAGGGCGTGCCCATGTCGGCCGTGCCGCCCGCCGCCCCGTTGCGGGACGGCTCCATGGGCGCCTCGTCCGGCAGGCCCGGAGCCGGCATGCCGCTGTCCTTGCGGGCCAGCGCCGGGCCGGTCTGGGCGTGGAGGGGGCTCTCGTTTGCCGCGGCGGCACTGCTCTCGGGGGCCGGCATCGGCGGCAATGCGGCGCCGTGGAACCCGATCTGGTCCCGCTCGGCCGGACGGTAGCCGCGCCCCTTGCGAGTCCGAACGTGGACGATCACCGGGCCCGGCACGTCCAGGGCGGCCCTGAGGATGTGCTCGAGGCCGTGGATGTTGTGGCCGGGGATGACACCCAGGTAGGTGATGCCCAGATCCTCGAAGAGCTGCCCCGGCTGAGCGAAGTTGACGACCATGCGGCGGATGCGCCGCGACAGGCTCAGAGCCGGCTGCCCGACAACCGGCAGCGACTCGACGATCTTGTCGTAGGCGT